>URQA01000013.1 GCA_900549885.1 uncultured Eubacteriales bacterium | reverse complement strand
AGCGTCCCGGCCCCTCTTGCTTTCTTCTTGTCCGCTGGTCCGCCTACAATATCCGTTCCTCTCCCGGCCCCTCCAGCAGGTAGGAGGTTCCTTCCCCGCCGGCCAGGTTCGCCCAAGCAGGGGCGGTGCCTGCCTCCTCTTCCAGCAAGTTCATGACAGACACCTCATAGGCCACCCGGGTGACCTCTTCTCCGTCCACCACCTTGCGGTATTGCCGGCTCTGTAATCGCCCCTCCAGCCGCAGCCTGTCTCCTACTGACATCCGGCCGCAGCAGGCAGCCAGTGAACCCCAAGCGATACAGGGCAGGTAATCCGCCCGTCCATAGGCCCGGTTCACAGCCAGCAGCAGGTCGCAGATACTCCGTCCCAGGGGGGTTCGCCGGACCACGGGGCGCTTGCACAGTGCCCCGGACAGCACCAAGCGGTTGACCCCCTCTCCCTCCTGGGTGACAGCCAAGTCTCGGACCAGCACGGTGATCACCAGCCGGCTGCCCACTCCGCTTTTATTGTTATAGGAACGCACCTCCCCTTCCGTCCTCACCCATTGGCCCGGCGGAAGGGCCCACCGCTCCAACTGCCATCGGGACAGCACCAGGTTGAGTACATCCTCCGTCCCGGACAGGCGGGGGACAGCCAGAGGCATGATATAGTAGTCCGTGCCATGATTTTGGTGAGACAGAACAGGCCGGTCTACGACCCGCCCCAACAATTCAATCCGGTTTTCTCCCCGGGCAGCTTGCATTTTCATCACGCTCCATCGCTGGTAATCATCACTCCACCTTATGCGCCGGTACCGGAAACTATGTCCATTGACAATCCGTCTCCACCAGGTATAATATAGAGTACACGATACCCGTGGCGGCGGCGCGTTCCGCCCCGCCTGGACACCTTTGGGAAAGGAGCGGTGTGTCATGGAACTGGAGCTGACCCGCAAGCAATTCCGCCGTCTGCTGGACATGGCGTACATCGGGAACTGGATCTTGAACTCCACCCGGGGCGAGGACCGTTTTAAGGATTACGATGAGGTGGAGAGCCTGCTGTTCGCCAAGGCTGCCCAGGAGGGTATGCCCACCCTGGCCGAGCAGTATATGGGCGAGATCATCCCCTCCCGGGCCTTTGCAGAAGGGGGTATCCATGAGGCCATCATGGAATATGAAAACAATGTCTTTTTTGAAATTTTGGCCGAGGACCTGGCCCGACGGGACATGGACGATGTTCCCATCGACGAGAGCAATTATGAGGAACTCGCCTCCCGCATCGACGCCTACATCGACGAGTTCGAGGCCCACGGCACGGACAATATCACCGTGGACTGCTGAATCCGCATTATGAAAACAAAGTGCCCGGGGCTCATTCTTCTGAATGAGCCCCGGGCACCTTCTATCTCCCAGATTGTCAAATGAGCTGGAACCGGCTCCATTGCTGGGAACGCAGCCGCCAGAGGAACACTGCTCCCCGAAACACCAAGTCGATGCTCATACCCACGGCTACCCCAATGACCCCCCAGCCCAGCCATAGCCCGAACAGGGCGGAAAACAACAGCCGGGCAGCGATGGTCAGGGTGATGGACACCCACATGGTGAATTTCACGTCACCTGCCGCCCGCAAGCCGTTGCCCAGAGGGCCGGCAAAGGGGTAAGCCAGGCTATTGAAAACGTTGTTGATAAGCACCAGCCAGATCACCAGCTCCTTGGCCGGGGCGGAGATGGCGGAGTACCGGACTATAATTGGAGTCATTGCAAAGACCAGAGCATTCCAAGCCACAGAGAGGACCAGGGTGATCCGATTGAGCTTTTTGAAATAGTAGTTGGCGCTGTCAATCTCCCCAGCACCCATGCACCGGCCGATGACGGTAGTATAGGCCGGTGCCATGGCCAGCCCCATGATGGACGCCAGGGACCAGATGCTCTGGGCCAGGCCGTTGGCCGCGATCTGATAGGTGCCAAACAGGGCCACCATGCTGGACAGGCCCACCTTCACCAGTTGGTGCACTCCGTTTTCCAGACCATTTGGCAGAGCCACACCCATGATTTTCTTCAGCAAGCTGCCATCCCAGGAAAAAATATCCGGAAAGCGATACCGGACGGCATTCCCTTGGCGGGCACAGTAGACGGTCACCGCCGCCGCGGACAGGATTCGGGAGAACAGCGACGGCCAGGCCACCCCCTCCGCCCCGAGATGCAGCACAAATACCCCCACGCAGTTTCCGATAATGTTGACGAGATTGGCTGCCGTGGAGATATACATGGTCGCGCCGGCCTTTCCGATGCTCCGGCACAGGGCAGCCCCGACGTCGTACACCGCCAGGGCTGGGATAGAGCAGGTGGTGATAAGCAGGTAGCTGCGGCTGGCCGCCATGACCTGTGCCTCCACGCGGCCGAACAGCAGAATGAGTAGTTGGCTGTGAAAGGCTAAAATCAACGCCGTGAGGGCGGCGGAAATAAGAACGGAAATCATGAGTAGCTGCCCGGCGGACCGTTCCGCCCGGTGCCCGTCCCCCCTGCCGACATACTGGCTGATGATGACCGCACCGCCGGAGGACAGTGCAGTGAACACAAATACCAAAACCGTGTTGAAGGAATTCACCAGTGACACACCGGACACATCCGCCTCGCTGGCGAAGCTCACCGTAAAGGTGTCCGCAATGCCTACCAGCATCAGCAGGAACTGCTCTACGAACAGGGGAAAAATCAGGTTTCTCAAATCCCGGTTGGAAAACATCATAGCTGATGCGCCCCCGTGTACTTCCGGCTCAGCAACGCATGACACTCCTCCACCATCCGTTCCACCTTGTCCATATCCCACTGACAGAAGTCCGTGGCCACCATGGAGGCGATGCCATGAGTGTGCATCCAAAGCTGGTCGTGGAAATAGTGGGCCTCGTCATAGTCCAGTCCGTAGCGGTCCATGAGCCGGGAAATGGCGCTGTTCATGATAGGTGTCAGGGCCTGTCGCAGCTGGACAAAGGCGTTCCGCCTCATAAAGAGAAACTGAAACAGGTGCTTTTCCTCTGCAGCGAAGCGGATGTACTCCATCCCATACAAGCTCGCCTCTCCGCCGCCGTTACAGCTAATATCCTGTAAAAATACCTCGATGGCCTCACAGGACAGCGCCCTGTGCAGGGCTTCCATACTATCAAAGGACAGGTAGATGGGCTGGGTGGAGCAGTTCAGTTTATGGGCCAGTGCCTTCACTTGGACCGCCCCGCTCCCACCCTCCCTTAGCAACTCTACAGCTGCGGCTAAAATCATCTCTCTGGTAACCTGTTTTTTTGCCGGCATACAGAGTTCTCCTCCCCAATAAAATAAATTATTTTATCAATAATCTAGTTTATGTTATCATCAAATATCCGCGCCGTCAAGCCCATGCCCTCCTGTTCTACAGAAGGCCCCTGCGCTTTCTACTTTTCCTGCCAGAAGCATTAGCACAGTTTCTTTCGTTTTGCGAAAAAAAAGCGGTATTTTTTCTCTCCTCCTCATTCACATTTAATTTACAACTGAACTATTGACATCAAGCGGCAGAGGTGGTACATTAAGTTTGGCACTCAAGGATGCCGAGTGCTAAAACCTTATGAAGGGAGATGGGACCTGTGGCGCTGACTGAGCGCAAAAAGAAAATTTTGCAGGCCGTGGTGGAAAGCTATATCCAGACCGCAGAACCTGTGGGTTCCAAAACCCTTCAGGAGCAGCTTGACCTGGATGTATCCTCCGCCACCATTCGCAATGAACTGGCCGATTTGACGGAGCTGGGTTATCTGGAGCAGCCCCACACCTCCGCTGGACGAGTGCCCTCCCCCAAGGGCTATCGGTTGTATGTCAATGAATTGATGGAACAGCAGCGGCTGAGCATGGAGGAAACCCGCCAGATCAACGAGGCGCTCCACTTGAAAATGCAGGAGTTGGACAAGGTCATCGACCAGGCTGGCCGTGTGGTGTCCCAGTTGACCAACTATCCGGCCTTCGCCTTGGCGGGCGGGGCGCGGAGAATGACCATCCGACGGTTCGATCTCATTATGGTGGATCCCAATTCCTTTATCATCGTGGTGATGACCGATACCAATGTGGTGAAAAACAAACTGGTCCGTCTCCCCTCGGACCTTTCGGAGCCCCAGCTCCAGTTGCTTACCACCCTGCTTAACGCTTCCTTTGTGGGCAAAAACCTGGACCAGCTCACCCCGGAGCTGATGCGAGTGGCGGAACACGCCGCCGGCAACTCCTACGGACTGATTTCTCTTGTGGTGTCCTTCGCCATGGAAGTGCTGGACGATCTGGAGAACAGCGCGGTCTATACGGCCGGCGCTAGCCATATTCTGGACCACCCGGAATACCGGGACGTAAATAAGGCGCAAAAGCTGATAAATTACCTCAGCGACGAACCCGATTTAGCCAAGGCGCTGTCCCTGCCCGCGATGAAGGACGACAATACCCAAATCCTCATCGGTCCGGAAAATGTGGCCGAGGAATTGAAGGATACCAGTGTGGTGCTGGCCAGCTACGACATCGGAGACGGCATGAAGGGCGTCATCGGCGTGGTTGGCCCAACCCGGATGGATTACGGCAAAGTAGCCGCTAAGCTGTCTTATGTAGCGGATGGCCTGAGCAAGCTGTTCGGCCAGACCGAACTGCCCCCGGGTAAGCCGGAAAAGGAGGAATAGCATTCCATGTCTGAGAAAAAGAAAAACAAGGCCGCCCAGCAGGAGGCCGTGACCGAAGAAACCGCCTCTGCCGCTCAGGCTGGCGCGCCGGAGCAGGAGGGACAGCCCGCCGCCCCGGCGGAGGACTCCACCCAGGCTGTTCAGGCTGCTCTGGCGGAGAAGGAGGACCAGTACCTCCGGCTGGCTGCGGAGTATGACAACTACCGCAAGCGCACCGCCAAGGAAAAGGAGAACGCCTGGACCGAAGCAAAGGCCCAGACAGTGTCCGCTTTCCTGCCGGTCTACGACAATCTGGAACGGGCTTTGAAGCAAGAGACCTGTGATGAGGCCTACGCCAAGGGCGTGGACATGACCATGAAGGGCCTGCAGGACGTGCTCACCAAACTGGGCGTGGAGGTCATTCCCGCCCTGGGGGAGACCTTTGATCCCAACCGTCACAACGCAGTGATGCACGTAGACGACGAGTCTGTGGGTGAAAACACTGTGGTAGAAGTATTCCAGCAGGGCTTTATCTGCGGCGAGAAGGTCATCCGGTTTGCCATGGTCAAAGTGGCCAACTAAGTAGGAGCCGGGAATCCTGAATTTCTGGGTGACAGAACCGTATCCCACACGTTCTATTTATCTCTATGTAAAAACTATCTTCTAAAATTGGAGGAATTTATTATGTCCAAGATCATCGGTATTGACTTAGGTACTACCAACTCCTGCGTGGCGGTCATGGAGGGCGGCGAGGCCGTCGTCATCCCCAACGCGGAAGGCAATCGTACCACCCCCTCTGTGGTGGCGTTCTCCAAGGACGGCGAGCGCATGGTGGGCCAGGTAGCCAAGCGCCAGGCCATCACCAACCCCGACCGGACCGTCATCTCCATCAAGCGGGAGATGGGGTCCGACTATAAGGTGAATATTGACGGCAAAAAGTACACCCCTCAGGAGATCAGCGCCATGATCCTTCAAAAGCTGAAGGCGGATGCTGAGGCCTATCTCGGCCAAACTGTCACTGAGGCGGTCATCACCGTTCCCGCCTACTTCACCGATGCCCAGCGCCAAGCTACCAAGGACGCGGGCAAGATTGCCGGCCTGGAGGTTAAGCGGATTATCAACGAGCCCACCGCCGCTGCCCTAGCCTACGGCGTGGACAAGGAATCTGACCAGAAGATCATGGTATATGACCTGGGCGGCGGCACCTTCGACGTGTCCGTGCTGGAAGTTGGCGACGGCGTTATTGAAGTGCTGGCCACCGCCGGCAACAACCGCCTGGGCGGTGATGACTTTGACAAATGCGTCATGGACTGGATGGCTGCTGAGTTCAAGAAAGCCGAGGGCATCGACCTGACCGGCGACAAGGTGGCTATGCAGCGGCTGAAGGAGGCCGCCGAGAAGGCCAAGATTGAGCTGTCCGGCGTCACCTCCACCTCCATCAACCTGCCCTATATCACCGCCGACGCCACCGGGCCCAAGCATCTGGAGCTGACCCTCACCCGGGCCAAGTTCGACCAGCTCACCGCCCATCTGGTAGAGGCTACTGCCGGCCCTGTGCGCCAGGCCATGAGCGACGCGGGCTTGTCCGGCAATGATATCCAGAAGGTTCTGATGGTGGGCGGCTCCAGCCGGATCCCCGCCGTGCAGGAGATGGTGAAGAAGCTCACCGGCAAGGAGGGCTTCAAGGGCATCAATCCCGACGAGTGCGTGGCCATGGGCGCTGCCCTTCAGGGCGGCGTGCTGGTGGGCGACGTGAAGGGCCTGCTGCTGTTGGACGTCACCCCCCTGTCCCTGGGCATCGAAACCATGGGCGGCGTGATGACCAAGCTCATTGAGCGCAACACCACCATCCCCGCCAAGAAGAGCCAGATCTTCACCACCGCCGCCGACAACCAGACCAGTGTGGAGGTCCACGTGCTCCAGGGTGAGCGTGAGATGGCCCAGTACAACAAGACCCTGGGCCGCTTCCACCTGGACGGCATCGCCCCCGCCCGCCGCGGCGTGCCCCAGATCGAGGTCACCTTTGACATCGACGCCAACGGCATCGTGAACGTGTCCGCAAAGGACCTGGGTACCGGCAAGGAGCAGCACATCACCATCACCTCCTCCACCAACATGTCCAAGGAGGATGTGGAGAAGGCCGTCCGGGAGGCGGAGCAGTTCGCCGCCGAGGACGCCAAGAGGAAAGAGGAAGTGGACACCCGCAACCAGGCCGACCAGATGGTCTATCAGACCGAGAAAACCCTGGAGGAGATGGGTGACAAAATCCCCGCAGGGGACAAGGGCGACATTGAGAGCAAGCTCAACGCCCTGAAGGACGCCCTCAAGGGCACGGACACCAACGCCATTAAGAATGCCACCGAGGAACTGACCAAGGCCTTCTACGCTGTCAGTGAAAAGCTCTACAGCCAGAACGGCGGCCAGGCCGGCCCTGACATGGGCGGCGCGTCTGGCGGTGCCGGCGCGACCGGGAACGGCGGCGACGACAACGTGGTGGACGCCGACTATGAAGTCGTAGATGACGACAACAACAAGTGAGAAGCTTGACAGTGCCGCGGCAAGCGGGGTGGGTTCCACCCCGCTTGCTGTGGGTATCGACCATTCCTCGATTGAGAGGTGAAACCGTGTATGCCTGAACAAAAACGAGACTATTATGAAGTCCTGGGGGTGTCCCGCACCGCCACGGACGATGAACTGAAGAAAGCCTACCGGAAGCTGGCCAAGCAGTACCACCCGGACATGAATCCGGGCAACAAAGAAGCCGAGGCTAAGTTCAAAGAGATCAACGAGGCCTATGAGGTGCTGTCCGACAAGGAGAAACGGGCCAAGTATGACCAATTCGGCCATGCGGGGGTAGACCCCAACTTCGGCGCCGGCGGGGGCGGCTTCGGCGGCTTCGACATGGGGGACATCGACCTGGGAGACATCTTCGGTTCCTTCTTCGGCGGGGGTTTCGGCGGCTTCGGCGGCAGCCAGCGCCAGGCTAATCCCAACGCCCCCAAGCGAGGTGCCTCTCTCCGGGCCAATATGACCATCTCCTTCCAAGAGGCCATGACCGGCGTGGAAAAGGAGATTAACCTCACCCGGACGGAGAGTTGCAATACCTGCCACGGCACCGGCTGCGCCGCCGGTACTACAGCGGAGGTGTGCCCCACCTGCCATGGCACCGGACAGGTCCGGATCCAGCGGGGGGGCGGCGGCTTCGCTTTTACCACCACCTCTCCCTGCTCCAACTGCAACGGCACCGGCAAGATCATCCACCAGCCCTGCCCCGACTGCCGTGGAGAGGGCCAGGTGCGCAAGCAAAAGAAGATCAAGGTGCGTATCCCTGCTGGCATCGATGATGGTCAGACCATCTCCATGCGGGGTCAGGGCAACAGCGGCCAGAACGGCGGCCCCGCCGGCGACCTGCTCATCACCGTCTCCGTCACCCCGGATCCCCGGTTTGAACGGGACGGGTACGACCTGTATCTGGAGCAGCCGGTGTCCTTCACCCAGGCCGCCCTGGGCGCGGAGTTGCAGATCGACACCATCGACGGCAAAGTGAAGTACAATCTTCCCGCCGGCACCCAGACCGGCACCACCTTCCGCCTGCGGGGCAAGGGCGTGCCCACAGTCAATGGACGAGGCCGGGGCGACCAGTACGTTACGGTGCGGATCATGGTGCCCACCAGCCTCACCAGCGAACAGCGGGACGCCTTGAGCCGCTTCGCCGAGGCCATGGGAGAAGGCCCAATCGTCCATAGCACTCCGGTAAAGGATTTCTTTGAAAAGAAAAAACGGAAGAAGTGACCGGACAGCCGGGGACCTGAAAACAGGTCTCCGGCTGTTTCTTTGCGCCCTTTCCTTCCCGTAAAAAGATTTCGTCATTTTTCTCAAATTCGGGTTGCCAAGCGCCGATATTTATTATATAATTGTCAATAGCGGCTGACGGGTGACCTGCCCCGCAAGCCTACCCTCAAATCGTAAGGAGTGGAACAAGTTATGAGTTATTCTCCGCAAAACATCCGAAATATCTGCCTGTTGGGCCATGGTGGTAACGGAAAGACCACCCTCGTCGAGAGCTTTCTCTCCCTGACCGGCGGCAGCGACCGCATGGGCAGGACCTCTGAGGGAAACACCGTCTGTGACTATGATCCGGAGGAGATCAAGCGGCAGATCTCTATTTCCGCCGCTGTCGCCCCCGTAGAATATAACGGCTGCAAGATCAACGTGCTGGACACGCCGGGCAATTTCGACTTCGCCGGCGAGGTGGCCGAGTGCCTGTCCGTAGCGGACGCGGGTATCCTGGTGTGCGCGGCCAAGGGCGGCCTGTCCGTCGGCACGGAACGGGCCTGGAAATATCTGTCCCAGCGGAAAATGCCCCGCATCGTCTACATCTCCAAAATGGACGAGGACAATGTGGATTATAACTCCGCCTTCAACACCCTGCGGGAGTATTTCGGCAAGAACATCGCCCCCCTGGTGGTACCTATCTGGGACGAAAACAAACAGGTCACCGGAATCGTGGACGTGCTTCACAAGCGGGCCTATGAGATCCGGGACGGCAAGCGCACGGAGATTCCCGTTCCCGAGGACAAGGTGTCCGTGGTGGACGAGATCTACGGCCAGCTCATGGAGTCCGTAGCTGAGACCAGCGAGGAGTTCATGGACAAGTTCTTCTCCGGCGAGGACTTCACCTACGCCGAGATCACCCAGGGCCTGAAGGCCGGCGTCAAGGACGGGTCCCTGGTCCCCGTCATCTGCGGGTCGGCCTATACCGGCCTGGGCACCATCGCCCTGCTCAACGCCATCGTAGACCTGCTGCCCGCCCCCACCGAGGCCGCCCCTCTCGAGGCTCTGGACGAAAATGGCCAGCCCATGGAGTTCATCGTCTCCGCTGGCGCCGTCCCCGCCGCCTTTGTGTTCAAAACCGTAGCCGACCAGTACGGCAAATACTCTCTGGTGAAGGTCATCTCCGGTTCTCTCACCTCTGATATGACTCTGATCAACGCCACCACCGGGCAGAATGAGAAGCTGGGCCGTCTGTACTTTATGAAGGGAAAAAAGACCGAAGAGGTCAAGGAGCTGACCTGCGGCGACATCGGCGCCATCGGCAAGATGGAAAAGCTCAAAACTGGGGACACCTTGTACGATGCCCGCAAGTATGTCAAGCTGCCTCCTATCCCCTTCGCGGAGCCAAACTACTCCAAGGCCATCAGCCCCAAGACCCGGGGCCAGGACGACAAGATCGCCGCCGGCCTATCCCGTCTTAACGAGGAGGATCCCACCTTCACCGTGGTCAACAACGGTGAGACTCACCAGATGGTGCTCACCACTGCCGGCGATATCCAGACTGATGTGCTGGTGTCCAAGCTTAAAAACCGCTTCGGCGTGGAGGCTGAGCTGAAGGAACCCCGGGTGGCCTACCGGGAGAAGATCCGTAAGGTGGTCTCCAAACAGGGCCGCCACAAGAAGCAGACCGGCGGCTCCGGCCAGTTCGGCGATGTGTGGATCCGATTCGAGCCCAACCCCGAAAGCGAAGAGCCCGTATTCGCGGAAGAAGTGTTCGGCGGCTCCGTGCCCAAGAATTTCTTCCCCGCGGTGGAAAAGGGCATCAAGGAGGCCTGCGTCCACGGCGTGCTGGCCGGCTACCCAGTGGTCAACCTGAAGGCCGTGCTGTACGATGGAAGCTACCACCCGGTAGACTCCTCGGAAATCGCCTTCAAGACCGCCGCCCAGCTGGCCTACAAGGCCGCCTTGCCTGAGGCCAATCCTGTCCTGCTGGAGCCGGTGGGTGAGCTGAAGGTCACTGTGCCCGACAACTACATGGGCGACGTCATTGGCGACCTCAATAAGCGCCGGGGCCGTGTCATGGGGATGGACCCTCAGAGCGACGGCACCCAGGTCATCACTGCCGAGGTGCCTATGGCCGAGATGACCTCTTATTCCATCGACCTGCGGGCCATGACCCAGTCCCGTGGTTCCTTTACCTTCCACTTTGTCCGCTACGAGGACTGCCCTCCTGCCGCTCAAGAGAAAGCCATCGCCGCGGCCAAGGCCATGGCGGAGGAATAAGCAAATATCTCCTGAAGTTTTCAGACGCCCACCCCGAGGGGTGGGCGTCTTCTTTTTCTCAAAAGGGCACATCGTTCTCTTCCGTCCCTGGCGCTGGAACCAGTACCGCTGGGGTCACCGCATCATGGCCATATCTCTCCCGCAGGCGGTCCACCACCCGCTCCAGCTTTTCTGCTTTATCCCGGCGGTGTGGCTCCTCCGGGGCAAAGAGCCCCAGCTGCTCTGTGGCCTCATCCTCGGGGATGAGGTTCTGGGCGGTGAGGGTGATGGCCCGGATGGGTGCATCTGCCTCTCCACCGCATCCTATGATCTCCAGTGCCGCCCGCATCAGCTCCCGAGCTGTGCAGGTGGGGGCGGGCAGGGGTCTCTGGCGGCAGATATCCTTGAAATTGGGGTCCCGAATGGTCACCTGCAGGGTTGTGGCCTTCATCCGGTGCCGCCGCAGCCGAACAGCCACCTGATCCGCCAGCAGGGCCACTCCCCGGCGCACCTCCTCCTGAGTGATAAGGTTGCGGGGAAAGGTCTCCCCGTTGCCCACCGACTTGGGGGGCGTATACTGCCCAGCCGGAGACACCGGGCTGTTCTCCAGTCCGTTGGCATAATTCCACAGCTGCCCCCCCTGCTTGCCCAAGAGGGTGGTCAGGGCCTGGCGGTCAAAGGCAGCCAACTGGCCAATCGTATGCACCCCATACCGCTCCAGCGTCCTGGCCGCCGCCCGCCCCACATACAGCAGGTCGGTGACAGGCAGTGGCCAGACGATGTCCTGAAAATTCTCCGGGGTAATCAGGGTGGTGGCGTCGGGCTTCTTATAGTCGCTGCCCAGCTTGGCGAAAATCTTATTGAAGGACACGCCCACGGAGATGGTCAGACCCAGCTCTCTGCGCACCTCGCCCCGGATGCGGTCGGCCAGGGCTACACTGTCCCCGCCGAACAGATGGAGAGTGCCTGTCACGTCCAGCCAGCTCTCATCAATGCCAAAGGGCTCCACCAGATCAGTAAACCGTTCATACAGGGTGTTGACTCGCTTGGACATAGCCCGATATTTGTCATGGTGGGCGGGCAGCAGCACCAGGTCCGGGCATTTCTTCCGGGCCTGCCAGATGGTTTCCGCCGTCTTGATCCCAAATCCCTTGGCCCGCTCGTTTTTTGCCAGGATAATGCCGTGGCGACTCTTAGGATCCCCGCACACCGCCACCGGCTTATCCTGGAGTTCTGGGTGTTCGAGCAATTCCACCGAAGCGTAAAAGCCGTTACAATCACAGTGAAAGATCACACGGTCCACCTCAAAGACTCCTTTCCGGCGCCCCAGACGCTCACGTATTTCCCTGTCAAGCATAGCACAGGCCAGAGCCGATGTCAAACATCTGTTCCATGCCCAGCAAGATTCAGCTCACCTGCAGAAAGCTGGCACTCTGTCCGCATCCGGCCCCCTAAGCACATAATGTTTCAAAAAAAGAGCCAAAGGTCACTCCCCTTTGGCTCTCTTTTTATTCCAGCAAGGCTGCGGCTGCGGCCTGCACATAGTCCAGATCCTCAAAGCATACCTCTGACCCGATGAGAAACCGTACCCTCTCCCCCGCCGCCAAGGCCTGCACTCCCTGGTCCGCCAAGGCCCGCACAGCCTGTTCCCCGGACATTTGTCCAATCTGGGCCAGTACAGTCCCCGGGCCGTCAGGCCGGGCCGTCATCCCCTCCGGCTCATACTCGTTCAGCCGGGCCAGAAGATGCCTTGTCATCTGCTCCCGCAGGGCGGCATCCTCCAGGGGGGCTGTGGTCCCATTCAAAACCACCTGGCGCATCCCGATCACCTCACAGCGCGGACGCCACAGGCGTCCAAACTTGGAAATCCGCCCGTTCCAGAGCGGACAGCATGGCGGCTAGCGTCTCCCCCGCCCCGTCGTCCAGGAGCAGGCAGTTGCGCGCCCCCTCACTCCGGTCCATCTGACGGGCCAGAGCGGACGCCCGGCTGGCGCCGGAGCCGGTCAGTCCCCGCCCGTCAGCGGTCGTCTGCCAGCAAACATAGCCCGCCTGCTCCAGCGCCTCTGTCGCGTCTCCATCCAGCTCCTCCGCCAGTGCCAGGTTCAAATGGCAGTAGGCTACGTCGGCCAGAGCCTCCCCCGCCCGCTCCAGCTCTTCTAAGGCTCCGGAGACGTTGCCAGAGGTGAGCCTCGCTCCCACCAGATGTCCTGAACCCAACAGTTGGCGCACGAAGTCGTCCTTCTGGATGATTTGCTCCGGCGTGAGAAAAAATACCGCCCGGCATCCCCGTACTGACAGGGCAGACAAGACCTGCTCCACCACATTGTCCTCTTCTTCCGTCAGAGTAAAGGCCAAGTAGATCCCCGCCCGGCTGCTGCTGACTTGCGGTGGAGAAGAGGGAACCACGCCGCTGTCCTGGGGATCCGGGTCGGCGCTGGGCTGTTCCTTCTGGTAGCGGTCGTGATAGTTGCGCATCATATTGGCTGCCGCATCAATAAAAGCTTCATCCCCCAACTCTGCGGCACTGTTACGCACTCGGACGAGATAACCGTACTCCACCCGGCTGACGGTATAATAGATATCTCCCCGGAACACATCGCACACCCGGGCGATGGGCAGATATACCGTGGAATTGCGCAGAATGGCCCGTTCGGAATAGAAATTACCGTTCATATCGTAGGTCATGTTGGATTGCAGGTCAAAAACCAACTGCTTGCGGCTGGAAAAGACCAGCACTCGTCCTGCCGCCGCACTATAGGTGGCATACACCCCCAGAT
Source organism: uncultured Eubacteriales bacterium (assembly GCA_900549885.1). Classification (GTDB taxonomy): domain Bacteria; phylum Bacillota; class Clostridia; order Oscillospirales; family Oscillospiraceae; genus Enterenecus. Next base: position 18,028 of record URQA01000013.1, on the reverse strand, counting down.
TTACCCCGGTGGCATTGGCAGACAGCAAGGTATAGGGTACATACAGTACCCCTTCTACCATGGCAGGCATAGTCTCATCGGATAGCTCCAACAGCTGATCGTTCACTGCCATGAAGTAAACTGACGCCCCCTGAACCGGAGACACGGCGGAAATCAGCGCCACCACGCACAGGACCAGGGCCGCCGTACTCTTCCCGATCCGTTTCACCGCCGTCTCCCTCCTTTTCATCCGGGGCGTTCCGCCCTTATTAATTTTAGTATACCATATTCCCCGCCAGGTTGCAAAATCATTTTCTGGATATGCCTTGACAAGAAATGACTATTATGACAGTCTATCCCCAGGGTTACTATTGCAATAGTCATTTGTGCCCGCCCTACGGACACATAAGGAGGTCGCTTTCCATGGGTAAGCTGTTTGATTCCAAGTTCAAGGTGATGGAGCCGCTTTGGAACGACGGGTCCCAGCCCGCCGGGGCGCTGGCCCGGCGGGCTGGCGGTCAGCTGTGGCTGGAAAACACCCTCATAGGAACCGTGCTCATCCTGGCCGTGGCTGCTCTTCGGCGGCTTTTGAAGGGCTGTTCCTGTGGGCGGTATGCCTGGCCGGGCTGTTCTCCTCAATGTCCCTGGGTTCTCCCTTGTCCCTCTACGCCCTTGCGCCGGAGGGACCCGCCGTCCCTATGACCGCCGCCTTTGTCACCAGCCTCGGAAAGGCTGATCCCAAAACCGCCCATCTTAAGCCTATCGTACTGGAGGAAAGCGGGCTTGATCTGTCTCGTTCAGTCAGCATCTCCACCAGCTTCACCGTCAAGGTAGGGGCCAGCTTCATTCGTACTTTCCACACCGGAAACTTGTTCGTGGAAGATCACAATGCCTTCAAGATCATCGTAAGTAATACCAATGGTGCCAAGTATAAGTATGTGATTGTAAACGACCATGGCTGAAGCTAAGAATCTCCAGAATACACCGTTGGCAGTTCTGTTACCATCACCAATGCCTTCAACGTCTATATTGTCGATACAGGCACCAGAGAATTGACAGGTCACGTCAAAATCAGTAGTTTCTACAATAACTAAATCAAAGTAAAACAAGCCCGGGCCGCGCTGCGACCCGGGGGTTTTATCGGTCGGAAAAGCCCCTCTGCGTTCGCGCTTACAAACGCGAACGGCTTGTGAGCCGTTTTCGACCGCGGCGTGTATGGGAGCGAAACCCCATCTCGGCCTTCAACCGTGGGAGGCGCTCACTTTCAGCGGACATCGAGTGCGCTGGCGCAGGCCGCTATTCGTCGGGGATGTGGCTTTGTCTCCTGCCAGAACCTGTTGAAAAAAGATTGGACAGGCTCAAACCCCCAGCCATTTCTTCACGTCCCACAGATCCTGGGCAATATGGACATGGGGATAGCCGTCAAAGGCCTCCCCCGGCGTGGTGCCGTTGAGGACGGCGCAAAAGTCCACCCCGGCACTCTTCGCCGCCTGGGCGTCGATCACCGTGTCCCCGCAGAACAACACCTGCTCCGGCTTCAGCCCCAGCTTGGTCATGGCTAGGTGGAGGCCCTCCGGGTCGGGCTTGTTGCGCTTCACGTCCCTGCCCCCCACGATAAGGTCCAGCAGGTCGTCGGCGTGGTTGTACTGGAAGATCTCCCGGATGGTGACCGCCAGCTTGGTGCTGACAATGGCCACATTTACTCCCCGGAGCTTGAGGGCAGTGAGGGTCTCCACCGCGCCGGGCAGCAGGCAGCTCTCTTCCACCATCACCCGGCGGCCCTCCGGTCCGGCCAGTTCCCCTACGGACAGTTGGAACTGGTGGTAAAATTCATCGGCCCGCCCCGAGTCCTGGTCTCCGGTGAGCTGCCGATAGCCCTCCATCAGTGTCATGCCAATGGTGGGACGCACCTGCTCCAGCGTAGGCGCATCCCAGCCCAGGGCCCGGAATCCCTCCTGATATCCCCGCAGAATGGGAATGGTAGAGTCCCCTAATGTATAGTCAAAATCGAAGAAAATGCCTTGATAATGCATAGGTATCTCGTCCTATCTTTCTTTCATCTGGGACCTATAGCGGCCCTATGGCGTTCACACGGAAGAAGAGTCTAAAATTCTTTTCGCCCCACAGCAGAGGGAAATCCCAGCTCATCCCGGTATTTGGCCACTGTCCGTCGGGAGATATTCACCCCCCGGCCCTTCAACAGCTCGCACAGCTTCTGGTCAGACAGGGGTTTTTTCCGATCCTCCCCCTCCAAAATGGCTTTGAGCTGGGCCTTGGCCCGTTCTGTGGATACGCCCTCACTCCCCCCGGAGGGGAGCGCCCGGGTAAAGAAGTACCCCAGGGGGAACACCCCATGGGCACACTGAAGGTACTTGTCCTTTACCGCCCGGCTGACGGTGGACTCATGCACGTCCAGGACTGCCGCCACGTCAGCCAGAGTCATGGGCCGAAGGTGCCCTGGCCCGTGGCGAAAAAAGGCCTCTTGGCGGTCCACAATGCAGTTGGCGCAGGACAGCAGGGTGCTCCTGCGCTGCTCCACGCTACGTACTACCCACCGGGCCTGGCGCAGCTTTCCCGTAAGATAATCCCGCACCTGAGCCTCGTCGGTGGAGCGCATGAGCTGGTGGTAATAGGAGCTGACCTTCAGGGTGGGGAAAAAGTAGTCGTTGGCCAGGATCTCAAAGTGGTCCTCAAAGCTGACCACCACCAGGTCCGGAGTGATGTAGCCCAAAGCCTCCCGGGGGGCGAAGCCCGCCCCCGGCCTTGGATTCAACGCCCGGATCACCTTGCAGGCATCTTGGATTTCCTCCCGGCTAGCCCCGGTCTCCCGGGCAATCAGATTGTAGCGGTCCCGACTCATGGCCTCCAGATAGCTTTTTGCGATGGTCAGGGGCAGACCCCGTTCTCCCCGGCGCTCCAGCTGCAAAGTGAGGCATTCGGACAAGGTCCTGGCCGCCACCCCCGCTGGCTCCAGCCCCTGTACCACCTGCACCGCCCGGGCCACGGTGTCCCCATCCACCCCGGCGTGAGCGGCTAGGTCGGCATCCGGCTCATCCAGCCAGCCGCTGCTGTTGAGGCTTTCCAGCACACACTCCACCGCCCGGGCCATGGGTTCGCTGAGCTCCTCAAATCGGACCTGGGAGCGCAGGTAGTAATATAGGCTCTCCTCTCCCGGGTCAGCCCCGGAGGCCCCCATAGCCAGGTCGCTCAGGTCCTGGGCATCCTCCTGGTGATACCAGCGGTTCTGTACGTCGGTGGAGGCCAGCCATTCCAGCTTCCGCCGCAGCAGGGCATCCTCCGGACTCTCCTGGGGCTGGCGGGCATCCTCCGTCTCCAGCACCGGGTTCTCCTGGACCGCCTCTTGGATATATTCCAGCAGCTCCTGGGATCCCATCTGCAAAATCTCCATAGCCTGCATCATCTGAGGCGACAGGGTTTGTGTCTGTTTCAGGTCCAGGCCCAGTTCCATGGCAAAGCCTCCTTCCTTCTATGTTTTCTCTAGGATAACATAAAAGGCGACGCTTTTCAACATCTTGGCACCAGGTTTGCTTTTCCATTACAGGCTGTCCGCTTCCTCCAAAAGGGCGGCCGCTCCATAGCGCAGGCAACGGTACAGGCGCTGCCTGCCCCGCTTCAGGGTCCGGGAAACCGTGGACTTGTTCACTCCCAACTGTTTTGCAATGGCCTCCATGCTCATGCTCTGTCCGTAGTACAGGGCCATGTACTGCCGCTGGCGCTCGGTGATGTCCTGACGCAGCGCCCGGGACAGGTTGCGCTTCAGGCGGCTGATCTGGGCGGAGTTGTCCTCCGCCATGAACCGGGTATATACGGCCAAATCCGCAAAGTTGGATGCGTTATCGTATGAGATATTTTTCATTTCTTGACACTCCTTTCTCATAATAGTGCTCCAAATGGCGGGCTACTTCTCGGGTGTCTCGCCACATAGACCGCAGCAACCGCAGCCGGTGGGCCAGAAGCAGGCGGCGCTCCCCGTCCTTCTCTCTGTTCTGCTCCTCCTCCAGCCGGCAAATGCGTTCCCGGAGGGCTTGAGCAGCGCTGTCATATTCCAGACTAAGGTCATACAGCGTCACAGCTCTCCGCCCCCTTTCGTCCCGCCCGGCGACGCTCTCCGGAAAAGTGCCGCCGGGCGAACCGCTCCAGGCACGCCTCACATACCACCCGGCCTTCCAGACGGTAATAGTAGTCGCCTCCCGCAATGCCGCCGCCGCACAGGGCGCACCGCAATCCAACGTCAAAGCGTTCCTCTCTCGTTTCATCTCCAATGTGTCCAATGCTCGTTCTTCTCGCTCCTTTTCGATTTTTTCAAACTTCTGAAACAAAAGTGTTGACAAATCCGCGCCTTTCTGCTATTATAATCTTCGCTGTCATGGGGTGGCGCTGTTATGCTGGTGTAGCTCAGCTGGTAGAGCAGCTGATTTGTAATCAGCAGGTCGGGGGTTCGAATCCGTCCACCAGCTCCACTTTTTCGTTCCATTTTATAGGGAGGAGTACCCAAGTGGCCAAAGGGGACAGACTGTAAATCTGCTGGCTATGCCTTCGATGGTTCGAATCCATCCTCCTCCACCACGTCGGAGCAAAGTTCGCTTTGCTCCGACGTCTTTTTATGCCTGAGGCAAAAAAGACGTCATTCGCGTACTTCCTTGCTCCCCCTTTCCAACCGCAACTCGCTGCGCTAAGCTCGCAGTTGGCGGACCGCCCTGTGGGCGGCACGTTTCTCCATTACGAAATATCGGTTTTATCCGTCCCTTCCACATCGGAGTAAGCGTTCTATCGCTTGCTCCGATGTTTTATGCGTTGGCGCAATTTTATTCTGCCACCCCTTCTCCCAAACCGAATCCGCCGCGCAGGGTTCCTGTTTGGCGGCACCTTTGGGCGGCTTTTTGCCGTTTTCTCCTCTGACAATGCTTGCGACGGCGGCCCTTGGTGCCCTGCCGGAAGCGCGGCTGATTCTGCCATTTTAAGATAATTGCACCTCGATATTCGAACGTATGTTCTATTTTACAGTCCATACATTACCAGCCTCTTGGAAAAAAGTCAATGTCTTTTCTCCGTTTTTCTCTTCGGAATTCTCCATTTCAGCACAAAAAACGGACCTTTTCTCCCCGAATCGCAGGGAAAAAAGTTGCACGGCCAACCTCTGGCCGGCATTGTTTACAAAGGTTTCACATCCTTGGGGTTGACTTGCCCGGCCGCCCGGGGTATATTGAAAAAAAAGCATTTGGGCTGGAGGTATGGCTATGAAAAAACACACCAAGCTGGGGCTGCTGGGCCTGGCAGCCGGCGTGGGCGCCGCTGGCGGGCTGGCCGCCATGGGAAATCTGCTCTATAATCATATCATGGTCCCCGTCCCGCGGGACCCGGCCAAGGACGCCACCAATCCCCTGCTCCAGCAGGAGGGCCGCAAGTGGGCCAAGGCGGCGGACGGCTTCCAGTCCGTGGCCATCCAGTCGGTGGATGGCCTGCGGCTGTGGGCCGCAGTGGTCCCCGCTAAGGAGGAAACCCACCGCTGGGTGATTTGCGTCCACGGTTTCAGCGACAGCCACATCTCCATGGGCGTATACGGCAAGCACTACCATGAAGCAGGGTGGAACGTGCTGCTCCCTGACCAGCGGGGCTACGGCAACAGCGAGGGCAACTGCGTGGGCTGGGGCTTCAACGAACGACTAGACCTGGTGGGCTGGATTTCCTGGGTGGTCCGCCGGGACCCGGAGGCGGAGATTCTGCTCCATGGCGTGTCCATGGGCGGAGCCACCGTGCTGATGGCCACCGGCGGCGCACTGCCCAAAAATGTGAAAGCCGCCGTCTCTGACTGCGCCTATGCCTCTATTGAAGCGGAAATGCGCCACCTGATGGCGGAGCGGAGGGAAAACGGCATCCAGATTCCGCCCCTTCCCTCCCATGTCGCATTCAGCGTCCTTCGGCGCACCACTTTGCGCCGGGGCGGGTACGATTTGCGCCATGCCGCCCCGGTGGAGGCAGTGACCCGGTCCAAGACCCCCACCTTATTCATCCACGGTGCCCAGGATAACTTTGTACCCGCCAACATGATGAACAAGCTCTATCAGGCCGCCGCTTGTCCCAAGAGCTTCCTGTGGGTACCCAGTGCGGACCACGCCACCTCTGTGGGCACAGACCCAGGTCTGTACTGGGCCACGGTGGACACTTTTCTGGACACTTACTTTCAACAGAATTAAACAAAAGCCTGTACCAAAAATGGTACAGGCTTTTGTTTCGCCATCCAAGAAGCCGTTCATAAGAAACAACAGAAAAATAATCAGAAGATCCCAAATTGGCAACTATTGAACGAGCACCCTGACAGCAAGCAACTATACGAAGAAATGTATGATCATGCAGGCCGTGCATCTTTAAGCAATATTATAATTGCCGTAAACACATGCTTTGGCCTTTTGTCCCACAATAGGCAAAGTCAACAGGGCCTATTCAAATCTCCTGCTGCCCATAGTATGCGTCAGGGCCGTGCTTACGAAGGTAGTGTTTGTCCTGAAGCCGCTGAGGTGCAGGCTGAACATCCCGATCCAGCAAACGAGTCAAGAGCGCCATTTGGGCCACCGCCTCCAACACTGCGGCATGGCAGACTGCCTGAGCTGGATTTTCTCCCCAAGCAAAAGGGCCGTGATTGGCGCAGAGAACCGCTGGCACATTTGTTGGGTCAATCTGGCGCTCCTGGAACGTTTCCACGATGATCCGTCCTGTATATGCCTCATAGCCGGCGTCGATCTCCTCCTGAGCCAGCTCCCGTGTACATGGAACGGCGCCATAGAAATAGTCGGCATGGGTAGTGCCATAGCAGGGAATATCCTGTCGAACCTGAGCCCAGGCCACCGCATAGGTGCTGTGGGTATGGACAATCCCCCCCAAAGCCGGGAATGCCCGGTAGAGCTCCAAGTGGGTAGGGGTATCGCTGGAAGGGGCCAGTGCCCCCTCCACCCGCTCACCTGTCTCCAGGGCAATTACCACCATATCCTCTGGCCGCATGGACGCATATGCGACCCCTGATGGCTTGATGACCACCAGCCCCTGCTTACGGTCTATTCCGGAGACATTGCCCCAGGTATCCGTCACCAAGCCCCGGCGGGGCAGGTCCAGATTGGCCTCATAGACCTTTTGTTTCAGTTCTTCCAGCATTATGACCGCCTCATCTCAGCTTCCAGGCCAGATCGGACAGGAACAGATCGTGTTCCAGGGCTTCCGGTGTGGTATCTCTTGTGATATGTACAAACTCGACGTCCATCATCCGGGCCCAATCCCGCATCTGTTCAGCGGTGACGTCATAGCTCAGCACGGTGTGGTGAGCCCCACCGGCGGTAATCCAGCACTCCACCCCGGCTGTTAGGCTGGGTTCTGGCTGCCACATGACCCGGGCTACCGGGAGGGTGGGCATGGGCAAGATGGGCTTGACGCAGTGGATATCCTGACAGATCAGCCGCAGGCGGCCTCCCATGTCCACAAGGCTCACCACGATGGCATCCCCCTCGCGCCCCTCAAACACAAGTCGTGCGGGGGGCTCACGGTCTCCGATGCCCAGGGGATGGACCTCAATCCGCGGCCGATCAGCGGCCACGCTGGGGCAGACCTCCAGCATATGGGCCCCAAGACTGTACTGGTTGCCCGGCTGCAGGTGGTAGGTGTAGTCCTCCATAAACGTAGTGCCGCCAGCCTGCCCATCGCTCATGGCCTTGAGGATGGCGGTCATGGCGGCCACCTTCCAATCCCCCTCACCGCCATAGCCATAACCCTGGGCCATCAGGTGCTGGGTCGCCAAACCGGGAAGCTGCCGCATCCCGTAAAGATCCTGGAAGGTATTCGAAAACGCCGCACAGCCTTCGGCCTCCAGCATCTTCTTCATAGCGAGCTCTTCCCTCGCCTGATAGCGCACTGTCTCAAGGGCATCGGTGGCAAGCTCATAGTCCTGACCGTATGCCTCCATCAGGCCATCGATCTCGTCATCGGTCACGGCCTCCATATTCTGGACCAGCTCCCCGACCGGCCAGGTGTTCACCTGCCAGCCCAACTGGATCTGGACCCCGACCTTGTCCCCCTCGGTGACCGCCACATCCCGCATATTATCCCCAAAGCGCATAACCTTCAAAGAGCGGGAAAATGCCGCGCCCACAGCCGCGCGCATCCAACTGCCCAGGCGTTGCCGGACTTCTTCCTCCTGCCAGTACCCGGCGATGATCTTCCGGGCCTTGCGCAGTCTGGCGCCGATAAAGCCATGCTCCCGGTCCCCGTGGGCCGCCTGGTTCAGATTCATGAAGTCCATGTCGATCTCTTTGTCTGGGATGTCCCGGTTGTACTGGGTCGCCAGATGGCACCAGGGCTTTTGCAGCTCCGCCAGACCGTTGAGCCACATTTTACTGGGGCTGAAGGTGTGGCACCAGGTAATGATCCCAGCGCACTTGGGAATATAGTTTGCCTCACGCACCAGGTCAGAAGCCTCCCGGTCTGATTTGATAGTTCCCTTATAGACCACCGGACAGGGCAATCTCCCACAGGCATTCAGCTCTGCGGTCATCTCTATCGCCCTGGCCTCCACAGTCTTCAACACTTCCGGCCCATAGAGGAACTGACTTCCCACCACGAACCAGAACTCATAGTCCTTCATCTGCATGTTCATTCTCCTTCCTTAAAGCGCCGCAACCGCCGTACGCTCCACATCCAGCGCGGCGCGGAACCGGTCCAGATATGCCTGGAATCCGGCTCTGATTTCCTGATTCGGAGGCAGCGTGGTACTGGAACAGATTTGGAATACCCGTTTGGAAAGGAAATCGCTTAGGGTCTCTCCCTGCTCCCGCCGCAGCAGATAGGCCGCCAGAAGTGCCATGCCATAGGGCCCGCCCTCGCCAGCCATCTCCATACAGGTCACCGGCACGCCGCAGGCCGCAGCAAGGTAGCTCTGGCCCACCTCAGGCGTCTTGAACAGCCCCCCGTGTCCGGTGAGCCGGTCGATGGCCACCTGCTCCCGTGATAGGATATCCATGCCCAGGCGCAGGGTGGCCAGCGTAGAATAAAGCTGGGCCCGAAGGAAGTTCGCCAGCGTCAGCCTGCTCTCCGGCGGGCGGACCACCAGCGGGCGGCCCCCGTCAAAGTGGGTGACCCCCTCCCCAGCCAGATAATTGACTACCGTTACCCCACCGCAATCGAGCTCGCCAGAGGTGCTCCACTGATAGAGGCGGTCGTAGAGCTCGTTTGGCGCCAAATCCGTCCCAAAGAGCCCCACCGCTTCCCTGATCAGCTCCGCCCAGGCGTTCATGTCCCCGGTGCAGTTGTTGCAGTGGACCATGGCCACCGGCGCGCCGTCCGGGGTGGTCACCAGGTCGATCTCAGGATAGACCCGCTCCAGGGGGCGCTCCAACACCACCATGGAAAAGATGGAGGTGCCAGCTGAGACATTCCCCGTCCGGGGTGCCACGCTGTTGGTAGCCGTCATACCGGTCCCTGCATCCCCTTCCGGCGGGGCGACCGGGATACCTGCCGGAATCTTTCCACCCAGAAGCGCAGCCCCCGCCTCCGTCAGCGTCCCGGCCTGCTCTCCTGCGGTGAGCACCCGGGGCAGCAGCTCCCGCAGCCGCCAGGACATTCCTTGCTCTGCTGCCAGGTCGTCGAACCGCCTCACCATAGTCTCATCGTAGTCCAGTGCCGCACTGTCGATGGGGAACATGCCGGAGGCGTCGCCGATCCCGAGCACATGCTCTCCCGTCAGGGCGTGGTGGACATAGCCGGCCAGGGTGGTCAGGTGGGCGATGCGCGAAACATGCTCTTCGCCGTTCAGCATCGCCTGATAGAGGTGGGCGATGCTCCACCGCTGGGGGATATTAAAGGAAAATCGCCGGGTTAGTTCCTCCGCAGCCTGAGCGGTCATGGTGTTCTGCCAAGTGCGGAACGGGACCAAGAGCTTCCAGTCCTTGTCAAAGGCCAAATACCCGTGCATCATGGCGGATACCCCCATGGCCGAGATCTTCTCCTGTCCGTCCAGCGCCGCCAGCGCCGCACGCAGGCCGGTCCAGACTTCGGCCAGGTCGTAGGTCCAAACACCGTCCGTATAGTCGCTTTTCCAGGTATAGCTGCCGGAGGCGATGGGCTGGAAGTCCTCGCCGATGACCGCTGCCTTAATGCGGGTGGAGCCTAGTTCCAGACCCAATACGCTACCGTCGGAACGGTGCGTTCGCACAGCCGCATTTTTCATCGTTATGCCTCCTTCAAGACTGACTTCCGCGCGGGATTTGCAAAGTTGCAATGCTTTTTTGTAAGAGCCGGATGGATTCCCATCCATCCGGCTCCTATCTTTGAATGAATGTGTTCTTGACGAGTAATGGGGCAACCAAAAGGCATCTGGTTTAGCAGGCAAAAGCATTGGTGGTAATCACGATCAGGGTAGCCATTAAAGCTGCGACAAACCATCCCACATATATATTTTTGGACTTCCGGTAAAGTGCCGTATTGATAATGGATACAATCGTAAACGTAGGAACAAGGCAGAGGGTTTTCATGCTAAACACAAGAGAATTAGGGTGCCCTGTGGCAAAAGGAGGATACCCAAAGAAAAATGGCGGTTGATGTGTAGTTTTAAGCCCGACATAATAAATTACCAAAATAATTAGATACCCGCCTGCTCCGATAAGCCAACCCAAAATATACTGCTTGATTGCACTCCCTTTTCCACCCTGAACTCCGATATCTGCAAAAGCCACGCTAACAGTGTTCATAACGCCAAAGGCAAAGAAATAGCAAAGTAGGTATCCCAAAAGGTATTGAACCCGGTTTAATGTGATCGGCATGATACCAAATTGCCAGAAGCGGAAATCAATTTTAAAAATGTTGTAACACAAATTAACAACAACGTATACTGCACATACCAGTACAACTGCCAGTACTGCTGCCCACAGAATCAAATTGCCACTAAACTTGTTTTCAGCGTTGGTAAAACCGTAAGCCGTCAATCCGCCGCCACGTTTTTTTGCATATAAAAAATGCCACAAGAGGAAGATCACTAAAAGTATAGCGGAATTGATAACGGCAAGCCCTGCTAGAGAATTGGCCCAGTTCATTGGGAAAACCGCGTTAGGACTGATTCCAGCCAAACGAAGTCCTACCTGATGTAACGTTAACGCCGGAACTGCAATGCAGACTAGGATCCCAAATATCTGAATTCCCTTGTTCGTAGATACCACCGGCCGTTCAATGTCTGTACATACTTTAGAAAACACAGGTTTCTCAAGTAAGGCAAATCCAGTAGCGATGGCAAATGCGACTAAGGCAATGATTCCAAAAACGCTAAATAGTTCTTTGAACATCCACACCTGGTCAGTACTTTCTAAACTTGAATTTGTTGGAATTGCTTGCTCAAAGAAAGAAATCATAGAGCCAATGGATGTGCGATTAATAATATTGCCTACATGTGTGGTGTCAGGTGTATAAATAACTCTAGCTGTACCATCTTCAAAACTACCGTATGTCTTTCCTGCGACAATAGTCTCATCTGTTCCAAAAAAGTTTTTTAATAGATCGTCATTCAACAGTGCAGAAGATTCGGCTCCAGTGGCATAATACACCATTTCGTCACTGGTCGCATTAATATAACCAACATTAAAAGTAAAATCAGCTGGATCAGAAGCTTTCATCATATCTACGAAAGAACCAGATCCCCATGGCATAATAGCTTTTATATGATCTGCATACTCTAGTGCAGCATTTGCTACATAGGTTCCTCCCATAGAATGGCCGATCATGCCAATGTTGTCTTGATCAACAAAGTCATAAGTCAACAATTGCTCGATGCCAGTTGAGACACCCCCATCCATTTTGAGGGCAGTGTTTTCTCCACCCGATCCGCCGGCATTGGAGGCAACGCCAGAAACATAATCTGACCCACCGCTCCCATAAGCATCAACACTAAGAACCACGTAACCACGACGAGCTAATTCAATACTGTAGTTGCCTACCATTTGAAGATAATCACTACCACCATGCATGTTGAGGATAGCTGGAGCTGGATTGGCTGATGAAGTACCTTCGGGAACAAAAAGTTGGGCATGGATCATCGTTCCATCAGAGTTTGGATAGTAAATATCTGTTATTTTTACACGGCCCCAGTTAGAGTTAAATCCTGCTGCAATTCCCATGAAAACAAAAACTAACACTAATGAGATAACTGCAACAATAGAATATTTTTTTGCTCGTTTCATAATTCCCCTCCTCTGTGTAAGGCTACATAATTCACTGTATCACTTAATCTCCAAACCGAAATGCGACTTTGATATCCCCCTCCTCTCCTGCGGCGTAACGGAATGCCTCTTCCCATCGATCCAGAGAGAACATCTTGGTGACCACGCCGTTGGTTTTGAGCGTCCCGTCTGTCATGTGTTCGATCACAAACGGGTAAGTGTACGGGGAGATGTGGGAACCGCGCACGTCCAGTTCCTTCTTGTCCCCGATGATGGACCAGTCCAGGGTCGTAGGTTCCGCAAATACGGAAAACTCCACAAACGTGCCCAGCTTACGGATCATCTGCATCCCCTGCACCACCGAAGCCGGATGGCCGGTGGCCTCAATATAGATATCACAGCCATAGCCGTCAGTCAGGTCCATGATGGCCTTCACCACGTCCATCTTTCCGGGATTCCAGACCTGATCCGCCCCGAACTCCTTTGCTTTGGCCAGCCGGTCTTCCTTCATGTCCAGCACGATCAGTTGCTTGGGATGGCACAGCCGGGCACAGGTAGTCATTCCCAGTCCCAAGGTTCCGGCACCAGAGAGGACCACGATATCCTCTGGGGTGATCTCAGCCCGGTCCACTGCGTGTTTGGCGCAACCATAGGGCTCGATGAGCACCGCACTCTCCAGGGGCAGCTCCTCCGGCACCCGGGAGATCTGCGCGTGCTGGGTCGGGATACGTACATACTCGGCCATGCCGCCGCAGTAGTCCTTGAAATAGCCATACATCCGGTGGGGCTGGCACATCCAGTATTTTCCGCTCTTGCAGAAGCGGCACTCTCCGCAGGGAGCGATTTGATCGCAGGTGATCCGGTCCCCCACAGTATAGTCCTTCACATGCTCTCCTACCGCCGCCACGCGACCCAAAAATTCATGTCCTGGGATGAAAGGGGGATCGACCCATGCCGGCATGATCTCGTTTCCCCAGTATTGGGGTGCGCCGTGCAGGCACTTCAAGTCGCTGGAGCAGATCCCGCAGCCTTCTGTCCGGATGATGATGTCATCCGGGCCGCACTCTGGAACAGGCCAAGCCGTTTCTAACCGATAATCCCCAGGCCCATAGGCAACTAACGCCTTCATTTGCTTGGGTAGTGTCATGTCCATATCGATCCTCCTTTGTTCTTCTTGGTTTACAACGTGATTGTATCAACCATTATACGATACAACAATATATTCATCGTGTTATCTTTTATTTTTATCCATTTTAACAATACAAATCTTTTTATTTAAGTCTTTATATCATACAAATAATGTTTGTATGATATTTTTAATAGAATTAACCTCTTTTTTAAAACTTTTTCTATCTATAAATGCAAAAAACTTGTTGATATTTTTTCAAGTCAAGGTACAATAAAGTTGGATTTGTATTGTTCAAACCAGAACTTGTACCTCTCGATCATCAGAAGAAATCTGCCCAGTCTTTTCATTCCTTACCGTTGGCCGCTAAACTCCAGGCCCAGCAAAAATCATATTTCACGCTTCTCTCTGCTTGTAATGCTTGTAATCGTGGAATAAGAATATCCCTGGGCAGACCAACTCTACCCAGGGACAAAAGAGAACGTGCAATCATACCCACTCATTATTAACGAATCCCCAAAAAACGCCGCGGCTCCTTACGCTCCAATGTATATCAGATCTGTGGCAACTGACATCCAAGTAAAGAACATGGCATTGAAAACTGCGGGCAAATAAAAGTTTTTCGTTTTCCTGTATAATGTGCTGGCGAGAATACCCACTGGAATCATCATGATCGCCGCATCCACCAACGAACCGTTCGCTCTGGACATGCCAAGACTTGTGATCGGAGTCGTATGGAACAATGCGATCTGTCCATACGCATACACCAGGAACAGCATTGGAGGCAGTCCGTTTGCCAGCCAGAACAGCACCGTGGAGCGAACTGGTTTGTTTTCCACATAATAGCTCGTTGTGTGGAGATAATTGGCCACAAGGAACGGAATCAAATAAAGCGGGAAATAGGTCAGGAATTTTTCCATTCTCAGTTTTGTCAGGCTATTGAGCTGAACTTTCCAAAATCTTGGGCTGATCGCAAAGAGCTGCTCACCAAACGTGACAATGAAGTAAATTCCAAGCAAAGAGATAAAGCTCAAAAGGAGAACCTTTAAGAGCATCCTGCCTTTTCTCGTCCCGGGCAGGGTAATATGTTCTCTGATTGCCGTCTTATCGGTTTTCATTATCACAAAGTTGATTAGCGCCCAAAGCGCAAGGCCAAATAGCTGCAGGCAGCAAAGCCAAAAGACCAGACCGTTGGCATTCTGAATATTGGTTCCGTGAACCAAGTCCTGAGATACCCACTTATTTAAAATTCCTTGTCCGGTAGGCACCGCCCATGCGGCAGTGGCAACACCAAAAAGCGCCGGGAGAATAAGGCCAAGGAGTATGACCCACTTTTTAGGACTTGCTTGCAAAATGGTTCTGTCCGGCACGACCAGATCCTTCTTGAAGAAGTCCAGGTCAACCAACATCAGAACCAAGCAAATCATGGCCACAATGATGGCTGCAAAAGCGAGCGCTGTCCCAACTTCCTTCCAAATATATAGGATGGGAAAATCATTGCTCATCCCGAAAGTAGTCGTATAGAAGTCACAGGCGGCCCTTACAAAAGAGTAGCTGGAAAGACCGATGGTATGCCCTGTCCAGCCTTCATAGTAAATCCTTCCAGTTCCACTGGCGGGATCGCCGTACCATTTCCAGAACTCAAACTCCTCAAGCCCGAGCGCACCCGCATATTGTGGGTTCTTATACATGTCGCGCCTGTCGCCTCGATACAGATTATCCCACTCTCCCATAAACAATGCACTATTAATTTGGTACTCGCTGGAGAGCAACCCACCGGCGCCAACATACATAACGCCTTTGACCCCGTCTCTGATTACAGTTTTGGGGACTTCATTTCCATCCTTGTCTATAGTAGTCGCTCCCGTCGGGTCAGGAACATATAGCGCGGCGTTAACGCGGGACGCCCCCATAGACCAGCCAATGTAACCAATATTATTGGTATCAATAAAGTCAAGACCATATACATAATCCGTAACATCAACGGAACCAAGGCC
Organism: uncultured Eubacteriales bacterium; assembly: GCA_900549885.1. Taxonomy (GTDB): domain Bacteria; phylum Bacillota; class Clostridia; order Oscillospirales; family Oscillospiraceae; genus Enterenecus. The sequence goes on along the minus strand of URQA01000013.1, from coordinate 2,720 downwards.
CTCATTGTCCTTTTCCACATCGGATCGGCCAATGGTATAAGGCTCAATGCCAATGGCAACGATTCCTCTGCGGGCCAGTTCCAGCCCAGCATCAGACATATACTCAACGCTGGCATTCCCCCCAGGTATGAGCATAACCGCTGGAGCAGGGTTTTCTCTGGTGGCCGTGACCGGCTTGTAAACCTCCAAACTAATACCAACGCCTCTATCCGTCATCACGTACAGGCGTCTCATTTCCGTCTTGCCTCCATTGACTGCAATGAATGAAGCAAGCATCAATCCCACTAGAAAAACAGCCAAAGAAATCAGGAAAATCCTCTTGACAGAAAGCTTTTTCTTCATGCCGTCGCTCCCCTTTCTTTCATTGAGTTGGCGTAATTGCACGTTCTCAAAACCGAACGCCACATTGATATCCCTCCTCTCCTGTGGCGTAACGGATCATCTACGCGAGGCTGGGCGGACAGTCATTCCAATATAGTTGTCACAACCATAGCCATCCATCAGGCCCCCGATGGTCTTCTCCAGTCCACCTTCCCGAGATCCCACACCTAATCTGCACCGAGCTCTTTCACCTTGGCCGGTCCTTCCTTTTTCTTCTTGCCTTTCCAGGCCATTGTATTAGCCATCGTACGATGCAACAATATATTTATTTTGTTATTTGATATTCTTATCTATTTTAACAATACAAATTATTTTATTTCGTAATCATGTCATACAACCGATATATATGAATCATTTTTTACAAAAATTATTCTTAAACTAAAACTATCTTCATCTATATAAGCAAAAAGTTGTTGACATTTTTGGAAATCAAGATACAATAAAGCTAAATTTGTATTCTTTTTACAAAAACTTGTAGTCTCTGATCCATTGGAAAGGAGTCGCCATGTCTTTTAAGTACTTGCAACTGGCTGCCCAACTCCAGGCAGAAATCACACGTGGAAGTTTTTTAGACAAGCTGCCCACTGAAATGGAACTTGTCTCTACCTATCAAGTAAGCCGTCAGACCGTACGGCGAGCGCTGGACCACCTGGTAGAACTCGGTTTGATTGAGAAACGGCAGGGGTCCGGTTCCCGCATCCGGCAAAGGGTCCGGGAACCGGGGAGTGACCGTATTGCCATTGTCACGTCTTATGTCAATGACTATATCTTTCCGACGGTCCTCCAAGATATCCAATCCGTTCTCACCGCAAGCGGGTACTCCACGCTGATTTTTGCTACTCAGAACCGGGTCACAAATGAGCGGGCGATTCTCCAAAATCTGCTCCACCAACCGGTCGGGGGTCTGATTATCGAGGGATCTAAGACAGCTCTGCCAAACCCCAATCTGGATCTCTATGAAAAGCTGGACCGCGCTGGTATCCCAGTAGTGTTCCTACACGGATCCTACCGTGCTTTGCCCAATGCCCTATGCGTCTCTGATGACAACTACGGCGGAGGATACCTGTTAGCCCGGCATCTCATTTCACGCGGGCATACGAAAATTGCTGGTATCTTTAAAAGCGATGACATCCAGGGGCACCAGCGCTACCTGGGTTTTCTCTCTGCCATACGAGATGCAGGACTCCCTTTCCCTGATGAGCGTGTCTACTGGTACACCACAGAGGAACGGCGCTATCTGTTGGACTATGGACACACTGATATACTGGAACACTTCTGTCAGTTTTACCTCCGCGACTGTACCTCTGTGGTCTGCTATAACGATGAAATCGCTGACCGATTCGTCCGCTACCTCTTGCGCATAGGCCGCAGAATTCCCGATGAGGTCGCAGTTGTCAGCTTCGATAACAGCTATTACAGTGACCTGTGTCCCGTGCGCATCACTTCCCTCGCTCATGAGGTCGGCAAGCTGGGGCGAATCGCCGCCCAACTACTTCTAGACTACATCGATAGCAAGCCCTGTCAGTCTCAATCCATCTCCTGGCGGCTCATGCAGAAGGAGAGCGGTTGAAGTGGAATTCATCCCACGGCGGCCTGCTTTCTAGTCCCATGAACGCAGGCTAAACCCAAAGGCTCCGATCCACTCTTTAAGCGGCAGTTCTTCTGCATCCGCCAAAAGGAACAGCCAAAAAGTTGTTTTGGCTTTCTGGGAGCGGTTTTCAGCGGATGCTGGACAGCCTCTCGAAACAGCAAAACCCCGGTTTATGCAAAAAAATCCTGGCTGGAGATCCAGCCAGGATTTTTTAAGTCAGCATTTCTCAGAAGGCAGCGTTACCCACGGTTCTCGGGTACAGCTCCTCCCCAGCGGATGCGCCATCCGCCGGGTCCCGGTTTCATCGTCCTCGGACAGGATGAATCCGCCCCCTGGCAAAGCCTTGCCGCGCAAAACCTTGTACGCACTCCCGTATGCCCCATCTCCCATGGGGTTGATGTGGAGCTGCCGGGCAAAGCCGAACAGGGCAAACCCGACAGGAATTTAGAAATCCGCGTTACCCACGGTTCTCGGGTGCAGCTCCACGTCCCGGATGTTGGAGATGCCGGTGAGGTACATCACCATCCGCTCGAAGCCCAGTCCGAAGCCGGCGTGGCGGCAGGAGCCGTAGCGCCGCAGGTCCAGGTACCACCAGTAGTCCTTGGGGTCCAGGCCCAGCTCGGCCATGCGCGCCTCCAGCACGTCCAGCCGCTCCTCACGCTGGGAGCCGCCGATGATCTCCCCGATGCCGGGCACCAGGCAGTCGGCGGCGGCCACCGTCCTGCCGTCGTCGTTCAGGCGCATATAG
>URQA01000012.1 GCA_900549885.1 uncultured Eubacteriales bacterium | reverse complement strand
CAGCGAGCCAAGCTGCTGTTTTTGTCTATGGTGCTGAACGGCTCCAACGTGCTGGTGCTGGATGAGCCAACCCGGAATTTCTCCCCCCTGTCCGCACCGATCATCCGGCAGGTGCTGGCGGATTTTCCCGGCTGCATCATCAGCGTGTCCCATGACCGGCTCTATCTGAGCCAGGTGTGCGGCCGGGTGCTGGAGCTGACCGGGGAGGGACTTGTCCCCGCCAGCCTGAATTGACACCTCTTGCCTTTTCTGCCCCCTTCTGATATGCTGAAATCGGGAGATGTAAACCCCAGGTTAGCAGGATTCCGCCCCCAGGTTGGTGGCGTGGTTTCTGCTTTTTCCGATATGATGGAGGCAGAGGAGGTGCCGGCCATGACAGTAGGTCAACGCATAGCCCAGAAGCGAAAGGAACTGGGCCTGTCCCAGGAGGCCCTGGGAGAGCAGCTGGGAGTGTCCCGCCAGTCCATCTATAAATGGGAGTCGGACACCGTGCTGCCCGAGGTGGAAAAGCTCATCGCCCTGAGCCGGATGTTCTCCGTATCCGTGGGCTGGCTGCTGGGGGAGGAGGACGCTGAAACGGGAGAGGAGGGCCCGGCCCCGGAGCTCACCGATACCCAGCTGGCCATGGTGAAGGAGATCGTGGACCAATATCTGACCGCTCGGGAGGCGGCCCAGCCGCCCCGGCGGGGCGTGCTTCGGGTGTCCACCATCCTGGCGGCTGTCGCCCTGATCTTTGCCCTGTGCGGGGTAGTCAATCAGATGCTCCAGTCCGAGGAGGACTATCAGGCCATGCTCGACCATGTGAATACAGTCTATGAGTCCCTGGAGTTTAGCATCGACGCTGTGGCGGACGAGATGGACGAGAAGTTCCGACAGAACAACAGCCTGACGGTGGACTACCAGATCCAGCACCTGTCCACCGACATCGAGGCCAACACCGCCACCTTCCAGCTCTATGCCATCCCCAAGACCTTTGTGCCGGGGATGACCGCCGTATTCCAAGCCCGCAGCCGAGAGAATGTGGTGGAGCTGACCGCAGAGTCCGACGGGGAGGGTGCCTTTTCCGGCACGCTCACCTGCCCCCTCAGCGACGACATCTCCCTGTTCGTGACTTTTGTCACGGGGGAGACGGAGCAGACCCAGCTGTTGGAGGAGTACGACACTTTATATACCGATACCTTCCCCACCTTTACCTTTTCGCAAAACTCTACCTACGCCTTCTCGCTGGACGGGGAGGACGGTGTGCTCTCCCCATCTAAGGGAAACCAGGGGTTGATGATCACACCGGGGAGGGGTTCCGCATCAATCGAGAAAATGGATATCCGGGTGGGACTGTTCCGGGACGGGGAGCTGGTGCTGTGGTACGACAAGGAATTTGCTATGAACGCGACCCGGTCACAAATGATCCCCTATTGGAATTTACCTGAAAGGGTGTTGCTGGGCCCTGGCCATGAGTTTACCCAGGTGGCCATCTACACCGATGAGCATGGCCGGCAGTTGGTCATCGTTCCGGAAGGAATAAAATATCACACAGATAGCGGACTATGGATGCGTTCCGGCGGCTTCAGTGATTACAGCAGCTGCGTGGACGATTGGAAATTTTAAGCTGTGCGGACGGGAAGGCCCGCTGGGGAATCCCCCGGCGGGCCGGATATTTTTGTGGAATTTCCCGCCGCTCAGGGCCATCTCTCCCCTTGACTTGCGCGGGAAGGAAACGTAAAATAATAGGGTTATTTGAGACGTCAGATCGAGTAGACAGGGCCGGACAAAGGGGTCCGGGCGCAAGGAGGCCGTGCCTGTCGCAAGGGAGGAATCAACATGGCAACCGGAACGAAATACATCTTTGTCACCGGCGGCGTGGTATCCGGCCTGGGCAAAGGGATCGCCGCAGCGTCCCTGGGCCGCCTGCTCAAGCAGCGGGGTCTGCGGGTCAAGGTGCAGAAGCTGGATCCTTATCTCAATGTGGACCCTGGCACCATGAGCCCCTACCAGCACGGGGAGGTATTTGTCACCGACGACGGGGCGGAGACAGATCTGGACTTGGGCCACTACGAGCGGTTCATCGACGAGAACCTGACCTTTAATTCCTCGGTATCCTCGGGCAAGGTGTACTGGAATGTCCTCAACCGGGAGCGGGCGGGGGATTACCTGGGGGCCACGGTGCAGATCATCCCCCACATCACCAACGAGATCAAGGCCAATATCTACTCCCTGGAAGGGGAGGATGCCGATGTGGCCATCGTGGAGATCGGCGGCACGGTGGGCGACATCGAGTCTCAGCCCTTCCTGGAGGCCATCCGCCAGGTGGCCGCCGAGCGGGGGCGGCAGAATGTGATGTTCATTCATGTGTCCCTCATCGTGGCCATCCCCGGATCCGGAGAGCTGAAATCTAAGCCCACCCAGCACTCCGCCAAGGAGCTGCTGAGTCTGGGCATCCAGCCCGACGTGATTTTGTGCCGCAGCGACGCGCCCATTCCCCAGGACATCCTAGATAAGATTGCCCTGTTCTGCAACATCCCAGTGGACCACGCCATCCCCAATCTCACCGCCCCGATTTTGTATGAGGTGCCTTTGATGCTGGAGCGGGAGGGCTTGGCCGATGCGGTGGTGCGGCGGCTGGGGCTCATCTGCCACGCTCCCGACCTGACCGAGTGGGCGACCATGGTTCACCGGGCGAAAAACGTTTGCGGCACGGTGACCATTGCGCTGGTGGGCAAGTATGTGGGACTTCATGACGCTTACCTGTCGGTGGTGGAAGCTCTTACTCACGGCGGTATCGAAAACGACGTAAAGGTGGACATCCAGTGGGTGAACTCAGAGACGGTCACCGATGAAAATGCTGCCGAGATCTTGAAGGACGCCCAAGGCATCCTAGTGCCCGGCGGCTTCGGCGACCGGGGCGTGGAGGGGATGATCTCCGCTATCCGGTACGCCCGGGAGAATGGCGTGCCCTTCCTGGGCATCTGCCTGGGGATGCAGATGGCCGTGGTGGAATTTGCCCGCCATGTGTGCGGCCTGGCGGACGCCCACTCCAGTGAGCTGGCCCCGGCCACCGCCCACCCCGTTATCGCTCTGATGTCCGACCAGGTAGGGGTCACCGCCAAGGGAGGCACCATGCGCCTGGGCAGCTATCCTTGCCATCTGAAGGAGGGTAGCCTGGCGGCCTCTGTCTACGGTGAACTGGAGGTCCATGAGCGCCACCGCCACCGCTACGAGTTCAACAACGACTACCGGCAGGCGCTGACCGCTGCCGGCCTGTCCCTGTCCGGCCTGTCCCCGGACGGCAGCTTGGTAGAAATGGTGGAGCTGGCCAACCACCCCTGGTTTGTGGCCGGCCAGTTCCACCCAGAGCTGAAGAGCCGGCCCAATAAGGCCCATCCCCTGTTCCGGGGGTTTGTCGGCGCGGCCAAGGCGTATAAAAACAGGCATGAATAACACACAGCGCCTGGCGGAGAGATCCGCCAGGCGCTGTGTGTTACATAGCCTCATAGGGAGGAAAGGCCCGCTTAATTACCGGCCTTTTTTCTAAGGGTGCAGCCTTTTCCACCGGAAGTTATAGTGGGAAAAGCATATGTTATCCGGATTGATTTACCACTCAAAACTTGGTACAATACCCCTAGCAAACGACAAAAAGGATGGTGCCACCATGAGGCCCACACTGAAAGAAAACCAGATTTATCGCGCCGTGATCGAGGGGTATGCCAGCGACGGCTCCGGCGTGGCCCGGATCGAGGGCATGGCGGTATTTGTCCGGGGGGCCATCCGGGACGAGGTGACCGATATCCGCATTGAGCATGTGGGCCACAGCGCCGCCTGGGGTCATGCGGAGCGGGTGACCAAGCTTTCCATGGCCCGGCGGGAGCCGGACTGCCCCTATTATGGGACTTGCGGCGGCTGCCAGTTCCGGCACATGAACTATGCTGAAGAATTGGAGGCCAAGCGTACCCGGGTGGAAGATGCCCTGAGGCGTATCGGAGGGGTAACCCTAGCCGTCTCCACGATGTGGGATGCGGCAGACCAGACCCGTTACCGCAACAAGGTGCAGTTTCCTGTATCGGAGGGAGCTGTGGGTTACTATCGGGCGGGTACCCATCAGGTAGTTGACATCGCCGACTGCCTGCTTCAGCCGGAGACGGCCACCGCCTGCCGGGCGGCGGTGAAGGCATGGATGGAGGAGTACCATGTCTCGGCCTATGATGAAAAAACAGGCCGAGGGCTGGTGCGCCACCTATACCTGAGAACCAACCAGGCCAGACAGGCGCTGTGCTGCCTGGTGGTCAATGGCCGGCAGCTGCCCCACTCCCGTGAACTGGTGAGGGCGCTCCGGAATGCCGCCCCGGACCTGGTGGGGCTGGTGCTGTGTGTGAACACGAAAAAGACCAATGTGATCCTGGGTACGGAGTATCATACCCTCTGGGGTCAGGACTGGCTGGAGGAGACGCTGTGTGGACACACGTTCCAGCTGTCGGTACCGTCCTTTTTCCAGATCAACCGGACTCAGACCGAGGTGCTCTATAACCGTGTGATGGAGTTTGCCGCTCTCACGGGAACGGAAACGGTGGTAGACTTGTACTGCGGCATCGGCACCATCAGTCTGACTCTGGCGGAGCAGGCCGGGCAGGTAATCGGCGTGGAGGTGGTGCCCCAGGCGGTGGCGGATGCTCGGGAAAACGCGGTGCGCAACGGGCTTGCAGACAGAACCCGGTTTGAGTGCGGCGACGCCGCCGACCTGGCCGCCCAGTTGGAGAAAGAGGGGATCCGTCCCCATGTGGTGGTGGTAGACCCGCCCAGGAAGGGGCTGGCCGGAGATGTGGTGGATACCATTGCCCGGATGGGACCGGACCGGGTGGTGTATGTCTCCTGCGACCCTGCGACTCTGGCCCGGGACGTGAAGCGGTTCAGCGAGCAGGGATATGAGGGTGTCCGGGCCGAGGCGGTGGACCTCTTTCCCCGGACCGCCCATGTGGAAACGGTTGTCTTGCTTTCCAAGGGTAAAATTGACTCGAAGAAAGTACGGGTGGAGTTCTCGCTGGAGGGTATGGATATGTCAGGGTTCCAGAAGGGCGCGACCTATGAACAGATTAAGGCGTATGTGCTGGAACATACGGGTCTGAAGGTATCTTCCCTGTATATCTCACAGATAAAGCGCAAGTGCGGGTTGGATGTGGGACAGAACTATAACCTGTCAAAGAAGGAAGATGCAAAAGTGCCGCAGTGTCTGCCGGAGAAGGAAGTAGCGATTAGAGAGGCATTCAATTATTTTGGAATGCTTTAGTTCAGAAGACTTGGGATAATTGTCTTTCGTAATTATCCCAGGTCTTCAGTTCATTCATTGATGAGATAGACTTTCCCGTGTGCTCTTGTAATTGCCACGTATAGCTTATTTCTAGTCGATGGGGCTAATTCGCACAATTTCCCGGCAGCATATTTTTCCGCTGTAGCCTTATTAAGCATCACGCAGACATCTTGATAATAATCTTCTCCTTTGGTGTCTCCCCAATTTTTATGGCCAGATCCATACTTTGAGCTGTTTCGGAAATGTAGCTTTACAATATTCGGATTCGTTAAAATACTATTTATCTGGGCTTGTTCGGAGATGAAAATGATATCACTGGCTTCGCCACTCATTTCTGTATGCTGATTAGAATGTATCTCAATGCCCAAATTCTCTGTAATAAAACGGCAAATACTGGGACTGCAGCGCCAACTCTTTACAAGTGATGCCTTGTCAGACAAGAAGCCCTGGTTTATAAAGCGTGCCTCATAGCTGGGGAAATTATCAAATAGATTTTTATTAGCATTACCGTCCCGACTTGTATCATAGGTGTGCTGGTAGAAATCACCAACAAAAAGCATGTTTATGTTGGCTGCCATAAGTCGCTCGAGGAAAGAAAAATCACGCCCCGCAATGTCCTGTATCTCATCAACAATAAACTCATCAAAATACTTTTCTAAACGCCGTTTCAGTGCTTCCATTGATCCGGTGTGTTCAATCAACAACGCCAACCTGTTGCTATAAATATAGCCTGCCGATGTAATATAATAGGCTTTATCGCATTGTCGCAATCGGTTATTGGGATTTTTCTCGTAAAATATGCCTCTAGCCTTAAGCTTATCTGCTAAAAGCGGTTTATAGCAAAATCTATACAGGAACGTAAAATATCCCATGACCCAAATATTTTCTGGCCAGTCGCCATTGAACTTCTCAGAAATTTTGCAACATAGGTTGTTGTAATTTCCAACTGTATATGTGACTATGAGCGATCGCTTATCCCGTGAAAGAGAATCAACGATATAAGTCGTTTTCCCTGAGCCAGCAACAGCAAAGATTACTCTCTTATCCATTTGATCCCCTTCTTCATATAGTCAGGGACTACTATCTGATCATCTTGAGACAGTAGCGCATATGCGGCTTCTGTTTTATTGCTCAGCATGTAACCCAAGGCAGGCGAGTCAAACAGCGTATCGCATAGCGCTGGATTATCCCCATAGAGGATAAATTCAAAAGTTCGCTTTGCATCATCAGCCTCATAAAAAATCTTTATATTAGGATTGGACGCATAATCACTATACTTGTCCACACAGTTCTTCCGATAATCCGTATCGTTATCTGTTATGACGGCGACCTTACAGCCAGTTAATTTTGCGATATCGAGATATCGTTTGAAACTCAACCCGCGCACGTCGATAATATGGATACCGTCAGATTCTGGGGAGCATCCTGCGCATGTTTCGTAAAACTTCTCCATCAACATATATTCGGATGGGCCTTCAACCAAAATGGCCTTTTTCGCAAGTGCAAATTCTATAATGCTAGCAGGAGGGGCTTTCATAAAATACTTGGCCGTTTCGTCACACAGATCCTTCAGCATAATCGGTTTATCCGTGCCATTGATATGCATGATTAAAAGGTTCTTCAACTCTAACCGGGTACTAATCAGACTGTTGTGTGTTGTAATAAAAAGTTGCCCGCTTTGTGTGTCAGATACTCGCTGAATCAATTTGCGAAGGTTAACTGGACTCAGGTGGTTTTCTGGTTCTTCGACAAGAATGACGTCAATATTCTCACCAGAGCGTTCAAGTGCAAAATCTGTCTTTATAAAGATTTGTTTGCCGGTACCTTTGCTATCAATCCCAATTTCATCCTCATAGATCATTAAGTCCGACTCGAGTCCCATGGCAGATCCGCTCTTTAATCCAAACGCATAGTGTTTGTCAGCAGGTAACCGCTCATTCAGGGCTTTTAGGCTATCTGCTTGGAAGTTAGTCCGCATCTGGCGGTAACTATTTTTATGGTTTGCGCGCTCTTTTATATCTTGCTCGGTGTATCGCATGTACATTCGGCGCACAAAGTCAGTAGTCGCATACTCAGAGTTCATAGTAGAGCTATCTATGAGAATACTACGGATTTTCTTTTTGTAGCCAGTATAACCCTCATCCGCGAAAGTGGAGAAGCGGATCGAGTAGTAGTCGTACGGAAAATAACCAGATTCTGCCGACAAAACGGCTGTTATCTCCGCTCGGTAATCTGGATTTGGTTCGCACACCAAACGAATCCCGTCACACTCTGTTCCGTCTGTGTTATTTTTGCCGCACATTGTAAAATCAAAGTTGTCACCCGATAAGTACAACTCGATTCTGAGAACAGGGAGGTTTTCAAAGGTTCTCCGTCCAGAGTTGAACTTTTTTACGGCTTCAATATTGATTAACCGATCTAGACCGATTGATTCCACTCTACGCACATTTCCGCCAGCAACCAAATCAATAGCCTCGAGGATACTACTTTTTCCAACTTCGTTATCGCCCACAAGAATATTGATTTTCTCATTAGGTGTCACGGTGTAATCGCTAAATCGTCTAAAATTGATAAGCCGAATTTTTGTTATAATTGAAGCCATTGTATCGTCCTCGCTTTATCCTAAAATCGCGTGGCAAGCGGCTTCATATCCTGCATATGTTCCAAGGCTTCGGATCGCCGATTGTTGCCGCCGCCTTCTGCTGCTGAGGGAGCTACTGTTAGGCTGAAGCAGATTCGCATATTCACCCTCACGGCACAGCGCAGCCCACTCTCTCATCAACTCTCGCGTCCTAGAGATTACCTCAATATGAGTAGCATCCTCGTTGTCATACTTGGGAATAATCTTATATGGCAACGTGTGTATGTGCCGTTTTCCGAATCCTCCTTCTGGCTGGAAGTCTTTAATAGCATCCGACAGTGCATCGCTATTAAGCAAACCGACAATATAAATGGCTTCATCTTCAGTATCTGCAAGATACCAGTATAAGGTTTGGTCAATAATCAGCCGAGAACTCTCAAGCGTTTCGAGCGAAATGTAGGCGGCACAAGGATTCGCACCACTCGCACTTGAGAACACCAACCAATTTTTCTCAAAAAAGTTCTGCTTGTCTAGTTTGCCATAAATATTGATGGTGTCGTACAAATAAGTTGCCAGAGAAGATGGGGTGTTCGCATCTTCCTCAATTTGGTTGAATATATAGGCTGTACTGGCATTCATCAAAGCTCTGTCAGTAGCAGAAATTGCTTTCCACTGACCATTTACTTTCTTTCCGGGCATTAACACCTTAGCCGGAGTAGCCATATAAAATGGAGAAAGATGCTTGGAGATAAATGCGTCAAAAATATAGCTTTTATCTACATTCTCCGCGGCCAAGCCATTGCAACTGGCTTTCTTCTGATCGTTCACGAGATACCACAAATTGCTTGTCCGCTCAATCGGAGCAATGTCCCAATTCCCGTTTGGCCGTTCTACAAACTTATGGAAGAGGGCAGTCCGGGGGAACAGGTCACAACCCTGAGAGAACTTTAATGCATTGTCGCCGAGGATATCGGCCACTTCCACATCGCGCCCCTTATTTGTCCAAGCGCTCCGATTACCTTGGCGGTTTAGAGTATAATGCACCTCTTCATAAACTCCAACATCCGTATAAACTCGCCCATCAAGTACATCAGGTGATGGCGAATCGTCTTTCTTTCCAGAAAGGACAATGGCCTTATTCTTGAATGTATTCTGGGGTAATTCCCATATCGCATCAAATTGTAGTGGCAAAGCTATATCGGACGAGCGATACTTTTCGCTTCGCAATGGTTCGTGGTTTAAGCCGTTCAAAAGGCTTCCGGGCATAACGCAGCTCCATCGAGCACCGTCTTCTAAGTAACGATTGACAGCACTTAACAAGAAAATTGTGGCAAGCTCCATGTGCGGGTGTGAGGCACCAACAGGTTTGATTCCATACCGCCGAGCAATTCCTTGGAGCGTAGTCTTGTAAGGATTATCCGCCAATTTGCTCATTGCCATCCACGGCGGATTGGAAACAATGCAGTTAAACTGTTGCCCTGTAAGTCCGGGACGGTAACTATTGCAGATGATAAAGTACCATATACCATTGCGGCCTTCTCTTTGCAAGCGTTCCAGTTCCTCAATCAATTGACGCGCTGAAGGTAAAAGGGCCTGACGTTCTTCGTCAGAAAGCGTAATTTCGCTATCTGTTTCCACAGCATCAATCAATCTATTAACGGCAGCAGGTTCAATTGGAGTCTCGACTTCAGAGGCCCTTGCCATAGCTAAACGGTAGACTTTCGCCATAAAGGCATCAAACACCTTTCGGCGTTCCGGCGACAGTAGAAAAGCAGGCAGAGATACTTCGTGGTGGGCAAAACGAAGGATATATGCGTCATTATCGTCATCCGGCATTTGATGCGTTATGGGCGTAGCAACGAACAGCGAATCGGCGTGGTAAATTGGAACTGTGATATCTCCATGATGAACCGAGAAAAGATCTCGCATGGCCATAACCCAGTTAACCTTTGCCAGCATGACCGCCAACGGATCGATATCAAATCCCATAACGCAAGAGAAAACGATATCATCTTTTTCCGTAGAATATCGTTCTGGGACGATATCATACTGCCGCCGTACTGCCTTTATCGACTCAATAAGGAATACACCAGATCCACAGCACATATCTACAATGCGCGGAGAATTTCCGGTCAGTAAATCCATATTATATTCTACAATGTCTTGGGCAACCCAGTGCGGCGTAAACTCCTGCCCCAGCATCAAGCGATGCTCTTTATTAGCAAGTTGTGCCAACAAACGGCCAAAAATATCGGTTTCTCCCACGCGTGAGAAATCATAGGCAACCAATCTGTGCTGCAATTCGACAACACTACCAACAATCTGCTCCACATAAGGGCTATTATTGAGCCAGCCAAAGTAATCGTAATCCACGAGGCTAAAGACATTTTGCCTTGTGAAATACTCACCGTTGAGGATTTTTTTAATTTCATTGGTATCGCTTATCACTGGCTCTCCCGCCATGACATTAACGCAGATGATTTTAGCGACTGTAACCAAATAAAACTCGTTGATGTATGTCTCAACAGAAAATCTGCCGTAATCAGATACCCCAAGATAAGCAATGAAGTTTTGCCAAACCTGCTGAATCAGCGCCGCATAGTCAGGCTTTTCACTCATTGCTCTGGTGATGGTATTCCTAAATACGGAAATGTTTTGGCTATAAAAGCTGCTATCCATACCAAAATCTGTGACGAGTGTACTGGCATTCAGCAGTCTGGACTGCTCTCGGTCAAGAAACTGGCTGACAAACGCCCCAAATCTACGAAACTCTTCATCAGTTTCCCGTGACAGATCAACAGTTGCCGTTTGGGTCAGTTCGATATTATCAGGGCCATACAAGTGACCATCCTCTACATCCCCAACAATAGTAACCGAATATCCGTACCATCGAACAGTGTCAGAAAGTACCCCAAGGATTTCTTCCGCTGGGATACCAATGTTGTGCAGTGCCGCACAGTATTCTTTAACCTGATGATATCCCTCATCAAAGATAACCTGTTGAGTGAGATTTTTCTCATATTCAATAGCAGTTTTACCGACAACCGCATCAACAAACCCCTCACGGTTTCTATGCCCAGCAGAGAAACGGACATGGGCTTCTGTTCCATCCATGTGAGCCTGAATCCACCACGGAGAATCTGGGAAAATACTAGGAAGCTTCGAGGACAGATAATGGCGCAGCCGATCCTCGACCGCTCCAGAAGAAATCATTGCTTGAGCGTGATGAGCAAAATCCTTGAGTTCGTTATAGTTCATATTTGGCACCCCTTTCATTAAGTTTTTTTCGGAGCAGTGCTCTGATCTGCATCAATAGGCTTTCTTCATCAGTAAATGATTCCAAAATAGTGGCATCAATAGCATTGCGCAGTTCTGGAGTAATCTTTTGCCTCTTCGCTATCGCTATACCGTATTTTGAGAGTCGCTGAAGTTGGCGGCGGTTTAATTTAGGAAATAGCAACTGGCGTACATGACTTGCTTCGATTTTAAGTGCGCCACCGCCCATTACCGTGCAGAGTAGCTCCAGATAACACTTGCTCCATGTCGAGTTCAAAAGTGCCAAACAAATTTTAATGGTTTCTTCTGAGCTACCCCAAAGAGTGACAAAGTTCGCATCTACTGCGATAGGATTTTCCTCCGATTGAGGGATATAAACACAATCTGCGGCAGTTGAACTGACACGAGTGATGCAAAGATTGGGGAGATGTCTTGGGGCTAATTGCGGTAGCATATACCAGAACCGCTCATATTTAGAATTGATCTTTTTTTCATTTGGCTTTACCGCGCTGTACTCTCTGAAAGATATTCCTCTTGGATTTTTATACTTTTCTGCTGTGGAAATATAGTCATTCAGTGCGCTTGGTAGTACTTTATATCGTTCTGCTGCGTTATGTGTACAGACATTAAAATCTTGAGGACGTATATGATCCTGTAAATATAGCACGCCTGTTTCTAATGTTTGCGGGTTTGCTACAAGCCCAGTTACTTGGCGGCGATTCTGCACACAGCGAATGATAAACTTTTTGGGAACCTCAATCGTTCTCCCTCTCCCAAACCATTTGCTCGTGAACAGCGAATATTTATCATCAGCTTCACCAGCAATCTCGAGATAAAAGAATTCGTTCGCGCCAGAGCGTAGTCCCTGTCCACAATGTATTCTCAAATCACCGAGTGTCATGTACGCTTGCTCAGGGACACTATTCAATATGCTGTCTAATTCCCGTGGAAGTTGGGAGGCGTTATTTTGTGCCTGAAAATCTCCCGATGACATCCACTTCGGTATACGTTGAGAGGCCAGCATCTGAGGAAATAACGACATGGTGCTTCTGCTTTCTAGTACAAAGTCGTTGTCTGCAGCATTTACCTTGCTGGTCAACAAGTCTATAAGAGCTTTTTCTCCTGATAGACCATTCCATGTTAAATTATCAACTAAGGAGCGCTCTCCCACGAGCCCTGCCCCTAAATCAACAAATAGTGTTTTCTCGCCTGATGTCTCAGACAGGGGAACAATCTTCTTCTTTTTAGCAACAATAAGACATGTCCGTACTAGAGCGTTATCGAACCAACAAGCATTCACGTCCCTTGCTATAGTTAGTACATCGAAGGTCTTAAGTAAAAGATACTGAATGGGCTTTGCGTATTCGCGGTTTAGCCAGGTCTCAGGCACTACCATTGCTAAAATTCCGCCAGCTTTGACGAGCGAGGCGCATAGGATCCATGATGGTACTGCCATATCAGATAGCCCTGAGTAATTCTGAGTGATTTGAAGCAGCAATTGTTTCTCTTCGGCATCAAGATAAGAAAGCTGGTTCAGTAACGTAAAGAGATTGTCTCTAATGGCGTTCCCGGTTGGCATCACGCTATTATCGTCATTCTGAAGCTGATAGCGTACATACGGAGGATTTGTAATAACCAAATCCCACCCTTTTTCTGTAATGACAGCTTTACTTTGAAAGGCATCTTCACAGATGATGTTCGCTTGAGGTAATCTTTTTTGGCATGCTATAGCAACAGGCTCATCAATTTCCACACCGAGCATTTGGACATTTTTTGTAGCTTTAGCAACAACGGCACTAAGCAAATCGCCTTTGCCTACCATTGGGTCGATAATAGAACAATACTGCAGCCCTTGCGGCAATAGTAGCGACAATAATGCCGCCACTTTATCCCCAGAGAAGTACTGCCCAAATCGCTTTTGATGAGAGAATGTACTACTTGGTTTTTTCATATTATTTGGCCTTTTTCTGAGAATTGTAGAATTCGTAAACTTGCTTGGCATCCATTTTAACATCCACGCCCAATTTCATACAGCGATTGACATACCACGAAAAACATGTGCGGTTATCGAAGTCTGGATCAGTCATATGATCGGTAAGGAGCGAACACAGTACATCTTCATCTGTTAGCTGTGAAACTTGCTTCCTTGCTGAACTTTTCTTGAGCAGGAAAAGCGGATCTCCTTGAACAGATCCATCTGACACCACTTGTTTAAAGCTTGCTTGGGTTTTATCCAGAATATTGGTGAGCTCAATTTGTAGTCCCGCGCCAGTAACAGCCTCGCTGAAGGCGTCCCACACTTTTGCTTTCGCTGCATGGAAGACAATAGAGGCATAGTGAGTTGGCTTTAGTACACGATTGATCTCGCTGAAAACCTGCGTCAAGAGCCTCTGATAAGTCAGGACATCCTTTCCCTGAGAAGCACTGATTATGATCTCATCCTCGCGGCGTGTCACTTTGTTAAGCCAAAGTTCATTGATCTGGTTTACTTCTGCATAGGGGATAAAATCCCCAAACGGTGGGTCTGTAAACACAAAATCAATGCTATTATCGTTTTCATTCATCTTTGCGCTAGAACTATTGTGTATCGTAACATGCCCAGTACAATCCTGCAACATGGTATAAGTCTCAGCAAAGGGCTTAACCTTCCTTTTGAGGCCAAGGAGAATGTTTTTTTCTACCGGCAGCTTGCTGATATACAATACTCCACTTTGAGCGCTGGTCAATATAAAATCTTTGGCCTTTTTCTTTGCAACCACACGGGTCATCAGAGTGCAGTGGGAGGCATTATAGCTCAGAAGTAGTAGCTTTAAGGCGTCAGATATATTTTCAGCGTACGTTTCCGTCAGTTTCCATAGCTTTGACATTACGATGTAGTTCCTGGCGGTATAAAAGTGGTGCAAATGCGTAATGCCATAATGATAGCCCGCACGATGGAGTTCCCCCCACTGAATCTCTTGCGGCGTATCGTTGAGGGGATAGTTGTCCTCAATTTCTTTGACACGAACTACATCCGCTTCCGTAGCCTTTCGATCCCAGTTACAGCCTTTGGTGGTACCGTAAATCCATGCTGGGATACGCTTCTTCCGGGATGCTTGCCTCTGGAGCAATCTGTCATAATACTCTTCGGTGGCAAAAGGCATCTCGTCTATATGGTGAACCTTTTTACAGTGAGGGCAAACAATCTCGTCCTTGAACTGTACCGGATTACGAGAAGCGCCACGCTCAAAGTAGGAAATTTCGGCGTGGCAGTTAGGGCATACCAACACCTCAGACCAAATGATATATCGGATTGTTCCTGTTGCCCCAGCAGGGTCTGTCACTTCATATAGTTTACCGACGAGATCCTGCGCTTTTTTTAAAAAGCCATCAACGGCCTCAGTAAACTCATGATTGGTTATTCTGCTTAGAATCGTTTTTATCGCAAATGAGGCATACGTCCCGATTTCGTATAACACAGCGTTTCGGGCACCCCACACAGGAGTTACATTTAGGCTTTTTGCAATCTCTTTCATGCGTTTAGTTGGATGTTCACACAAAAGGGCCGCAATACCCGTGCTTCCGCTCCCAGCAAAAGCATCTAATACAATGTCTCCCGGATTAGTAGTACAAGCTATATAGACAGCAATAGCCTCGGGAGATATTTTAGTCGGATAAGGGAATGTATTATAAAAGGCTCCAGATCGAGAAGATGGGAGCGGTTTAGCATATAAAGCTTTTATGTTATCCATAAACACGGTTCCTTCCTAGGATGGAGCGCCTTCTCTTCGTATATGCGCTCTACTAAATTTTAGCACAGTTGATGCAAGCCTACTCATCCACAAACTCCATAATGTCGTCCAATGAGCAGCCCAGGGCGTTGCAAATCCGCCCCAGTACATCGGTGGTGACATTATCGCCATGGGTGAGCTTATTCATTGTATAGTGGCTTACCCGGGCCATTGTTTCGAGATCCTTCTTCTTCAGATCTCGGTCGATGAGTAGTTTCCATAATTTTTTGTAGCTTACAGCCATAGTTGTGACCTCACTATCATTTTAATCTGCTGTATTGCTTTAAGATTTATCATATCATGGTATGTCGAAAAACTCAAACAAATGTTAGCGTTCAAAAACAAATATAGATTCATTATGTGTTCAGCAATGATAACAATCTCCCATTTTTCGGATGTGTACGAACAGCGGCTGCACTGCTAATTAGCGGTTGTTATAGCTGATGCATGGACATGAGAATGCTCCAAAGGGGTAGCTCTTTTGGAGCTGGGTTTCCAATAGGGGCGAGTAGCATCCCTATTGGCAAAGGAATTTCAAAGGGGAACAGCGTTTCCCTTTGACTGGAAGAATCCAAAGAAACCGGCGGTTTCGTGGCACACGACTTTCCCCAGAAAGTCTAGTGTGTTATACCTTTGTGGAGCAGATGGCAGCCGGAAATGTAGCACACCTCGGAAAGTGTGGCTACAGTTGCGGCGTTCTGGCGGGAAAGGTTGCCCCTTCTGGGGCAGCATAAGCGACAGAAAAAGGCTGGTAGGCGGGGCGGATATGCACTGTCTGCCAGCCGTGCCATCTGCGGAACAAAGGTATATCAAAGCCCCCGTCAGCCGCTGCTTACTATCGCATCAGAACCACCACGGTAGTTTCCCGCGCAGGCTATCCATCGCCTCGCCCTCAACCTTCTTTGTCCGGCTCTCACTCAAGTGGAAATGGAGTGCTGCGCCAATCAGTGGGTGCTCAATACCATCGGTAAACCCATAACGGTACAGCAGATAGGTCTGTTCTCTGGCAGTCAGCTTGTCCAGCGCCGCATACAGTTCCGTCAGCTGTTCTTTTTGGATGTAAATTTGCTCCGCGTTTGGGAGTGAGGGTCGGCTATGGCTTCGATCCGCAGCATCCGTTCATCATCGGATAGAACGTCATCCAGATATACTCTCTGGAAGCCTGAGCCGTCTTTTTTATCCACCATCCGCTGTTCAAACTGAGCGAAGGCAGCGCGGATACAGTCTGTCATAGTATTGCGGATTGCCGGTGCTGCATAGGTCAGAAATTTCATGCCACGCCCGGCATCAAACAAAGGGATCGCGTTCAGCAGGCCGATACTTCCCTCCTGCACCAAATCATCCAAATCAATTCCAATATCATTTTCATCCAGACCCATACTTCGGTATTGTTCCAAAGCAATTTTTCGGATAAAGCCCAGATTGTTTTCCAGCAGAATGTCACGGGCAGCCGTATCCCCTGCCTGCGCCAACTCGCACAGCCGCTCATTACTCCGGGTCGGCATTTTGCTTCTCCTGCGCATGGTCTAAAGTGGATTGGAGGAATTCCGTTAGCGCCTGACCGAACTTGTCCAACGCTTCCTTCTGTACACCGTCCATCCCGGCCGCGCTCTGGGTGACAGCGGCGGAAATCATTTCCGGCGTGATGGTCGGTGCCTGGACATCCTGGCCTTTTGTCAACTCGGAGAACATCTGCTGGGTGATGCCCTTGGTCAAGGTTTGTACCGCCGTGAAATCATTGCCAATTTCTTTCTTCACTTCCCGCAGCGCCGCCATAAATGTGTTCTGTATCATCGTCAGGTCTGCCTGATATACAGGGACTTTCTGCCTGTTGATAGTTCTGGCAGCCTGCACCGCAGCGTCTGTTTTATTGTTCCGGCGCAGCATGGCGCTGAGGGTGGTAAGCATTTGATTCTGTCCGGCGAAACCCGCAGCCAGCGTATCGTCAAAATATTGTTCAATCATGTAGGTGACTTCTGCAAAGCGCGGACTTTCCAGCAGGCGGTTGACGATCTCCGCATTGGCTCTCCCGGTGTACAGATTCCGTGCAGCCTGTACCGACAGGCCCAGTTCTTCAATATCAAAATTTGTCCGGTCAGGCGTGTTGACTTCCCCCAGCAGAAAATCTGTGGATACTTCAAACGCTTTTGCAATGCGGAGCAAATGTTCTGTGCTGATCTTATCGGTTTTACCGCTTACAAACCGGCTGATGGCGCTCTCGGTGCTGCCAATGCGGGTTGCCAGCTGTGCCTGAGTAATTTTATGTTCCTTCATAAGCTCCTGTATTCGTTGCCGGACATTGCCGGGCAGATAGGCTCCCTCCATGTGACGCACCTCTTTTCTAAAGACTCTCTGCATCCATTATACCTTATAAAAACAGCGCGGGCAAATGCTTTCCGCTAGCTTCGCCGCTCTGAGGTCTTGCATTTTTGCAAGATTTCAGGGTGGCATTTTTTCATTTCTTGCACTTTTAGCGGATTTTTCGGTCTATAGGCTTTTTTTCCGTATATTCAGGCAGACGGGCAGACACCGTCAATAAATGATGGAGGGCAAAGCCTATGAATTTGTTTGAAACTGTAAAATCTGCTGTCACCGTGAAGCAAGCCGCCGAACACTACGGCTTCGAGGTCAACCGTAGCGATATGATCTGTTGCCCCTTCCACGATGACCGGCATCCCAGCATGAAGCTGAACAGGGATTATTTCTATTGCTTCGGCTGCGGGGCCACCGGCGATGTCATCGACTTTGTGGCGCGGCTGTTCGGTCTGAGCAACTATGAGGCCGCAAAGAAACTGGCCTATGACTTCGGCATCGACCCGGACAAGCCCCCGGTAGCGGTGGTGCTGAACAAACCATATCCGCTGGCGCAGGCCTTCCGGGATGACGAGATGTACTGCCAGCGGGTGCTGTGCAACTACTTGCATCTTTTGGAACGCTGGAAGGCTGAGTATGCCCCGCAGTCGCTGCAAGACGACTTGGACGACCGCTTTGTGGAGGCGTGCCGGATGATGGAGTATGTAAATCACTTGTTAGACGTGCTCGCGTTTGCAGAATTGGAGCAACGCGTGAAGGCGGTGGACACGCTGCTGGGGGATGGCGACATTGCCGAGCTGGATAAGCGGCTGAAACGTCTGGAAAAGGAGGTGCAGCACCGTGGCGAAGAACGAGCAATCGCCTGAGATCAACCAGCCCGTCTGGTTTGACGGCAAGCATATCAATGAGGCCCTGTTTTGCGATGATTTTCTCAGCAGACACAAAATCATTTACACAAACGGGGCTTTTTTCACGCCTGATGGCCGTGTGACCAACGACCTGCCGCTGCGCAGCGAAATCTTTGATGAACTGCGCTGCTGTGCGGTCAGTAATATTCCCCGCAAAATCAGCAATATCGTGGAGCTGATGAAGCTGGCGGCGCTGGTGGAGGATTTCCCACCAGAGACTGACCGTATCCATCTGGCAAACGGCACACTGTTTCTGAATGGCACCTTTACGGAAGGCAAGCCGAAGATCGTGCGCTGTCGCCTGCCGGTAGCTTACAATCCCGATGCTCCCACGCCGATCCGCTGGCTGGCTTTTCTGGAGGGACTGCTTTATCCGGAGGACATCCCCACCTTGCAGGAGTTCATCGGGTACAGTCTGATTCCCAGTAACAAAGGTCAGCGGATGATGGTCATTAAAGGTAACGGAGGCGAGGGCAAGAGCCAAATCGGCGCGGTGCTGGCCGCCCTATTCGGCAACAATATGAAAGATGGCAGCATCGGCAAAATTTCCGAGAACCGTTTCGCCCGTGCCGACCTGGAACACATCCTTCTGTGCGTGGATGATGATATGCGGATGGAGGCATTGCGGCAGACCAACTACGTCAAATCCATCGTCACCGCGCAGGGCAAGATGGATTTGGAGCGCAAGGGCAAACAGAGCTATCAGGGCTGGATGTGCGCCCGGCTGCTGGCGTTCAGCAACGGAGACTTGCAGGCACTCTTTGACCGCAGCGACGGCTTTTACCGGCGGCAGCTGGTGTTGACCACAAAAGAGAAACCTGTTGACCGTGTGGATGATCCCGACCTGGCCGAAAAGATGAAAGTGGAGATCGAGGGCATATTCCTCTGGGCTTTTGCGGGATTGCGCGGCTGATCGCCAACAATTTCAAGTTCACCGAGAGCCAGCGCACCAGAGAGAACTGGGAGGCCATCAAACGGGATAACAATAACGTGTTCGATTTTCTGGAATCTGAGGGGTATATCCGGCTGAAAGCGGATGCGTCCATCAGTTCAAAGGATTGCTACGACATTTACCGGATGTGGTGCGAGGAAAACAGTCTGACCGCACTCAAACGCCGCAGTTTCAGCGATGCGCTGGTGGCCGCCTGCGGCAAATACAATCTGGAACACTGTAACACGATTACCAATTCGGCAGGACGCCGGGTGTAGGGCTTTATGGGCATTGAGGCAGTGGCAAGACCGCATATAAACGAGTTTACGGACGCTTCACAGTGTACGTACGTACCGGAAGACTGGCGGGATTGATTTCCGAACTGGTCGCCGGTACGTATGTACGCAGCGATTAACCCTGTTACCTCATATAATAGAGATGCTTCATTTGGATAAAGTGGTCGTGCCCATTTTGGGTACAACCAGAATAATGCGAATATTCTCGGTTTGGTTAAAAAATTCTAGGTGTTCCCATTTTGGGTACACCTACTTCAATGCAAGAATGTGGTCATGGACATTTTGTCCACCACCAGAACCATGAAATTCTTCACGCTTTCGTGATGTGAAGTAGTTGGGGTCATTTTGAACCCGACTACTTTGGCAGGACGGAGTTGGTGTGGTCATTTTGACCACAGCTAAAGCGGTCAACAAAAGAGGTGATTTTGCAGGTATATTTTGTAGCAATCACAAAACAGCGAAATGTTTCTCTGTTATCCGCACACCGTTCACAAAAGAACGGCTCACGGAATGGCGTACGGATTACACCGTTTTGTGACAATACAGTCCGAACGATGAAAAGCCGCACATTTCCGCGAAGTCGAATATTCCGCCATTGACCAATGATACGCGGGAAAGCATTTCTATTACAAAACAGCAACTATAACAATTTTATCATCCCATGAAGCCGGTACGCTATCCAACGCAGCCGGTTCTTTTTATGGGCAAGAAAATTTGGAGGATTACCATAAAATCAAATATCCGAAACGAAATCAAGGCGCAGATCATCCGCGCCGGGTACACCATGCAGGAAGTCGTTGATCTTCTGCATGACGAATATGGTTGGAGCGACAGCGTATCCAATCTTTCCGGGAAATTACAGCGGGAATCCCTGCGGTATCGGGAGGCCGTGGAGCTGGCCGATGTGCTGGGCTATGATCTGGTCTGGCAGAAACGGAGGGATTGAATATGGAGAAAGCACAGTACGCGATTATGCGATTTGCAAAGTACAAGGGGCCTGAGATCGGTAATATTGAGGCCCACAATGAGCGTACAAAGGAGAAATACGCCAGCAATCCCGATGTGGACACCAGTCGAAGCAAGTACAACTTCCATCTGGTCAAACCGCCCGGCAAGTATCGGGCGGAGTCAGAGAGGCAAATTGCCGCTGCCGGATGCCGTACCCGGAAAGACAGTATCCGTATGATCGAGACGCTGTTCACAGCCAGCCCAGAGTTCTTTAAGGGAAAGAAACGGGCGGAAGTTCGGGTATTTTTCGAGGAAGCTCTGCACTTTCTGGAACAGCATCAGTCCAAAGAGACGATCATATCCGCCGTGGTGCATATGGACGAGAAAACGCCCCATATGCACCTTTGTTTTGTCCCGCTTACGGAGGATGGCAGGCTCAGCGCCAAAGACATTATGGGCAACAAAAAGAAGTTGACCTGGTGGCAGGATGAGTTCTGGAAACACATGGTCAAGAAGTTCCCGGATTTGGAGCGCGGCGAAAGCGCCAGCCAAACAGGGCGTGACCACATCCCGCCCCGTGTGTTCAAGGAGATGACCCGGCTGACCAAACAGAAAGATAAACTGGGGCAGCTGCTCACTGGCATTACTCCATTTAATGCAAAAAGCCGGGCGGAGGAAATCTGCAAAATTTTGGACACCTATATTCCCAGCGTGGAGAAGATGGACACGCTGCTGCGGAAATATGGCGTGGCTTTTACGAAAACAGCATCCGAAAACAAAAAGCTGAAAACGAAAAATGCTGAACTGGAAGAATCTCTTGCATCGGCGCAGAAGGTCAGCACCCTAAAGCAGATCGAAGACCTCAAGCTGCGGCGCGACTATGACAGTGCTGTGGCGATTCTGGAGCAGATACCGGCAGAAGTTTTGAACATCTATGCGCAGAGCAGCCATAGAGGAAAGGAGCGGCCTATTGAGCAAAGTTTATGATGATCCAAAGTATAATGCGGCATTTGACCGCTGTGTTGATGTGATGGCGCGGCTGTTGCAGAAGTACGGGCCGCAGCTGCTGGGGCAGATGTAGGAGACTGCGAAGGATGGCTGTACACAGTCTGCGGTATCAGGAAAGCAACCTGTTCCTGTGTATCAGGAATTTGATAAAGCCGCTTGATATAGATTAAATTTACACGTTGCGTATTTGTTTAGCGTATGCTATAATAAATACGCAACGTGTACTTTGCTTTATGGGGTAAATGAAATGGACTGCAAAACCAAAATAAAAGGACTGCGGGAAAGCACTGGCATGAACCGCAAGGAATTTTGTAAATATTTTCAGATTCCCTATCGGACTGTGACAGAATGGGAACTGGATAACCGCCATGCGCCTGAATATGTGCTCCGTTTGTTAGAGTACTACATTCAGAATGAAGGTCTAGCGAAGAAGAAAGTAACGGATGAATGTTCAGAGATGGAAGAAAGGGGCGGCCTGCATGAAAAAAACTAAAACAAAATGTTATCTCTACACACGGGTATCTACTTCCATGCAGGTAGACGGATATAGTCTGGATGCTCAGCGCGATAAGCTGCGGAAATACGCTGAATACGAAGATATGATAGTGGCAGGGGAATATTCTGACGAAGGCTTTTCCGGCAAGAATATTCAGGGCAGACATGAATTTCAGCGGATGCTGCAAGACATTCAGGACTGCAAAGACGGCGTGGAATATGTGCTGGTATTCAAGCTGTCCCGGTTTGGCAGGAATGCCGCTGACGTTCTGAATTCCTTGCAGCTGATGCAGGATTTCGGTGTCAATCTGATTTGTGTGGAAGACGGCATTGACAGTTCCAAAGATTCCGGCAAGCTGATGATTTCTGTCCTTTCTGCGGTGGCAGAGATAGAGCGTGAAAATATTCGGACACAGACGATGGCCGGACGGGAGCAGAAAGCCCGTGAAGGAAAATGGAACGGCGGCTTTGCCCCTTATGGATACCGTCTTGAAAAAGGCGAACTGTTGATTGCTGAGGATGAAGTGGACGTGATCCGCTCCATCTTTGACCGCTATATTCACACCAACGATGGTGTCAGCGGTGTGGCGAAATATCTGAACCGGCAGGGCTTTGTGAAGAAGCTGCGGCAGAACGGCACCATTCCCGGTTTTTCCGCCAGCTTTGTGAAAAGTATCATTGACAATCCGGTATATATGGGGAAAATTGCCTATGGCAGACGCCGGACAGAGAAGAAGATTGGTACCCGGAATGAGATGCACGTGGTTGAACAGTCGGAGTTTCCCGTGTACGAGGGAAAGCATGAGGCTATTATTTCTGAAGAAGATTGGAATCTCGCGCAGGAGAAACGGAAAGTCAATGCTTATCGGCGTGAGAAGGTCAACGATCCTACCCATGCGCATATTCTGTCCGGCATTCTGAAATGCCCTTGCTGCGGCAAAAGCCTGTACGGGAATATTGCAAAAGCCCACAGCAAGGACAAAAAGACCCGCTATTACTATTACTGCAAGAATACGGTGACGCCAACAGGCCACGAGTGTACTTTCCGGCTGAACATTGAGCAGACCAAGATGAACCGCATGGTAGCGTCAATTATCTCTGCTATGGTCAGTGACCCACGGTTTGCGGATGCAATCAAGGCAAAAATCGGCTCCGCTGTCGATACGAACGACTTAGAGAAGCAGCTGGAAGCGTTACAAGCGCAGCTTCGGCAGACGTTAGGCACAAAGACCCGACTGGAACGGCAGATGGACGGTTTGGATGTGAATGACCCGTATTATGACCGGAAAATTTTTGATTTGCAGCGCCGCTATGACGAGCAATATGGTAGAATAGATGAGATCGAAGTCCAGATTGACGATGTGCAAAGCCAGATACGGAGCATCCGACAGGAGAAAATTTCCGGTGACAATATTTATCGCTTACTGTTGGCGTTCGATCAGGTCTATGAAGCCGCCTCCGAGGTGGAGCGGAAGGAGTTCATGCGGGCGTTCATTGAGCGGATCGAATTGTTCCCGGAAAAGCAGCCGGACGGCAACTGGATCAGGAAGATTATCTTCAATTTCCCCGTTCCTGTGAATAGGACGGAAGTGAAAGAATTGCCCTTGGAAAATGAAACAATGGTCGAAACGGTTATTTTGTTGAAACGGAGCGGTTGAGTGTTCTTATAGATGGAATATTATGGTGGAGTCCATTTTCGTAGGGCGGACAGAGGACCGGGCAAAGCCCGGCTGGTTTTGGGAGGTGTCTCAGATGAAAAAGACGATAAAAACAGCGGCGCTGGCGCTGATGCTGGCATTTCTGATGCCGTGGCTGGCCGCCTGCCAGCCCAACCGTGAGATTCCATCTGCCGGTCCGGCGGCCACGGACAGCGCCCAGGCAGACAGTCCTATACCTCAGGACAGCAGTCCAGTGGAATCGGAGCAGGGTGGGGAGAATACTTTGATGGTGGACGGTCAGAGCTTGGAGGCCGCCCAGTTTGAGAGCGATTTGGGATATGTCATGAGCTATCCGCCGGAACTGGTCACGGTGAACAGTTGGGCGGGGGGAGAGACCTTTGAGGTCACCCAAGCGCCGGGGACCTATCTGGCGGTGAGCTTGTACTCTGGGGCCAACATTGACCAGGCGGTAGACCGGCTGCAATTTGACTATGCCATAGACGAGGAACCCACTGGAATTATGTTTGGAGCAGAAGGATATGCCGGGGTACAGATGAACCAGGAGCTGGACGGCCTGCGTCAAGAGTACATTTTGTTCCAGAATGGGGAGGATATTTTCCTCATTGAACTGGCGGTCTTTACCGGGGATGAAGGGCAGGAAGGCTTGCTTCAGGTTATGCTGGATACCTTCACGGTTTTTTGAGAGGGAAACCCTCAAACTGGGGAATCCTATTGATAAGAAATGCTTGGGGCGGGTCGGCCGCCGGAAAGGAGCCGCTATGGACTACGACCAGTTGCTGGATGGCTGCGGTGAAGTAGGCGCCCAGATGCTAGGCGGCGGGGCAGAAATTTACCGGGTGGAGGACACGGTACGCCGGATGTTGGCTGCCTATGGGGTGCGGGGAGATGTGTTCGCCATTCCCAACTGCCTGATTGTCAGCCTCACGGATGAGACTGGAGCCAGCCATACCCGGATGCGCCGGATCCAGGCCACCAAGGTATCTACCGATATCGAGGTGGTAGAGCGCTTCAATGCCCTGAGCCGTTCCATCTGTGCCCAGCCACCGCCGCCAGCGCGGCTGCCCGCCCTGGCAGCGGAGACGGGGCGTCAGTGCAGGCGGTACCATATGCCCATGGTTTTGTTGGGGTATTTCCTCGGGGCGCTGTTTTTTACCGGGCTGTTCCAGGGCGGAGTGCTGGAGGCGCTGACCGCCGGCGCGGCGGGGGTGGTGGCCGGCCTGTGCGTGATGGGCTTGTCAAAGCTGGAAGTCAACTTCTTTTTTAAGACTATCGCCGCAGCGGCGGTGTTGGGGATGGTGATTTACGGCCTGCGGGCTTTGGGCCTGCCGGTGGATACGGGGATTGCGGCCATCAGCGCGCTTATGGTGCTGGTGCCTGGGCTGGTGTTCACAAACTTTATGTGCGACCTGATCACGGGGGACATGGTATCTGGCTTGTCCACCTTTGTCCGGGCGGTGCTCACCGCCACCGCCATTGCCATTGGCACCGGCGTGGCCCTGGGCCTATTTCAGACGCTGGGACTTGCCGCTGAGGGAGTGGGAAACAGGGAAGATTATGGTGCGGTGCTCCAATGCCTGGCTGCGTTTTTGGCGTGTTCTGGATTTTGCGTGATGTATAACGTCCACGGCTGGGGCGTGGTGCTGTGCTGCCTGGGCGGTGCGCTGGGCTGGGCGGTCTATCTGGCCATGGGGATGGTCACCGGAAGCATTTATCTGCGGTATCTGGTGGCAGGGATTGCCATTGCCGCCTATGCCGAGGCAATGGCCCGGGTGCGGAAATACCCCATCACGGCCTATCTGGTGGTCTCCTTTTTTCCGCTGGTGCCCGGCTCGTATATCTATTATGCCATGTACTATGCTATCCAAGGCCAGCGGCAGCTGTTTCTGGAGTCGGGGATCCAGGCCCTGGGCCTGGCCAGCTGCCTGGCCATCGGGACTCTTCTGGTGTCCACCACCGTGCGCACCTGTGTCACCTGGCGCAGAGAGAGGAGGATGAAGCGTGACACGCTATGATGTGGTTTTGCTGGACGCGGACCGGACCCTTCTGGACTTTGAACGGTCCGAGCGGGAGGCCCTGCGCCGCGTCCTGAAGAAGTGGGGCCTTCCCCAAGATGACCCGGTATACGGAGATTATTCCAAGATCAACGATGCGCTGTGGGCGGCCTTTGCCCGGGGGAAGATCGACCAGGACTTTCTGGTGGTGGAGCGCTTTGCCGCCCTGCTGCGGCTGTACGGCGCTTCGGACAGCCCGGATCCGGCCCGGCTCAACCGGGACTACATGGAATGTCTGGGCCAGGAAGCTTTTCTGCTGCCTGGGGCGGCGGACTTCTGCCAGGCGCTGAACGGGATGGGGCTGACCCTGGCCATTGCTACCAACGGCTTACCCGGTCCCCAGCGGGGCCGGTATGTCCGTACAGGGCTGGACAAGCTGGTGCCCAACCTGTTCATTTCCATGGAGCTGGGGGCGCAGAAGCCCCAGACGGAGTTTTTTGAGCGGGTGCTGGAGGCGCTGAAGGTATCGGACCGGCGGCGGACTGTGATGGTGGGGGATGGCCTGGACACCGATATTTTGGGGGCCGCGCGGGCTGGGCTGGACTCTATCTGGTATAATCCCAAGGGGACAGCTTTGAGTGGGCCTACCGTACCCACCTGGCAGGCACACAGTTACCAAGAGATCATGGAAATCATAGGGAAAAAGTAGGCGGATTGTTACTTTTTTGATACCAAAAATTCACCATTGTGTAACGACA
The DNA here is from genome assembly GCA_900549885.1 of uncultured Eubacteriales bacterium. Lineage (GTDB taxonomy): Bacteria > Bacillota > Clostridia > Oscillospirales > Oscillospiraceae > Enterenecus. Next base: position 5,471 of record URQA01000012.1, on the reverse strand, counting down.
GGCCAGGGCGGATATGATAAAATGAACTCCCTGTCGAAACTCGGCAAATCTACCGAAAGAAAAGAGAAGTCACCATGAAGCGTATTACCCTGTTTTTTCTGTTGCTGGTCCTGTGCCTGACCATGTTGGCCGCCTGTTCGAACGGCGGCCCGGACCGCACCCGGCTCTGAACCTCCCGCCAGTTCGGCCCCGGTGGAGCCGTCCTCCGATCCGACACAGCCCTCCGGCGCGGTAGAGTCAGTTCCTGTGTCAGAAGTGGTTTCCACACCGGAACCCCAGCCCAGCCAGGAGCAGGGCGGCACATACACATTCGGCCAGAGTGTACCGGAAAGTGAAGAAGTGGAGGAAAGCTGGTTTGAGGACGCGGTATTTTTGGGCGACTCCCGCACAGAGGGATTGCAGCTTTACAGCGGCCTACATGAGGGAGACTTTTTCTGGCATAAGGGGATGACCGTGTTCCGGGTGGATGACGAGGACTACCGCCAGATCGAGGTGGAGGGCCAAAAGATGACGATGATGGAGGCTCTCTCCCGCAAGCAGTACGCCAAGGTCTATATCATGATTGGCATCAACGAACTGGGATACCCCGCCAGCTCCTATGAAAAAGGACTGAATGCTATGGTGGACCGCGTGAAGGAGCTCCAGCCCAATGCGGTCATCTACCTTCAGACCCTGCCCCCAGTCAACGAGGGAAAAGCGGCCGAGAACGGTTTGGGCAGCTATATCAATAACACCAATGTGAACGCCTTCAACGAGATCATTGTGGAGACGGCAAAGGAAAAGCAAGTGGCGCTGTTGGACGTGGCCCACGTGTTCCGCAGTGAGCAAGGGGATTTGCCAGCGGACATGGCCTCCGATGGGGTACACTTCAAGAAGGACGGCTACCAGCTGTGGTACGCCTACCTCCGGTGCCATGTGCTGACAGCGGAGGAATATGCCAATGCCCAGCCCGCGGCGGATGATATTCAGTCATCTGAAGGCTGAGCCACACTTGATGGAAGGAGAGAAAGCAGATGAAACAACGGCTGATCTGGCCGGTGCTGGCATTGGTCGTTCTGCTCTCCGCCTGCGGAGCAGATGGAAAAGCCTATACGACTGCCGATGCCCAAGCCCTGATTGACGCGGACGCTTTCGATGGAGAGATGGAGCAGGTGGACAGCTATACTGTAGCCCTGCTCTATGGGCTCGAGGAGAACGCTGTTATCGACTGTGCCAGCTATATTGCCATCAATTCCTCGGCAAGTGCTGATGAGGTGACGGTGCTGGTGTTGCGGGATGAGGCGGCAGCCAAGACCGCCGAGGAGTCCTGCAAAAAACGAGTGGAAAGCCAGATTGAGAGCTATCAAACTTATGGTCCTGACCAGGTACCCCGGCTGGAGGAGGCAGTAATCTCTCGGAGGGAGAACACCGTGCTGCTGGCAGTGGGGAATCCCGACCGACTACCCCAGGCGCTCAAGGATTTGGCGCTGGGATGAGCGGTTTGCATGAAAAGAGACCGTCTGGGCCTTGCGCCCGGACGGCCTCTTTTTTTGGAAATGATTGGACTGAGCCTTTATACGGGAAATAAAGCCCCGGCTCCGCTGTCGCGGGCCGGGGCAAAGGCACAACTGAAATGGATCAATCCCAAGAGACATGATCCGGGGCATCAGGAGAGCTGTCCCCATCCGCCCCGCCATCTTGACTGGGAGGGACTCCGCCGTCTGCGGGGGGCATGGGAATAGGTTCGTTGGTCATGCGGATGGACTTGGCCGGGGGCTCAATATCTCCAGGAAGGGAGACCTCTGCCAAGGCGGGATCCCGGCCTTGAATGATGGCAACCATCTCCGCACCAGTGATGGTCTCCTTTTCCAGCAGGTAGGAGGCGATTTTGTCCAGCAGCTCCCGGTGCTTTTCCAGAGTGCGGATGGCATCGGCATGGCAGCGGTCAATGATGGACCGCACCTCGTTGTCGATGCCAGCAGCGGTATCTTGGGCGCAGGTCAGGCCCATCTGGCCATCCAGGTACTGGTTCTGCACCGTGGCCAGCCCCATCATGCCGTACTTGTCGCTCATTCCGAACATGGTGACCATCTTTCGAGCAATGTCGGTAGCCCGCTCGATGTCATTGGCCGCGCCAGAGGACTTGGAGCCGAATACCACCTCCTCGGCGGACCGCCCTGCCAGCAGGGTGCGGATCTCCGCCAGCAGGTCGTCCTCCGTCATGAGGAACTTTTCCTCCTCCGGCAGGTGGAGGGTGTAACCCAACGCCCCTTGGGTGTGGGGGACGATGGTGATTTTAGATACAGGCATTGCGTTGTTCTTTTGATAGTGGGCTACCAGGGCGTGGCCTACTTCATGGTAGGCGATCATCTGCTTTTCCTGCTCGGTGAGGACAGTACCCTTCTTCTCACTGCCCGCAATGACAAACTCAAAGGAGGTGAGCAGGTCTTGCTGGTTGACTGCTTTTCGGCCCATACGCACCGCCCGCAGGGCGGCCTCGTTGACCAGGTTGGCCAGATCTGCGCCCACGCAGCCGGCGGTGGCCTGGGCGATCTTATTCAAGTCCACGTCCTCCGCCAAGCGGATGTTCCGCGTATGGACCTGGAGAGTGGCCAGACGGCCAGCCAGGTTGGGCCGGTCGATGGTGATGCGGCGGTCGAACCGGCCGGGACGGAGCAGAGCCTTGTCCAATACCTCAGGCCGGTTGGTAGCGCCCAAGACGATGACGCCCTTGCCTGGGTCGAAACCGTCCAACTCAGCCAACAATTGGTTGAGGGTCTGCTCTCGTTCGTCGTTACCGCCCATACGGTTATCCCGGGATTTGCCGATGGTGTCGATCTCATCAATGAAGATGATGCAGGGGGCCATTTTGCTGGCCTCCTTGAACAGGTCGCGGACACGGCTGGCACCCACACCCACGAACATCTCCACAAAGTCAGAACCTGAGATGGAGAAGAAGGGCACATTGGCCTCGCCGGCCACAGCCTTGGCCAGCAACGTCTTGCCGGTACCCGGCGGCCCCACCAGCAAAGCGCCCTTGGGCAGCTTGGCGCCGATCTCGGTGTACTTGCCCGGATTGTGGAGGAAGTCGATGATCTCTTCCAGGCTTTCCTTAGCCTCATCCTGGCCAGCCACATCGGCAAAGGTGACGCCGGTTTTCTTCTCCACATACACCTTGGCATTAGCTTTGCCTACGCCGCCTACACCGCCGATCCCGCCAGAACCCATCTTTTTGAAAATATAGCGGTAGATAAACACCATAGCGACTACCATGATGAGAATGGGCAGGATGGTCTGCAGCATGACAGACAGCATATACTGGCTGTTGGTGACGCGCTTGGTACCGTAATCCACATCCATGTCATTCAGGAGAGGGACAAGGGTGTAATCCGTGACCGGGGCGGTGACAAAGGTGACGGAATCCTCCAGAGCCTGCTGCATATTGCCCCCCAGCAGGCTGTTGAACAGGTTGCGCTGCTGTTCGCTGAGGGATTGGGTGATTTTATCTGCATATTCCGTCAGGGGCGGAGTTCCCTCTTTCACAGTGAAATAGTAGCCATCGGACTCCATTTCCACCTGGTCCACATACCCGGCTTCCACCCACTGGCGGAATTCCGAGTACCGCACTTCAACCGTACTGGAATTCTGCAGGGAGCTCATACAGGTGTTGAGCAACAGCACTAGTACCACTGCCCACAGCACGATACCCAGAAATCCAATGGGAGCTTTTTTCTTGTTGTCGTTTTGATTGTTGTTTTGGTTACTCGGTTTGTTAGGCCCGGCCATAGGCGCGCCCTCCTTCGAAGGTTGGAAAACGTCCCCAGGGGGACGGCAAGATTCCTCTATTTTAGAGTGAGTATAACACAAGCGGGGCGGAAAAACAAGAAATGTTCATGGCCAGGGTGTGAATTTTCTATGACCTGCAGGAAAATGACCCGGAGAAGTCAAGATACTACAGTGGTGCGCCTTGAGAAAAGAAATAGGTAACGGCTGTGTGTTTTTCCTCTTTTGCTGGACCGTGATCTGTGGTATGATACTGTCTTAAGAAGGCGCTGCAACAATGGGAGAGGATCTGCGCTGGAGCGGGTCTGCCGGACAGATACCGGCTGGGACCTTGTTGCGGGAAATCCGAATGATTGCAATTTGAAGTATACGATAAAGGAGCGTTTCCTATGCGCGACGAAAGAAAAACCATAGAGGCGGAGGCCGATGGCCTCATAGAAGGGAGAAACGCGGTGATAGAAGCCTTGCGGGCAGGCACCGCGATTGATAAGGTCTACATTGCACGGGGGGAGACGGACGCTACCTTAGGGCACATTGCCGCATCTGCCCGGGATAGGGGCGTGGTGGTAGTGGAGTGCGACCGGCGCAAGCTGGATGGTATGAGCCGCACCAAGAGTCACCAAGGGGTCGTTGCCGTGTCTGCCGTCCGGGAGTACGCCAGTGTGGAGGATATTTTGGCCGCTGCCCGGGACAAGGGGGAGGCGCCCCTTATCGTGGTGTGCGACGAGCTCAGCGATCCCCACAATCTTGGGGCGGTGATCCGCACAGCAGAGTGCGCCGGGGCCCACGGGGTGGTGATCCCCAAGCGGCGCAGCGCAGGGCTGACCGCCATTGTGGCCAAAACTTCGGCCGGGGCGGTGAGCTATCTGCCTGTAGCCCGGGTGGCAAACCTGACCTCCCTGCTCAAAGAGCTGAAAAAGGAGGGGCTGTGGGTGTTTGGCACTGCCGCCGATGGAAATACCAGCCTGTACGACGCGGATCTGAAAGGCCCTGCTGTCATTGTCATCGGCAGTGAGGGGGACGGTATGGGCCGCCTGGTTCGGGAGCAGTGCGATTTTTTAGTGTCCATCCCTATGCGAGGGCGGCTCAATTCCCTCAATGCCTCTGCCGCCGCAGCAGTGGTGCTGTATGAAGCCGTGCGGCAGAGAGGATAACGCAAAGGTACGGCCTTTAAAACAGGCAAGGGAGTTTCCCTGCCTGCATACACTTCCCGGAAGGGAAAGGAGCAGACCCATGGCAGACCATAAAGACCCAAAGGACAAACAGGAATATTCTGTGGACGACATTTTGGCGGAATACGGCTCTGGAAAATACGGCTCATCCAAGGTGGTGGAGTTCCCTGGCCCGGCGGAACGGCAGGGAGCGAGGGAGGCTCAGCGCCCGGACGACTCCAGGCGGCCGCCCGGTCCGGAACCCCAGGCGGAGACCCAGGTGGATGAGCCAGACCGGGATGCGCAGGAGGTGGACGGCGGCATTGTGGAGATTGAGCCGGCCAGTCCCTTCCGCGCGTTGGCTGCCCGGCTCCACACGCTGATGCGGCGGGCGGATCACTATGCCGACCATATGTATGACCAGGCCGAGCCGGACGAGGAAGCGGTCAAGGCGGAGCTTTCCGATATTTCTGGACGGCTGAAAATTATCCGAAAGGAGGTCAGAATGTGCGAGGGCATCGCCGCCCGTAGTGATACCCTCAAAGAAAAATTGCAGAC
>URQA01000011.1 GCA_900549885.1 uncultured Eubacteriales bacterium | reverse complement strand
TCCAGGCCGGAGCGGTCGATCCGGGCCAGCCGAGACAGCGCTCCCCCGCCATAGGGCAGTTCCCGCCCCTCCTCGTCCAGCAGGCGCGCCCCAAGGGCCTGGGCCATACCGGCCCCGCCGTCGTTGGTGGCCGAGCCACCGATGCCCACCAGAATGGAGCGGCAACCCTCGTCCAACGCCGCCCGTAGCAGCTCACCCGTCCCATAGGTGGTGGTCATGGCCGGGTCCCGTTTCCCCTTGGGCACCAGGGGCAGCCCGGATGCCTCCGCCATTTCCACTACCGCCCAGCCGTTGTCTAGGACGGCGAATCTGGCGTTCACCGACTCTCCTAAAGGCCCGGTCACCGTACGCGCCACAAATCGCCCACCCACTGCCGTCACTGCGGCGGTGGCGGTCCCCTCTCCGCCATCAGCGATGGGGAACAGAGCATATTCCGCCTGAGGGAACACCCGCTGAAATCCTGTTTTGATGCAGTTGGCCGCTGTCAGCGTGTCCAGGCTCCCTTTGAAAGAGTCGCAGGCCATTAAGATCTTCATATCCAGCCCTCCTGACGGCATGGCCTCGCCCAGAGGCGGGCCCATGGGCCGTTTATTTACATGTTACCATACTACACAACTTACTCGTTGGGAACGATCTTCACTCCGGCCAGATATTCATAGTATTTGGCCAAGGCGCTGTGGTCGTCCTGACCGCACTTCTCCTTGCGCAGCCACTGCATCATCTCCATGACCTGGGCGGTGAGGGGCAGGGGTGAGCCCACGCCGTGGCCAGTGTCGATGGCGTTGTTCAGATCCTTGATGTGCAGGTCGATCTTAAAGCCAGGGTTGAAGTCGCGCTCCAGCATCATGGGCACCTTAGCGTTCATGACAGTGGACCCGGCCAAGCCGCCCTTGATGGCCTCAAAGACCACTGCGGGGTCCACCCCCGCCTTTTTGGCCAGGATGAACGCCTCGGCACAGGCGGCGATGTTCGCGGCCACGATGATCTGGTTTGCCAGCTTAGTGGTATTGCCTGCGCCAATGGTGCCACAGTAGACCACGCTGCTGCCCATGACCGCCAGCACATCCTTGACCTGGTCGAACAGCTCCTTGTCGCCGCCCACCATGATGGCCAGGGTACCGTCAATGGCCTTGGGCTCGCCGCCGGACACGGGGGCGTCCAGCATCTTCACGCCCTTTTCTCCACAGGCGGCGGCGATCTCCTGGGATGCCAGGGGGGCAATGGAGCTCATGTCCACCAGCACGGTGCCCGCCTGGGCCCCCTCCAGTACGCCGTTTTCACCCATGACCACAGTCTTGACATGAGGCGAGTTGGGCAGCATAGTGATGATAAAGGAGCACTGCTCCGCCACATCCTTGGACGAAGCGCCCGCCTGGGCCCCGGCGGCCACCACGTTGTCCACGTTGGCGGCAATTACATCATAGACCACCAGCTCATGTCCCGCCTTCATCAAGTTCTTAGCCATGGGTTTGCCCATGATCCCCAGTCCGATAAATCCGATCTTCATATTTGATTCCTGCCTTTCCTCAATCTACGAATTTCAAAATTTCTTCTGCAATATGCCTAGCGGTGAGGCCGAAATGCTCCAGCAGCTCTCCATAGCTGTGGGCGCTGCACCCGAAGCAGTCCTCAATGCCCACAAAGGACATGGGAATGGGCGCCGGAGCAAGGGCCTGGGCCACCGCTCCGCCCAGCCCACCGATGACGCTATGCTCCTCGGCGGTGACCACCCCTCTGCTACCCGCCGCCAGCTGGCGGATGGCCTCGTTGTTGAGGGGCTTCAGGGTGCTGACATTGACCACCTTCACATCCGCCTTATCCTCGACCTGCTCGGCGGCCTGGAGCGCCAGAGACACCATGTACCCTGTGGCGAATACCGTCACGTCCTTCCCCTCCCGCAACACCGTGGGCTGGCCGATGACAAAGGGGGCATCTTCGGCAGTGACGTTGTCATAGTCATTGCGGTTGACCCGGATGTAGCAGGGGCCGTCCATGGCCGCCATGGCCTTGACCACCTTGTACGTCTCATTGCCGTCGGCGGGGGAGAGCACCGTCATATTAGGGATGGCCCGCATGATGGCCATGTCCTCCACAGACTGATGGGTAGCTCCGTCGCCGAAGTCGGACAAACCGGCGGAGGAACCGCAGATCTTCACGTTGAGCTTGCCAATGGCTATGGTCTGCCGGATCTGGTCAAAAGCACGGCCGCCGGAAAAGACCGCGAAGGAATTGGTAAAGGGGATCTTGCCGGAGGCGGCCAGACCGGCGGCGGTGGAGGTCATGTCCGCCTCCGCGATGCCCATCTCAAAATACCGCTGGGGATACTTGTCCTGAAACTGCCGGGACATGGTGGAGTTGCCCAGGTCGGCATCCAGCACCACTACATCGGGATTTCCCTCACCCAGGTCCATGAGAGCCGCTCCATAGGCCTTTCGTTGATTGTTGAATTCCATCCTGCTTCCTCCTCTGTTATGCCAGCTCGGCCAGAGCCTGGTTGTACTGCTCCTGGCTCAATGTGCCGTTGTGGAAGGATACTACGTTCTCCGCGAAGCTTACGCCCTTGCCTTTGACGGTGTGGGCGATGATGACCGTGGGCCTTCCGTTCTTCTCCACGGTGTCCAGGGCGGTGAGGATCTCCCACATGTCGTGGCCGTCGATCTCCTTCACGTTCCAGCCAAAGGCCTCCCACTTGCCCACTAAGGGCGTGGTGTCGAACCTTTCCTTCACCACGCCGGTGGCCTGGAGCCGGTTCTGGTCCACGATGGCCACCAGGTTATCCGCCTTATGGACTACCGCAGCCATGGCCGCCTCCCAGATCTGCCCCTCGGCGATCTCACCGTCGCCCAGAATGACGTAGGTGTTGCTGTCCAGGCCGTCCAGCCGCTGGGCCAGCGCCATTCCCAGCCCAATGGACAATCCCTGGCCCAGGGAGCCAGTGCCCGCCTCCACGCCGGGGGTCTTCAGCCGGTCCGGGTGCCCCTGGAGCATGGCGCCCAGGCTTTTGGTCTTGGGCAGTTCCTCCCGGGGAAAGAAGCCCGCCTCCGCCAGGGCGGCGTACTGCACAATGGCGGCGTGGCCCTTGCTGAGCAGGAAGCGGTCCCGGTCCTTTTTGGCCGGGTCCTTGGGATCGTAACGCATCTTGTAAAAATACAGGGCCGCTACGATGTCCGCGCAGGAGCAGCCGCCCCCCACATGCCCGGCGTTGCCCACGCCGATGCACTCGATCACACCCCGGCGCAGCCGCTTTGCCTTTTCCCTCAGTTGACCGAGCAGTTCGTTGCTGTATTCCATCTCATTCACTCCTTATGACTCAATACCCGTTTAAGCAGAAGAAGCGCCTGGGGCGCGTCTTGTTCAAAGTTTTGTGTATACGCCTCGCAGCTGACCCTCCCGTCATAGCCCGCCGCCAGAAGGGCGGCGGCAAAGGCGGAATAGTCATGCCCGTCGGTGAGGTTGGGGTAGACTCGCCCCTCCGGCCGGGCGAAGTGAACATGGGCCAAATGTCCCGGCCCTAGGTCCGCCACATGGTAGGCCGGCTCCTGTTCCTCGGTCAGATGGTAGTAATCCACCAGCACCCTGACGCTGTCCGCCCCCACGTCATCGGCCAGTCTGCATCCTTCCTGAAAGGTATTGATGAGGTTGCACTCGGCCTTGCGCAGCGGCTCGATGGAAATGGTGATGTTCCGGGCTACGGCCTCCGGGGCGAGCCGCCCCAGCAGCTCTACCACCTGAGCGTAACCCTTTTCCATGGGGAAGCCCTCCGGGACGTTCTTCGCCCCACCGCTGCCGAAGACGATCCGCTCCGCCCCCAGCAGGGCGGCCCGGTCCATGGCCCGCCTGGCGTAGTCCAGGCTTTTGCCCAGATCGGCGCTTTCGCCGGTCAGCCGCTCCGTTTTCGGGAAAAAATTGTTGCACGCCTCACAGTGCACACCGGAGCCGGCCACCCGCCGGACCAACTCCTGGAACTGTCCGTCTGGCAGGGCCATCATCTCCGCCAGAGGCAGCTCCGCATAGTCAAAGCCCGCCTTGGCCAGCGCTTCTATGTACTCAATGCCGGTTCCATCTGGACCTTTTGCAATCATATTGAGGCAACAGCCAAATCTCATGCTGTTTCCCTCCTCACTTTGTGGGGTCGATGATGATCTTCAGCAGGCTGTCCGGCTGCTCGTGCAGGTCCACAAAGGCCTGGGGCGCCTCTTCCAGAGAGACGACCTTGGAAATGAGCCGTCGGGCCTCCATAGCGCCGCTGCCCAGCAACTGCACCACCTCGCCGAATTCCTCATGGGTGTAGTTGAACGAGCCGATGACCTGCCGGGCCGAGCAGACGATGTCCTGCATATTGATGGTCATCTCCTTCTGGCTCATGCCCACCCAGATGGCCTTGCCGCCCACCCGCAGGCACAGGATGGACTGGTTGGCTGTGGCCTGCACACCCACCGCCTCGATGGTCACATCGGCCAGAACGCCGTCGGTGAGTTCAGACAGGACCGCTGCCGCGTCGTCCCGCTTGGGATTGATCGCCACATCCGCCCCCAGCTCCTTGGCGGCGGCCAGGCGGGTGTCACTCAGGTCGGACACGACGACACGGGCGGGATGTTTCAGCTTGACCAGTTGGAGGATGCAGATGCCGATGGTGCCCGCCCCGATGATGAGCACGGTCTTGCCGGTTAAGCTCCCCGCTTTCTTCACCGCTCCATAAGCCACGGCGAAGGGCTCGGACAGGGCCCCGATGGTATAGTCACACCCCTTCGGCAGCGGGTAGAGCAGCTTCTCCGGCACGGCCACATATTCCGCCATGGCGCCGTCCTTGTCCAGCACCCCGAAAAACTCCTTGTTCAGACACATGTTGGTCATACCGTTCCGGCAGTTGACACAGTGTCCGCAGAAATGGATGGGCTGGACCACCACACCGTCCCCCACCTTGAACTTCCCCGTAGCGGGGCCCAGCTGAGCCACTTCGGCGGAAAACTCATGGCCCATGGTCATGGGAGGAAGCCGCCGCCCCGTCAGCCCGAGGAATCCATGCACGTCACTTCCGCAAATGCCGCAGGCCCGTACCCGCAGCAACACCTCCCCCTCTTTAGGCTCCGGCTTCGGGGCCTCCCGCAGCTCCAGCTGATTGGGTCCCGTGTAACACAATGAACGCATTTTAATCACTCTCGCTTTCATTTTTGTATGCCAACTACTTATCAGCTTGTATTACAGGGTTGGCAAAAAAACGGGCGTTCACCCGTTTTTCTCCTTTTCCTCCCGGCGCTTCCGCTGGTCCTCCAGCAAAACGCCCAGATGCTCCTGCATGGCGGCCTGTGCCTCCTCTGCGTCTCTGGCCAGGAACGCCTCCAGCAACCGCTTGTGGCTGCGTAGGCCGTTCTCCACCCCCACCACCGAGGTCAGGGAATGGATGCTGTGGCGCAAGGCGTCGCTAAGGATGCTGTGGACCGCCATGACAATGGAATTATGAGTCATGGCCGAGATAGCCTCATGGAACTGGAAATCCGCGCCTGTGTACCGGGCGATATCATTGCGCTCAGCGGCCCGCACCATCTCATTGCGCAGATAGGTCAGCTTTTCCAGATCCTCGTCCGTGGCGTGATCCACCGCCAGCTTGGCCGTGGCCACCTCGTTGACCACACGGAATTCCAGTAGCTCCCGCTCAAAGTCATCGGATATGGATGACCCCAGAAATACCGCTGGAATGATGCTCTGCATATACATCCCGGGCTTTGGCTCCGCCACAAAGGAACCCTCACCCAGCCTAGTCTCCACCAGGCCCAGCGCAGCCAGACGAGACAGTGCCTGCCGAATGGTGATCCGGCTGACCCCAAACAAACTGGCCAGCTCATTTTCCGAGGCCAACTTCTCCCCCGGCTTCCAGGTCCCCTGGATCAGGTTGTCCTTGAGCTGTTCAAACACCTGGTCGCTGGCACTGCTCTTTTTTACAGGAACGACTTTTAACATTCGATCACCTCTCCAAAAGAAATCACACCCGCCGATGGGGACCACCGGAAACAAGGCCCCTTCGGTATATTGTCAGCTTGTATGACAGGGTAGTGCAAAAAAATTTTCTGCCAACCCCATATATCGATGCTTCTAGTATACCATACCGTTCCCAAAAAGCAACTGTTTTTTCTGTGAAAATCCGGTAATTTTCTGTTGCATCCTCTCACCGTTTGCTATATACTTGTAGTACAGGTTAAAAGTCTAATATTTCACCATTTAGAAGGAGGAGAATCAATTTTGGAACGCATCGGTTTCATCGGCCTGGGGATCATGGGAGCACCCATGGCCTCCAACCTCTGTAAAGCTGGATATCCCCCAGCGGTCTACGATCTGAATCCTACAGCGGTACAGCGCCTGACCGCCCAGGGCTCCCGTGAGCTCCCGCCCTCCGCCATGGGGGCGGAGTGTGATGTTCTGTTCACCATTCTTCCCAACGGTTCCGTGGTGGACAGTGTGCTTTTCGGTCCGGGCGGAGCCGCCGCCGACCTTCGGCCAGGCAGTCTGGTGGTGGACATGAGCTCCGTGACGCCGGAGGAATCCCGGTCCTTCTCCACCCGGCTGAAGGACCGGGGCGTGGGCTTTCTGGACGCTCCGGTGAGCGGGGGAGAGCCCAAGGCCATTGACGGCACTCTGGCCTTCATGGTGGGCGGCAGTCAGGACGATTTTCAACGGGCGTGGCCCTATTTTCAGGCCATGGGTGCCTCCGCTCTCCTGGTGGGTCCCTGCGGCTGCGGCAGCACCGCCAAACTAGCCAACCAGATCATTGTCAACCTGACCATCGCCGCCGTCTCCGAGGCCCTGGTCCTGGCCACTAAGGCCGGGGCAGACCCAGAAAAGGTCTATCAAGCCATTCGGGGCGGGCTGGCCGGTTCCACCGTGCTGGATGTCAAAGCGCCCATGATGCTGGCCCGCAATTTTGTCCCTGGCGGAAAGATCTCCATCAATCTCAAAGACATCAAAAACGTCATGTCCTCGGCCCACGCCATGGACGTTCCCCTCCCCCTCACTGCCCAGTTGCTGGAGATCATGCAGTCCCTCAAAGTGGGGGGCCACCTAGACGACGACCACGCGGGGATTGTCCAGTATTTCGAGCGGCTGGCCGGAGTTGAGGTCCGGGCCGGCGAAACAGGAGGGGTTTGATATGGCCATCCCAGACATTAGCGTCCTTCCGGTCAGCGCGTTGGACGCGCTGGCCGCTCCCGACCGGAAGCGGGCCCAGGCCTTGCTGGCCCCCTATCTGGATGCCAGCCGCCACAAGGTGGTGGTACTGGACGACGACCCCACCGGCATCCAGACCGTCCACGACATCTCCGTGTATACCAACTGGTCTGAGCGTGCGGTTTTGGACGGGTTCCGGGAGGACGCTCCGCTGTTTTTCATTCTCACCAATTCCCGGAGCTTTTCCAGTAACAGGACCCGCAATGAGCACCGGGTCATAGCCGAGCACATCCTCAGCGCCGCCGCTACCACCGGAAAGCTCCCCATCATCATCAGCCGCAGCGACTCCACCCTCCGGGGCCACTATCCCCTGGAGACGGAAACCCTTCGCCAAGTCCTGGAGGACCACGGCTCTCCGCCGGACGGCGAGATTATCTACCCCTTTTTCATGGAGGGGGGACGTTACACCCTTCACGGCGTCCACTATGTCCAGGAGGGGAATCAGCTCATCCCTGCCGGGCAGACAGAGTTTGCACAGGACAAAACCTTCGGCTACCGCTCCTCCCACCTGGGCCAGTGGTGCGAGGAAAAAACAGGGGGCGCTTTCCCCGCCGCCGGGATGACTTACATCGACATCAACCAGCTTCGGGCCCGGGACGTGTCTGGGATCGCTGAAAAGCTCCGGGCCGTGACCGGCTTCGGCAAGGTCATCGTGGACTCCGCGGATTATGCCGACACCATGGTCTTTGCCGCCGCTCTGCTCCAGGTCATAGGGGAGGGAAAGCGGTTCCTGCTGCGCACCGCTGCGGCGATCACCAAGGTCCTGGGCAGAGTTCCTGATCGACCGCTCCTCACCCGCCCCGACCTCATCGACCCTCAGGACCACAATGGCGGCATAATCATTGTGGGCTCCCACGTCAACAAGACCACCCGGCAGATGGAGGCTCTGCGGCAGTGCCGCTGTCCCCTTGAATTTATTGAGTTCAACCAGCATCTCGTCCTTCAGCCTGGTGGGCTGGCCGACGAGACATCACGGGTATCCGCCCTGGCGGATCAGCTGATCGGCCAGGGGCATACTGTGGCGGTCTACACCCGCCGGGACCGGTTCGATCTGCCGGGCGGCGCCGGTCCGGAGGAGCAGCTGCGTGTCTCCACTGAGATCTCTGACGCCGTCTCCGCCATTGTCTCTAACCTCACGTTGCGTCCCTCTTTCCTCATCGCCAAAGGCGGCATCACCTCCAGCGATGTGGGCACCAAGGCGCTGAGAGTTTACCGGGCCTCCGTCATGGGGCAAGTGCTCCCCGGCATTCCGGTCTGGAAGACCGGCCAGGAAAGCAAATTCCCCGGCCTGCCATACATCATCTTTCCTGGGAATGTGGGGGACGACCAGAGCCTGAGAATCATCGTGGAGGGGTTGATGGGCGTTTAATCATGTCGCATTTTACTTTTACGTTCACTAGATTTTAAAAATAGCGGAGCCATGGACCTCTCAGCCATGACTCCGCTGTTTTTAGATTTTTATCGGCCTATATCACCGAGCGCCTTTATCATATGGCTCACCAGCAGCGGCTGGGCCTTGAGAGTTCTTAGAAGAAATGGCCAGTACCACTAACGTCAAAACAAAAGGCAGCATACGGTAAATAAAAGAATCAATCCCCAGAGAGGCCAGCAGCGGGATCGCTGAGTAGACCGCCGAAAGAGTCTTCATGACCCCAAAGAAAAACGCTGCGAAAACGATTCGTCCTGGTTTCCACTGGCCAAAAATCAACACGGAAACGGCCAGGAAACCGTAGCCCGCTACGCTGGCGTTAAACTCTGTCGCCGTGGGCACCACCAGCATCAGGCCGGACATTCCCGCAAGGAATCCGCAAATCAAGACCCCCGCATACCGGGTGCGGTAGACATTGACTCCCACAGAATCCGCCGCCTGGGGGAATTCACCGCAAGCACGCAACCGCAGCCCAAAGCGGGTCTTTTTTATTATAACCGCCCCAGCAATTGCCACCGCAATAGCAATATAGTAGGACAAATATACCTGTTGGAAGAAAATATCTCCAATAATAGGAATCTCACTTAATACTGGAACCGCCGCAATACGATACGTATTTGAAAAGCTAACTTGCTGCCGCCCAATCAACAACCGCGCCACAAAAATCGCCAGAGCTGGTGCAGCAATATTCAGCGCAATTCCGCTGATGGCCTGATTCGCGTTAAAATGAATGGACGCTAAACCATGAAGCGCAGAGAACAGAAGGCCCGCTACGCCCGAAATCAGCAGAGCAAGCAAAAAAATCCCCTGCCCACTCATTGATCCCTGCGAGGAATGCAGAAACAGGCACCCACAGAACGCCCCTACAATCATCGTTCCTTCAATCGAAATATTGACAATTCCGCCTCGCTCACAAAACATCCCGCCAATTCCAGCCACAATTAGAGGAACCGCAAATAGCAGCACCTGTTGTAAAATAAAGATCACCATGCTCATTGCTGTTCCTCCTCTCTCTCTGCTGTCACGCACTGGCCCTGTTGTTCTTTGTCTATGGATTCTCTCCGCAGGCCCAGACCACTCCGGCTGAACAGCATACGGTATAGCTTCCGCAGCCGCTCCGCAAAGGCGCAGGAAAAAATGATGACCGCCACGATCACATCAATAAACTCAGAAGAAAAGCCAAAAATCTGCAGGTTATTTCCCCCTACCTGGAGGAACGAGACAAATAATCCCGCAATTACGATCCCAATGGGATTGCACATACCCAGCAACGCAACCGCGATTCCGAAAAAGCCCGTTCCATTGACGGTATCTGTGACCGTTAAATGAACTCCCGTGCTGGATAGATAGACCAAACCGCCGCCAAGCCCAGCCAATGCCCCGGCAATGACCATAGCCAGTACGATAGATCGCTCTCCATTGATCCCCGCATTGGTCGCCGCATAACGATTGGCACCACATGTGCACAGTTCAAATCCAAACGTTGTCCGATTAAGCACTATATAGACAATGACACCTGTTACCAGCGCAATAAGAATTCCGATATTCGCGCCGGAGCCTCCCCGCACTGGCAACAGTTGGTCCAATCCAGTCTTGGGTAAAATCGCTTGTTCTGGAATTCCTACCGTGCTGCCACTTGCCGCTGAATAAAGGAAGTCAAAGCTTTTAATCAAGATACTTACCATATAGGTTCCGATGTAGTTCATCATAATACCAGAAATAATGATATTTACATTCCGATACGCATTCAGCAGCCCCGGCAGAAGCGCCCACAGTCCCCCCGCCGCTGTAGCCGCCAGCAGGGCGACCACCCAAGTGAATCTCCCACAGCTATCTGCCAGCAGGTGCGCCGTTAAAATGGCCGCGAAAGCGCCTACCCAATACTGCCCGGAAGCGCCAATATTAAATGTCCCCGTCTTAAAGGCAAAGCCCACTGACAGACCGCACATGATCAGCGGCATTCCATAGTAGCAGATCCGCGCCAACGCACTGGTAACACCAGTCAGGCCCATACCGCCTGTGATGATCGTTCCGAGCGCTCCCACCGCCTGAGATGGGTTGCAGATCATCAGAACAACAAATCCGATCAACAGGCCGATCACAATGGCCGCCAAAGCGGACAGCAGGCTTTCCGTAATAGAGCTTTGGAGGATCGTCTTTAAATGCCCACCTTTTTCCTTTTTCATTGCGCTGTCCCCCTTTTTAGGCCGGCCATATACAAACCCAGTTCTTTGGCCGTAGCCTCTTTGGCATTCAAATCGCAGACAATCTCTCCATCGAACATCACCAAGATCCGGTCAGAGATGTTCAACACTTCTTCCATTTCCAGCGATATTAGCAACACGGCATGTCCTGTATTGCGCAGCTCTAACAACTGCTTGTGGATATATTCAATTGCACCCACATCAAGCCCACGGGTAGGCTGGACCGCGATCAGCACTTTCGGGTCCCGATCAATTTCTCGGGCGACGATGATTTTCTGCTGGTTCCCGCCTGACATGCTTCTGGTCATGGTAGCCGGTCCCTGACCGCTGCGGATGTCAAATTGTTTGATCAATTTTTCGGCATATTGTCGCACCGTCTTTCGGCGGATAAATCCTCGACGCTGAAAGGCCGGCTCGAAATATCGCTGGATCACGCAGTTTTTCTCCAGAGGATAGTCCAACACCAGCCCGTATTTCTGCCGGTCTTCCGGGATATGAGCAAATCCATGGGTATTCCGGTATCTAATGGAGCGGTGCGACCATTCCTCCTCCCCCATCAGGATCTGCCCGCTGTCACTGTTGATCAGTCCCACCAGTGCCCCTGCCAATTCGGTTTGTCCATTTCCGTCGATTCCGGCAATACAGACAATCTCTCCCGCTCTGACAGAAAACGACACCTTATTGACAACCGATTTTTTCGTCCTTTTGTCAATCACAGATAATTCTTTTACGGTCAAAATCTCCTGTCCCAACTTCTGCTCTGGCTTATCCGGCACAAGGGTCACTTTGCGTCCCACCATGAGTTCAGACAAATACTCCTTGGTGATTTTCGGGTCCCTGAGCTCTACCGTCCCAACGCTTTTTCCATGCCATAGGACTGTGCATCTGTCCGCGATCGCCATGATCTCATTGAGCTTATGGGAAATAAAAATAATGGACTTGCCCTCTTTGACCAAATTCCGCATCGTCTGCATGAGGTCATCAATTTCTTGCGGCGTCAGTACAGCGGTGGGCTCATCAAAAATCAGAATATCATTGTCCCGATATAACATTTTTAGAATTTCCACCCGCTGCTGCATACCCACGGTCATCTGACTGGTCAAAATATCAAAATTCACCCGCAGCCCATACCGTTCGGTCAATTCTTCCAGGCGGCTCCTGGCCTGCTTTAAGTCCAAAAGGCCATGACGCAGATTTTCCAACCCCAAAACAATATTTTCCGTCGCTGTGAAATTGTGCACCAATTTGAAGTGCTGATGAACCATCCCGATGTGAAACCGATTCGCGTCATTCGGGTTCTTGATCTTGACCGTTTTTCCTTCAATCCTGATCTCGCCTCCGTCCGGCTGATACATGCCGAATAAAATGCTCATCAGAGTCGATTTTCCCGCTCCATTTTCGCCCAGGAGCGCATGGATTTCTC
Source organism: uncultured Eubacteriales bacterium (assembly GCA_900549885.1). Lineage (GTDB taxonomy): Bacteria > Bacillota > Clostridia > Oscillospirales > Oscillospiraceae > Enterenecus. The sequence continues at coordinate 19,914 of URQA01000011.1, read as the reverse complement.
CCCTTCGAAGCTCCAGCGTGATATCGTCATTGGCTATGACTCCCGGGAACACCTTGCGAATGTTCAACATTTCAATTATATTTTCCATCGTGATCCCCCGTTCTCATGCAGCGAAGCATTTTTCCAAAAATCTGAGGCGGCCCCGGCAGCAGTTCCTGCCGAGGCCGCCGTTCCCCTTTCCTATGCCAAATTACCGCGCCAATATAAAGCCTTACTCATAAATCTGCAGCTCAATATTGTGCTCACCCAGAGCTTCCCACATGTCGTCAGCGGACTCGAAATCTTCCACACTGTATACATTCTCACTCAATTCATTGATATAGAGATCCCGGTAATGTTCATATTCTTCCTCGGTAAACGACTCCATTAACGAATGGGCCATTGCCAGATCCACGCCACCATCCGCCATACCGTAAGAGATAGTCTCACCACCAGGGAACTCACCATTTTCCCAACCCCATAACGCTTCCTTCGTAGACACATCCACATTTTTCAGCACAGAAGTAATAATGGTGTCAGACTCATAATATTGGTCCACATCACATCCAAAGCAAAGCCCATCAGACGCCTCTGCAGCCGCCCACACAGAAGGCGCGGCGCCACCACAGAACGCAGCAATCAGTTCCGTGCCGCTTTCAAACCACGCCGCTGCGTAGGCCTGGATGTCTGCACTGGGCTCAAAGGAATTGGAATACCAATACTTCAGCTGGATCCCCTCTACACCCAGCTCACCAGCCGCCCAGTTTACGCCCTGGATAAAGCCATAGCCAGCACGCATGACCGGAAGGACAGGGATGCCGCCCACAAAGCCTATATCAGTATACCCTTCTACCACCGCCGCTACCCCGGCCAAAAACGCAGAGTCCTGCGCCTGGAAGGTATAAATCACCGCATTTTCGCCCGGCGTTGTATAAGGCGTTTCATTGCATATGAAATACAAATCCGGGTAAGCCGCATACAGTTCTTCCATCATCCCAACAAAATCCCCGCCGGAGGTGCAAATGACCTTTGCCCCGTTCAGCACAGCCAAATCAATGCTCTCATAGAGAGAGTCGATCGTATTCTCCGCAGTATCATAATAGGTGTACGTATGGCCTGTTTCCTCGCAGAACTCCTGGATACCCTCATAGGTGCTCTGGAAAAACCCCCGGTCATTGATGCTACCGCCGCCAGCGGAACAGATCAGGGCAATTTCAGCGCCGCCGGCACCGGAATTGGGGTCTTCACTGGGTTCTCCCTCCTGGGCAACAGGCTGGGACTCACCAGTGGGCTTGTTTGAATCGCCACATCCCGCACACAGGGCAATCAACATAGACAGCGCCAGAATAATGGCCAGACTCTTTTTCATGTCATTTACCTCCCTATTTTTAATCCTTACGGCACCACAGTATCTCACAGCCTTTTAACTTGAATACTTGTAATACCTCTATACCAGAATATTACCACACTTTTCTAAAATTTGAAAGATGACACTTTGCCAAAAGATCGGCACACATTTTTGTCATTTTGTCTAAGATTTTAAGTTTTTCCACAATCTTTTCTATTTATAATTTTTCCTGATAATTCTTATTTCTCCTACTAATTTCCCTCTTTCTCCGTCTTGGTGTATAATAAGATTGTATGACAAGTATATAAGTAGCACATGCTGTGTCCACGTGATACAGCCCCACAAAAGGAGTTGACCGGATGATATGAGCCAATGCCGTTCTGTACACTATGGGAGGACTTTTCTGGTTGAGGTGTCCCCGGGCGAGGATATTCTAAAGGCCGTAGAGGCCGCTGTGGCGGAAAATCAGGTTCAAAACGCTGTTTTTCTCTGTGGCATCGGGGATCTGGACTGCTGTGTCTCCCATTTTGCCGCCAAGGATGAGCAGGGAGCGTATATGGATTACCCGTTGGTGTGGGAACATACCCCTATGACGCTCTCCGGCGTCCAGGGCTTTATCGAGCAGGGCCGCTGCCATCTCCATGGCGTGATCGGAAATGACAGGGAATGTTGGACCGTCCACTTCCACGAGGGCTGCATCTGTCTGACTGATTTCCGGCTGGTATTTTCCGAACTGCTTTCGGAGGAGGGGTGATATGCGTTGTATGCGAATGGCGCCTGGCCGGCGCTTCGACCTGGAACTGGACCCCGGAGAGGATCTTATCCAGGCCCTTCGGGAGCTTGCGGACCAAGAACACATCGATACCGCTGTCATCACCGCCGGACTGGGGGGCTTTGGCCGCTTCACGCTGAATTACTCTGGGCGCCCCGGCCAGAGTTGGCGTGACTGTGTTCTCCAGCTCGCGTCCGTCCAGGGAATGATCATGCAGGGGCATCCGCAGATCCACGCCGTGGTCACACTAGATGGCCGGGACGGCATAACCCGTGTGGGCTGGGTCGGCGACGGATGTACCCGGCTGTTTTATTGTGAGCTGATGGTGCAGGAGCTCCTGCCCTGTTGATAAGGAGGCCACCATGGAGCAAAATCGCTACCACGCCTATCTCGGCACCAATTCCATGCGGGGCAGCCAGGGCATTTACCACATCAGCATGGATAAAGAGACATTAGACCTGCGTGTTGAGGACAGCTGCCCCGCCAAAAACGGAGACTATCTTTGGATCTCCCCGGACCGCCGCACTCTCTATGCGGCCTATGAACTCATCTATTTTCAGGGAAGACCCACCGGCGGGGCGGCAGCTTACCGTATTGGGCCGAACGGGAGCCTGACCTTTCTCAACGCCAGAAACACCGACGGCCAGCTGACCTGCTTCTGCTCCACCGACCAAGCCGGGCAGCATTTGCTGACTTCCAGCTATATGTCCGGCTCCGTTACCGTCACCCCGCTCCTGCCCGACGGCTCTTTGGGGGAGGGTATGCAAGTGATTCGCCACCCGGTCCGCTCCGGATCCCACTGGCCGTCGGTTCACAGCGTGTATGAGACGCCGGACCGCAACTTTCTGCTGTCCACCAACGTGGGACTGGACCGGGTCTTTCTCCACCAGCTCACAAAGGCGGGGTGGCGACAGGCCTTTGAGCTGCCCGTGGCTGGCCGGCCCAGACAGGCCGCTTTCTCCCCCGACGGGAAAACCGTCTACGTCTCCACTGAGGCTGGCGGGGAGGTGTTCGTTCTGGCCTACGATTCCGCCGCTGCTGAGCCGCTGCGCCAGCTTCAGCGTGTCTCCACCACCTGTCCTGGCTGGTGCGGCCACGCGGAAACCGCCGGCATCAAGCTGTCTCCTGACGGTTCCTTGCTGCTGGTGGCCAACCGGGCGGAAGGGCTCAACAATCTGGCCGCCTTCGCCGTCAACCGGGATACCGGACTGCTGAAATTTTCCGCCCACGTTCCGGTCCAGGGCGTATTCCCCCGGGACTTTGACTTCACACCCGACGGACGGTATGTGCTGGTCGGCCTGCAATTTTCCGACACCCTGGAGCTGTTTGAGGCAGACTACTCCTGTTATACCCTGGTCAGCCTCGGGGCGGGCTTTCCCCTCCCCTGCTGCAGCTGTGTCAAATTTCTTCCGGAAGGAGGCAGGCATGCGTGACAGAACAGGAACTGCTGCTCCGGCTGGAACGGCTGGAGGCCCGGGGCGAGATCGAAAACCTCATGGCCCGCTACCAGCACTACTACACCCTCCGGAACAGTCAGGCCATTCTGGACGAGCTGTGGGCGGAGGACGTCTGCGGGATTACCCTGGAGGACCGCTTCTACGGCGTGTATGAGGGACGGTCCGGGGCCTTTCCCGACGCTGGGATGAAAACCTACTACGATTCCGCCATGGGCTTCGGCTCCCCCTCGGACCATCCAGGCAAGCTGGTGGTCTATACGCTCACCACCCAGGCCCTTGAGGTGGCGGCTGACGGCCTCACCGCAAGAGGGCTCTGGCTGTCCATCGGAGCGGAAGGGGACGGCGGAGAGCTGTCCTATCCCGATCTGGGTCGGCCGGACCGCAAGGTGTCCGGCGTCCACCTGACCAGCGTGACCGCTGAAGGAAAACGCTATCAGGCTGACTGGGTCTGGCAGAAGATAGCTGTTGACCTGATCCGCCGTGAGACCGGCTGGCGCATTTGGCACATGCACATCTACGATATCTTTCGCTGCCCTTTTGGTCAGGATTGGGTGACCTTTTCCGCCCAGCGCCCGGCCCTCAACGAGCTATGGGCTGTAGAGCGGTGCTTTACTCCCTATGGAAAGCCTCCTGGTCACGGCTGCCAGTACCACTGGGAATACTCTCTGGACAGCCAGCCCTCCCCATGGCCCACTCCTCCTTTGCCTTATGCCAACGCAGACGGCCTCGGGCGGTGCTGAAGCTCCCCCTATATTACTGGAAAGGACGTGTATCTGATGAGCGACCTCTTTTTCACGAAGACTCCCCCTCTGTCCGACCCCCATTCCGGATTCAACGGATTCCATCCCGGGACCACAGTGCTGAAGAAAGGCTATGTCCACGGGGAGGGCTTCGCTCCTCTGGACTGCGACGTGGTCCTTGACCGGGACGTTCCCATTCCCCTACGGGACGGGGTCGTCATCCGGGCGGACATCTTTCGGCCCAACCACAGCTCCCCCGTACCGGCGATTCTCTGTTCCAGCATTTTTGGCAAGAACGGTTCCTATGTGACCTATGACTTCGTAGCCGAGCGGTGCGGCCACCCCAACCGCTGTGACGTGCCCAAAAGCGCCACCTCCGGTCTGGATGCCTGGGAATGCCCCGACCCAGCTTACTGGGTGTTCCATGACTACGCCGTGGTGTTCATGGACCCCCGAGGCGTGGGCATGAGCGAAGGTGACGCCCACTACTTCGGCGCGCAGGATGCCAGCGACAACTACGACGTTATCGAATGGCTGGCAGTCCAAGTCTGGTGCAGCGGCCGGGTCACCATGGCGGGAAACTCCTGGCTGGGCATCACCCAGTGGTATACTGCTGCTCTCAATCCGCCCCATCTGATCTGCATCGCCCCGTGGGAGGGACATGGGAACATGTACCGGGACGAGTACATGCGCGGCGGCATCCCCCACATCAACATCGTGCGGGTGAACATGTGCTATGGCAATCACCGCATGGAAGATCTGCCCGCCGCCATGCGGGCTTATCCACTAATGAATGACTACTGGGAGGACAAGGCTGCCAATTTTGAAAAAATCACCTGCCCGGCTTACGTGGTGGCTAGCTATACCAGCCAGGTTCACGCCCACGGCACCTTTGAGGGCTTCCGACGCCTGTCCTCCAAGGAGAAGTGGCTACGGATCCACAACACCCAAGAGTGGTCCGACCAGCACCGACCGGAAAATCGGGCTGATCTGCTGAAATTCTACGACTACTATTTGAAGGATGTAGACAATGGCTGGGAACACACACCACGTGTCCGGATGTCCGTGCTAGACCCGGGACACCAGGACATCGTCTACCGAGATGAAGTGCAGTTCCCCTTAGACCGCCAGCAGTTTAAAAAGCTCTATTTAGATTGCGCCAACGAAGCACTTGTGGAAACAAAGCCTGCCGGAATACATATCTCAACCTATCAGGGAGACGATGGGAAGAGTATCCTCCGTTTCTCTGTCGCTTTTTCAGCAGACACTGAAATTTCCGGCTACTGCAAGCTCCATCTGTGGGCCGCGGCGGAAGACTACTATGACATGGATATTTACGCCAAACTGAACAAGCGGGATGTGAATGGTCGTTATGTGTTCAACGATGGCGTCACCTTCCAATACAGCGGCCCTAACGCCATGCTCCGGGCCTCTCTTCGCCAGTTGGATCCGGACAAGAGCACCGAGAGTGAGCCCTATCACACTTTCCGGACGCCTCAGTTGCTAGAACGGGGAACCCCGGTAGAATTGGAGCTTGGCTTCTGGCCTACCTCTTTGCTTTTCCATACGGGGGAAACCTTAGAACTCGTTGTCGCGGGTTTTGACTACCTTGGTCTAGACCCGGCAATAGACAGCATCCAGGACAACGATAATTTTGGCCGGCATACGGTGTACAGCGGCGGGCGTTATGATTCCTACCTGCTGCTCCCGGTGATCCCGGCGGAGTGAGCTTTTTCACTTTTGTACAAGTAGCGAAAAACCCCAGAGACAGTTAGGCCGGCATCTATCTGTTCTCTGGGGATTTCCCTATTTTGTTTTCACAGGGCATCTGACTTCTCCCACTTAAAGTGAATTATCCAGGTCAGGCGGATGCGTCTCGGTCTACACCTGGGGCTGCGCAAAATTCTCCGGCCGCTTATGGACCTCCAGATAGCAGCCCAGCAAATCCATATGGTCTGCATACAGGCAGGTTTCCGTGGTACCAATGGTGGCCACCTGGCCTCCGGTAAAGCCCGCCTCATCCATGCGCCTTTTGATCTCCTCATAGGACAGGCGATGCTTGAGGGATAGATAGTGCGTGGTGGGGCCGTATCTCTTTAAGGATTCGTAGTGAATCCCCGCTTGGCTCACCGGCTCTATGATCTCCATCCGGATGTTCAGCGCGTCACAAATGGCCGCTCTGGTGGCAAGAGTGCCCACTGGCTTTCCGTCCTGCACCACGTTTTCCGCAGTTACATACCCGCCCTGGCCGCAATCACCAAAGTCCAACAGGATCCACGGCCCGATTCCGTATTCGTCGTTGAGTACCCGAATCGTCCGCTCCACGTTCTCTACCACAATCCCAACTTGGTCGATGTCCTGGAACAGTGGCTCAGTCGCAGGCTTGTCATCCGGGCCGGGACCGGGCAGAAATACGGGCTTTACCTCGGGGAACTTAAAAGTCTCCGGGCGCTTGTGGATCTCCAGGTAGCAGCCTACCAAGTCCTTATGGTCCACGAAGGTACAAATCTCGTTCCGATCCACCGTAGCGGTCTGCCCCGGCTGGTATCCCGCCGCTGCCATCCGGGACAAGGTCCGCTCATAATCTCCGTTATTGATGGAGATATGCTGGATGCCAGGACCATACTTTTCTAGAAAGCGGACAAACACACTGTCTCCTCGCTTGGGTGAGATGATCTCTAGCTGAATTCCGCTGGGCAGGTCGCACACACAACAGTCAATGGCGTAAGTACCAATCTCCTCGCCGTCCAACATCACATTTTCAATAGGAATCCAGTTGTCATTTCCGTCTCCTGCGTCCCCGAACTGCACACAGGTCCATGGGCCGATGCCGTACACGTCGCACAGAAACCTGGCGCTTTCCACCGCGTCCCGGACGACCATGCTGACCTGCTCCACTTTTGTAAACAGGGGTCCTTGTTCCATCTCTGGTATCACTCCCTTTCTTTGTCGCCGTGTTTCTCTACCGTCTCGACTAACACACTCTATCTCTCGGCGTCTCCTCTCCCCAGTGTCTCTGGCATGATTCCCCTCTTATTTTCCTGTAATACATATTTATTATAGCAGGAGGCTTCCCCCTTCTAAACGAACCGCCCCCTATTTCCCACCGGCAAGATATGGCACCTGAAATACCCAAACAGGTGCTCACCAGTCCGGTCAACCGATCCGGTACCGTGGGGCAGCGATCCCATCGTCCACTATTTCCAAATCCGCATTCAGATTCACCAAGGGCCGCAGGCCCACCACATCGTTGTTGGCATAGGTATAGGATACAGAGCCATAGGGGCTCATCACACGTACCATAAACTTATACACGGTGCTGGGGGTACGCATATAGTACCACCAGCCAAACTTGGGATCATACATCTGGGCTCTATCATAGAACAGGCCTTTTTCCGGCTCTTCTGGATTCCAACTCCGTCCAAAACGTTCCAACTGGTCCTGACTGGGCTTTGCCTTGAAGATGTAAGGGTCGTAAAACAGTGGCAATGGCTTGCCCTCCGGAACGCCCACCTCATCTCCCTTGTTCATCTCGGTCCGGCTAGGGAGAAAGGCACAGGCTTTGACGGTCTGAAGCTCCCCTTTGCCCCGGATAGTCCGCACCAGCACGGGGATCTCCACCTCCACCAGACTGTCCCGGAACGTCTGAGAAAACCCGGTCAGAAATCCCGGTGTCTCCAGATAAGGGTGCTCCCCATACCGCAAGTATGGGGACACAGGCGGGTTGTCCCGCTCGTGGGCGGGGTGGTACCACCGCTCCTCCCGGCTGTTCAGCCATTGATGGAGGTTGCTCAAGGGATAGTTATTGTTGCCGAACTTCCCGCTCTGCTCAAAGGGATACCGGCCCTCCGGACCGTTCTCCGCCGCGTCCAGCGCACGTACGCCAATGACGCAGTCCGTCAGCAGGGTGGTGATCCCCGGCCCATAGTGGTCCTGTCCTGCCACACGAAACATGATGCCGCTTTCCCGGTCGTAAACTTTGCGGCTAATACCGATTTCACCGAGCCTCATGGGATGCCTCCTCTCCCGTTTCCCAAACCGCCTTAGCCGCCGCCCCCAGCCCTACCTTCCGTGCCATCTCGGTGGTAGCCTCCAGGCCGTACCGCTCCACCATGCGGTCCTGTTTGCAATGATGGAAATGGCAGTGCTCACCCAAGCCCATCGCTTCCAACGCACGATTGAGCTCGGCATGGTGCTGCGCGCAGTACTGACAGAAGCCGTGGAGTGGGCAGGTTCTGGTGGGGCAGACACAGTTGGGATTCATTTTCTGGTCGTCCGGGATAATAGAGGCGCTGTTCTCCATGCCTGGTTCGTCCGGCGTCAGGGTATGTCCCGGAATCAACCCGTGTTCAATCAACATCTTTGGCTGTTTCATCGTCTCTGCCTCCTTGTCTTTGACTAGCAGGCTGTGCCTCCGTAAAATGCGGAGGCACAGCCTGTAAAATGCATCGGACTGCGTCTGTCATGGATCAATGCCGCGTTCCGGCAAATGTAGGGTAAATTCAGGGTAGTTGAGCTAGGTACTCATCCACGTTATCCGCAGTGACCACCTGAATATCCACGGCCACATCCTTCTCTGGCGTCTCGCCCTTGAGCCACTGGTCAGCCAATTCCACCACAGCGGTGCCATACATCAGGCCGTTCAGGGACAGGGTCGCGTCCAACTTGCCCTCCTTCACCAAGTTCAGGCCCAGCTCGTCGCCGTCTTCCGAGACGATGTACACGTCGTTGAAATCAATTCCTTCCTGCTCCAAAGCGGAAATGGCTCCGTTGGCCACGGTGTCGGTGGCGCACCAGATGGCGTCAAACTCCAATCCCATGGCCAGCCAGTTCTCCATGATAGTCATGGCCTGAGACATGTCGGCAGCAGGATTTTCCTCCGCCACTACCTCGATGTTATGCTCGGCAAACACCTCTTTGGCCGCATCATTCATTTCCACCAGCCCCTCCTGTTGAAGATTGGCCAGCAGCATCAGCACCTTAGAACCGTCGCCGCAGTTTTCAGCAATCAGTTCCGCCTTGATCCGTCCCTTGTCGGCGTTCTCCACCGTGACCACAGAGCTATACCAGCCGTCGGGCGCACCGCCCATCACGATCATATATACACCACTCTCCTCACACAGCTCACACTGCGGCCCCATGGCAGAGGGATCGGAGGGGACACAAACAATGGCGTCACAACCGGCGCTGATGGCGTTTTCAAAACAGGTCTGGTAGGCCGCCATATCCTTGTTTGCGTCATAGCTTTCGTGTTCCAGCCCCAACTCCTCGCATTTGGCGATAGCTGCGGTGTTGAAGGAAGACTCAAAGCTGGAGTTGACATAGTACGTCACGATGCCGACCTTGAACGATTCCTCTCCAAGGTGCTCATCGTCTGGGGCGTTCACATCAGCAGTATCCCCAGGCTCGGAAGGAAGATTTTCGCTGTTGTTGTCAGAATTATTGCAGCCGGCTAGCATACCGACGCAGAGCGCGAGGCTCAGCAAAAGTGCAAGCAGTTTTTTCATAGTGACCTCCATAAATAATTTGATTGTTGGCGGATACAAATTTACGCAGTCCGAACAACGCACAGATTCCTATTTCGAATTAGCTCGGCGGCGGAGCATGTCGATGAGCACTGCCAGAATCAGAATTAAACCCTGAACGGTGTTCTGCCAGTAGGTGTTAACCGAGAGCAGTTGCATTCCGTTCTTAACCACATAGATAAACATGATGCCGCAAACTGTGCCGGCAATGGAGCCCCCTCCACCGCCCAAGCTTGCGCCGCCGATGATGGCACCAGCGATGGCATCCAACTCAAAACCCTCGCCGCAGGTGGTCTGTCCGGACTGAAGCCGGGCCGTGAGCACCATGCCAGTAATAGCGGCCAAGATTCCGCTGTAAATGTACGCTAAGCATTTGGTTCTTCTGGTATTGATTCCCGCCACGATGGCCGCCTGGCGGTTGTTGCCAGTGGCAATCATATGGCGGCCTAGTACGGTTTTGTTGATTAGATACCAGGAAATCACACATACGATAATACAAATGTAGATGGGAACTGGGATGCTGAAAATATCACCGCCACCTAGCCACAGGAAGCCATCGCTCATGTTATTAACGGCATAGCCCTGTGTGACCACTGTAATCAGTCCGCGCAGCGCCTTTTGTACACCCAGCGTTGCCACAAAGGCAGGCAATCCCCAGTAACCTACAAAAAGGCCGTTTACCATACCGCAGACAACGCCGATGATGACGACCACCAGGAAGATCAGCCATACATTAACGCCTGCACGGGCCATAAACGCGGCTACAATGCCGCCCATCCCCATCACAGAGCCAGTGGACATATCCATCTCGCCAGCCATAAACACGATGAGGGTGCCTACGCCCACAATGATGTAAAATGAGGCAAACCGTACCACATTACGAAGATTGATAAACTGCAGGAATTTGTCTGGCGTTACGATGCAGAGGAAAAGCACCGCTAGTACCAACAGCAGGATGGGACTGGTTCGGTCGTCTCTCAACAGCCGTTTCAAAACATCGCTCTTACTCCTTTGAATCTTTCCTTCCACTTTTGTTTCCATGGTTCTTTCCTCCTTGGCGGTCAGATGGCAAGGTTTCCGGCCAGGCCGGCGGCGTAGTTCAGGATCAGCTCCTGGTTTGCCTCATCTCGGTCCAAAATACCCGCCACTGTACCCTCATGCATCACCATGATGCGGTCGCTCATCCCTAAAATCTCCGGCATCTCCGAGGAAATCATGATGATAGCCTTACCGTCCTCCACCAGCTTGAGCATATCCAAGTAAATCTCATATTTTGAACCTACATCAATTCCCTTAGTCGGCTCATCCATAATAAAAATCTCTGGGTGCGTCAGCATGGACCGAGCCAGCAGCACCTTTTGCTGATTGCCTCCGCTGAGCTCCCCTATGCGCTGGCTCTGCCCGGCAGACCGGATAGAAAAACGGTCGATTTGGCTTTGGACCAGCTTCTTTCCTTTTTGGCCCGATAACCCCGCAAGCGTCCGGACTTGCTTCCAAACCAGCTGTAAGGTGTTATCATACATAGGTAGTTCCAAAAAGCAACCCATCCCTCGGCGGTCCTCTGTTAAAAAGGCAATCTTGTTGTCGATGGCATCCTGAGGCTTCCGGATGGATACCTCTTTGCCGTCGATGCGGACGGTTCCGGAGCTTTTATGCCGCAAGCCGAACAACGTCTCCATGGTCTCCGAGCGCCCCGCCCCCATCAGCCCGGCTACGCCTAGGATCTCCCCACGGTGGACCGTGAAGCTTACGTCCCGGATCACTCCGGGACACGTCAGGTTTGAAACCTCCAGCAACACGTCCCCCTTGGCCACCTCCCGCTTGGGATAGGCATTGGATAGGTCCCGGCCCACCATCATCCTCACCAGGTCGTTTTTGCTTACCTGGCTGCTCTGCTTAGTATCAACGTATTGCCCGTCCCGCATGACAGTGACCTCATCTGCGATTACAAAGACCTCGTCCATCTTGTGGGTAATGTAAATAAAGCTGGTCCCTTGGGCCTTCATCTGGTTGACAATGCGGAATAGGTGCTGGCACTCTTCTTCTGTCAACGCAGAGGTCGGCTCATCCAGAATAATCAACTTGGAGTTATTTGAAAATGCCTTCGCCATCTCCAGCAGCTGCTTCTGAGCCACGCTAAGAAACTGCACCTTGTCCTTGGGGTCGATGGCTGTGATGTCCAGCGCCTCCAGAAGCTCCTTAGCCCGGCAGTTCATGGTCCGGTGGTCTAGGTAAAGGCCCTTTGCCTTACCGGGCTCCCGACCGCAGAAGATATTTTCTGCCACCGTCATGGCTTCGACGGGATTGAGCTCCTGATAGATCATAGAGATCCCCCGGCTGAGCACCTCCTGAATATTGGATGGATTAAAAGGCTCCCCATCAAATATGATCTCTCCGCCATCCCGTTTGTACAGCCCGCTGAGAATCTTCATCAAGGTAGATTTTCCGGCGCCGTTTTCTCCCATCAGTGCGTGCACTGTCCCGCGCCGTACAGTCAGTCTCATCTTGTTCAGTGCCACCACGCCCGGGAACAGCTTGGTCACATCCGTCATCTGAAGCAGAATATCCCTGTCCGTCTGTACCATTACGATTCTCACTCCTTTTTCGCCGTATTCCTCGGTCAAGCCAGCTGTAGGTCAATAGGCGTCCACCGGCTTCCAGCCCTCTTCTGCAAAGAGCTTGGGCAAGAAGCGCCCTAAATGGGGATACTCCCGCATGTTGTGCATACAGTTGTTGCGCATATCTTCCAGCTTGGCGGGAATTGCGGTGTCCTTGATGAGCTTATGATTCTCGACCCGGTAGCCGGTCCAGTAGCGGGAGCGTAGCTCCAGACCGCTGGGTACAGGCCGGTAGTAGTGGACCACGATCATGGGGGGGCACTCCTCTTGAAGTGTCATGGCCGAGCAGAATGTCCCGAAGTTGGGCGCTGTCACCAGATTGTGGTCCGCGCCCAAGTCCTCCAAATGGGTAATAGGATGGGGTTCCATATAAAAGCGAGGACCGCCCACACGGATCGTCTCTTCCAAAAAATCCACTGCTCCTTCGCTACGCAGCCGGTAGTAGATGCTGGGGTCCGCGCGGCGTTTTTTGTCTGCCTCACTAATAGGGCCAGTATCCCAGTGCTCGTAAGGATTCCAGATCTTATAGCGTAAGTTCCCATTTCCCTCTGGTACGCTAGGGGGCTTGATAAAGTGCCAAGTGAACCACCAATCCACCATCTCCGCCGTCACCCCCTCCATCCGCACATAGTTGGCCACAAAGCCGGTCCCGTCGGACAGTGCACAGTAGCCCTGCTCGCAGGGGAGGTATCCTGGTTTGAACAAATCATTAATGTTCTCGATGCGCAGCACTGTTTCTTCTGGAACCGGCCCAGCATTCCAAATCTGCATGGAGCGAGGGTCAGGCTCTTCCATCGGCAGATCAAAATACTTGCAGTAGCTCAGCGCCCGCTCTTCCGGACACAGAGGCATCTTTTCCACCATCTTCCCTTCATCCTTTCTGTCGAAGTCATTCTGCACAATTTTTCTGTCTGTTTGCTTGTAATACATGTATATTGTAGCATGGCATATCTTTTCTGTAAATTAACTAAATTTTATTTCATTGATAATCCTAACTTATAAATCTTAAAATCAGCCTACATTTTGCCTTTACTTCTTTACTTGTCTCCATTAAGCATCTATTTTCGTTCACACTTTATCTAAATAAAGTGTGAACGAAAGTAGTATATTTTACTCAAAATCTTTTTCCAATTCCTTGCTATATTTGTAATAATATTTGTTTTTTCGCTCATTCTCTAATTTCTTTTATTTTCTACATCTTCTTTTAGGCAAATTAAGTCGTTTTATGGTATACTACATATTGTAATTTCCGCACCACTCTTGGGTCAGCTTTGCCATAGGGAGGCCACTACCTTGATCGAAACCAAACAGCTACGGTATTTTATTGCGGTCGCTGAATCGTCCAGTTTCAGCAACGCCGCCCAAAAACTCTATATCACCCAGCCGGCGCTCAGTCAACAAATTTCCAAATTAGAGGAGCAATTGGGCGTGATTCTGGTGGACCGCAACACTCGATTTGTCCAGTTGACTGCAGCAGGCCGGGACCTATACCGCCGCTCCCTCCACCTGCTGAGAGAGCTGGAAAACATGGTACAATCTGTAGTCTCAGCAGATTCTCTTGGTTTTACCAGCCAGACCCTTACCGTCTGTCTGGAGGATGGGATGTTTTCCCTTGCTTCTACCGGAGCCTTTGAATTTCTGGATTCTCTGCGTCATTTCGATCCGGCGTTCACAGTGGAGTGTGTCCCTTCCATAGCCGGTAGCATCCCCCGTCTGCTGTTAGAAGGCACTGTGGACTTGGCCATTGCCTTTTCCGCCAGCGATACTATCCTTGCCCCTAACATTGGCGAACGCTGTTTCCACCGGGGTCGACTGGCCCTTGCGGTCCCAAACGATTGGAATTTCTCCTTTGATTCTCCAGAATTTTCTAGATCTGCCAGTGCTTCCGTTTTTTACTTACCTTATAATCGTTCCTATTGGCACGGGGCCGTCAACAGCGCCTTGGCCAAATATAATTTTCATCCCCGCTATGTCTCTATTGAAAATTTTGAATCCGCGCTCAACTATGTCGCCGCCGGTGCAGGGATGTTTTTTGCCCCGGAAGTACAACTGCGAGCAATGAATTCACCATTCTTCCATATTATACCTATCCCGGACCCTCTTGCTGAATATCGGGTTTCGGTTCTGTACTCTGTTTTTAATCAAAGTCTGGTCCTTCAACAGTTGTTAGACCTGCTACCCGCCTCTCCTCCGGCGTTGTCAGTGGGCACCCCTAATTCAGACACTCTGAGCGTTGATCCGCTCTAATTTTTCCCTGTTTGCAAAAAGCAGGCCCGGCGCCATAACGGCGTCGGGCCTGCTTTTCTACGCTTTTAGGTATAGGGAGGTCAGATCAAACGCATCCGGATAATACCTGGAATCGCTTTCAAATCGGCGATAGCTTCATCTGTAACAGGGCTATCCACATCCACGATGGTATAGGCGTAGTCTCCCTTGGACTTGTTGGTCATATTGGGCACGTTGACTCCGTCCTCGGACAGCTGGCGGGTGATGTTGGCCAGCATGGCCGGGATATTCCGGTGGATCACACACAGCCGCTGCACTCCGGTGCGCTCCATTTCCACGTTAGGGAAGTTGACTGAGTTCTTGATGTTGCCGTTTTCCAGGTAGTCTCTCAACTCCTGGGCCGCCATAACGGCGCAGTTCTCCTCACTTTCCGGAGAAGACGCTCCCAAATGGGGGATCGCCACTACATGCTTGGCTAATGTGATTTTATTATTGGGAAAATCAGTGACGTAACAAGCCGCCTTGCCTGACTCCAGCGCGGCAATCATAGCATCGTCATCCACCAGCTCGCCCCGGGCCAAATTGATGACCCGCACCCCATCCTTCATCGCTGCCAAGGCATCGGCGTCAATAGTATGCCGGGTTTCATCCATATAGGGCACGTGGATGGTGATATAGTCAGACACCTTATAGAGTTCAGCTATATCTTTGACCACATGAACGTGGCGATCCAGCCGCAGGGCGGCATCCACCGACAGATAAGGGTCATAGCCATAGACCTCCATACCTAAGGACAGAGCGACGTTGGCCACCAGCGCGCCAATCGCCCCCAAGCCGATGACACCCAGGGTCTTGCGGTAGAGCTCGGGGCCCACGAAAGCGGCCTTGCCCTTCTCTACAGTGGCGGCCACGTCCACCCCTTCCGTCTGGGCTTGCTCCCGCACCCAGGCAGAGCCTCCCATCACATCCCGGGAGGCCACCAACATGGCGCAGAGAACCAACTCCTTGACGGCATTGGCGTTGGCTCCAGGCGTGTTGAACACCACGATCCCCGCCTCGGAGCAGCGGTCCACTGGAATGTTATTAGTGCCTGCCCCTGCCCGGGCAATAGCCCGCAGGTTCTCCGGGAAGGGATACTCGTGGAGCTTGGCGGAACGGACCAGGATACCGTCCTCGTTCATCACGTCGTCTCCCACAATGTAGCTGTCAGTGGGCAGTTCCGCCAGCCCCTTAGGGGAGATTTTATTCATGGTTTTGATCTTAAACATAACGATCCCTCATCAAATCATTCATTTTGTCAGGGGCTGTCCCCTTGCGATCTCAGTTGGCTTTGTCAAAAGCCCGGATAAAGTCCGCCAGCTTCTCCACCCCTTCGGTGGGCATGGCATTGTAGATGGACGCCCGCATGCCACCCACGGAGCGGTGGCCCTTCAGATTGACGAAGCCCGCCTCGGTGGCCTCGGCCACAAACTTCGCGTCCAGCTCAGCGCTGGCAGACCGGAAGGTAACGTTCATGTCAGAGCGGCTCCCCTTCTCGGCCGGGCAGGTGAACAGCTTCGAGTCGTCCAGCACATTGTAGAGCAGTTGGGCCTTAGCATGCTTGATCTTCTCCATGCCTTCCACGCCGCCCTTGCTGTCCAGCCACTCCAGCACCAATCCCAGCATGTAAATACACCAGCAGGGAGGCGTGTTATACATGGAGTCCTTGTCGATCATGGTCTTGTAGTTCATCATCAGCGGGGTGTAGGGCAGCTCGTGGCCAGCCAGGTCCTCCCGGACGATGGCGATGGTCAGCCCCGCGGGGGCCAGATTTTTCTGGGCCCCGCCGTAAATAATGCCGTACTTGGACACGTCCACCACCCGGCTGAGAAAGTCGGAGGACATGTCGCACACGATGGGCACATCCCCGGTTTCTGGCACATACTGCCATTCAGTGCCGTAGATGGTGTTGTTGGCGCAGTAGTGGAAATAGCTGGCCTCCGGGTCCAGCTTCAGCTGATCTTGGGTGGGGATGTAGGTGTGGTTTTTGTCCTCGCTGGAGGCAGCCAGGTTGATCTGGCCGTACTTCTTGGCCTCTTTGTAGGCGATGTTGGAAAAGTTGCCGGTGACGGCGTAGTCCGCCTTTCCCGTCTTTCCGATCAGGTTCAGGGGCACCATGGAGAACTGGCTGGAGGCGCCCCCCTGGAGGAAAAGCACCCTGTAGTTGTCCGGCACGTGGAACAGCCGGATAAAATTGGCCTTGGTGTCCTGAAAAATCTTATCATAGACTTTAGATCGGTGACTCATCTCCATGACGGACATACCAGACCCCTGATAGTTGGTGATCTCAGACCCGGCACGGGTGAGCACTTCCAGCGGCAGCATGGAAGGGCCCGCGGAAAAATTGTAGACGCGTTCATTACCCATGAGTCGTACTCCTCTCTAAACATCCTTATTTTGTTGTTAATTTTTTAACGCTTTAGCGTATTGTAAACATTATACGGAACCAGCCTGCTTTCTGTCAATGACGTTCCCTCCAAAAATACCGTTAACGTCCATTCTTCTTTGTGGATTTTCCACCTCTCAGGGACTTATGTCTCTTTCTGTCGAACAAATCTGGGCTGGACGGCCTCCGGGCGCGGCCAGCAGCCGGGCCGTTTCCCGGTAGAGAGAAATTTCTCCGCCTGGCCGTGTGCCTCTTGTAAGACAGCCCTTCACTGTGCTAAAATAGAATTATTACGGCGCGTCCGCGCCCATGCTAGGGAGGAAAAAGTACATGTATTTACGAGAAGTGCGCGATATCCTCTCCGCCACGGTTCTGAGCGGGGAAGAGTCCCTGGAACTGGAGGTCCACTCCGCCTGTGGCAGCGACTTCATGAGTGATGTGCTGGCCTACGTCAAGGACCAGGCCCTGCTACTCACCGGCTTGGTCAATCCCCAGGTGGTGCGCACCGCCGACATGATGGACATGAAGTGCATCGTTTTTGTCCGGGGCAAGGTGCCCGACCAGAGCATCTTGGCCTTGGCCCAGGACCGCGGTATCGTGGTCATGACCACCCAACTGCGGATGTACACCGCCTGCGGCCTGCTGTTCACCCGCGGGCTGGTGGGAGAGTGAGCCATGGACAACATTCGTCTGACGTATGAGGTGGAGGGCGGCGACTTGACCCAGGCCGGGGAGGCCTCCGCCCAGGTCAAGCAGACCCTGCGCAAGCTGGGCTTTGACCCAGATACTATCCGCCGGGTGTCGGTGTGTATGTATGAAGGGGAGATCAACATGGTCATCCACGCCGACGGCGGCACCGCCACGGTGGACATCGGCCTGAGCGACATCACCATCACCCTGGCCGACCAAGGCCCTGGTATCCCCGACATCGACCAGGCTATGCAGGCCGGCTACACCACCGCCGGCGAGGTGGCCCGGGACCTGGGCTTCGGCGCGGGCATGGGCCTGCCCAACATGAAGAAATACAGCGATGAGATGGACATCCAGTCCACCGTGGGGGTGGGCACCACCGTCACCATGGTGGTCAAGATTCCCCAATGACGCTCCTTATTGCGTAAAGGAGGTGTTTACCCGTGCGCCATTCCGTGGTCCTGGATTTCAAAAAATGCCGCGGCTGTACTACATGCATCAAAAACTGCCCCACTGAGGCTATTCGGGTGCGCAGCGGCAAGGCAACCATCCTGCCCAACCGCTGCATCGACTGCGGCACCTGCATCCGGGTCTGTCCCCACAAGGCGGTCAAGTCGGTGTGCGACGACTTCTCCGCCCTCAAGAACTACCGATACACCATCGCCATCCCCGACCCCGCCCTCTATGGGCAGTTTCAGAACCTGGACGATGTGGACATCGTCCTCAACGGCCTTTTGGAGCTGGGCTTTGACCATGTGTACGAGGCGTCTGCCGCCTGTGAAATGCTCTCCGGCTTCGCCCGGGAGCGGATCCTCAAGGAGTCTGACCGGCCCATGCCAGAGATCTCTCCTGCCTGTCCGGCGGTGGTTCGCCTGATCTCCATCCGCTTTCCTAAGCTCATCAACCACATCGCCCCGGTCATCACTCCCTCAGAGTTCGCCGCCATCACCGCCCGCCAACAGGCGGTGAAAGACACCGGCCTTTCACCAGATGAGATCGGCGTGTTTTCCATCGTCCCCTGCTCCTCCCTGGTCACTGCAGCCCACTCTCCGGTGGGGCTGGCCCATCCGGTGCTGGACGGAGCCTTTGCCATTCGGGACGTGTACCTGGCCCTGCTGGGCCCTATGAAGAAACTGGACAAGGACAACCTCAAGCCCCTGTCCGCCTCTGGTATCTTGGGGGTGGGCTGGGCCTATGTGGGGGGCGAGTCCGCCGGGCGGCTGCGGGAGCGGTATGTGGCGGTGGACGGCATTGACAATGTCATCCGGATGTTGGAGGATATTGAGGACGGCCGCCTGCCCGAGGCCGACTTTGTGGAGCTGCGGGCCTGTACCCAGGGGTGCGTGGGGGGCTGCCTCAATGTGGAGAATCCCTTCGGCGCCCGGATGCGGCTGAAAAAACTCATGCGGGACCTGCCTGTGTCCCGCACCCGGTTTGTCCCCGGCGGCCCAGAGCAGGACATTCTCCAATACACCCAGAAGCCGGAGTACCTGCCCTCTCTCCAGCTGGACCCGGATCGGGGCCGCGCCATGGAGAAGATGTTCCGCATTCAAGAACTGGAAAAGCAGCTGCCCGGCCTGCGCTGCGGCTCCTGCGGGGCCCCCTCCTGTCACGCCTTCGCCGAGGATGTGGTGATGGGCCGGGCCAGCGTGGACGACTGCATCTTTAAGATGCGGGAGCGGATGCAGCATATGGCGGGCAACACCGCCGCCGACGAGTACCTGCCCGCCCCCTTTCGCCGCCGGAAAGAGCCCCTTCAGGACGAGGACTTCCCCGCCCCGGAGGGCAGCGGGGCCTTTGCAGCAAAGGAAACGAATGAAACGGAGGCAGATCCATGACGGTACAGCAACTGACCGAGCAGCTTTCTCTGACGGTTTTTCACCTGGATGATCCGGACCGGGCGGTCACCGGCGGATACTGCGGCGACCTGCTCAGCTGGGTCATGGGCCGGGCCAGAGCCGGGGACTGCTGGATTACCATCATGTCCAACCAGAACGTGGCCGCTGTGGCCCTGATGACCGATGCGGCCTGCGTGGTCCTCACCGAGGGGGTGGTCCCCGACGAGGCCCTGCTCCGCCGGGCCCAGCAGCAGGGCATCAACCTCCTGGGGACCAAGCGGTCCTCCTTTGAGACC
>URQA01000010.1 GCA_900549885.1 uncultured Eubacteriales bacterium | reverse complement strand
GTAGGTGTGGCCGATGTGCAGCTTGTCGCTGGGGTAGTAAATAGGGGTGGTGATATAAAAACGTTTGTGTTCCATAATTACAACTCCTCCGTACAATCTTGGTCGGAAATGTCCTCCTCGTTGTCCTCTTCTTCAGCCCCAAGGGGCATTCGCCCACTCAGCAGACGGCTGGGCCAGGGCGGGCCGAAGCAATTGCGGGCCAGGGCGCAGGCGCCGGACAGGGCGGAGAGGAGAAAGGCGGCGGTCAATGCCTGGAAGAAGGGGGGCAGACCGTCCAGCAGGGAGGTGAGGCCCAGCACCGTGCCCATGAGGGAAAAGAACAGGGTACGGCGGGGGTGGGGCCGGCCGTGGAAGAAGGCGGCCGTCTCATAGTGGGCCAGCATCAGCAGGGCGGCGGCGGTCAGGAGCAGGAGGAAGGCCGCGTTCCACAGGGTGAAGCTGCGGAGAAAGCGTCCCTTGCGGTCGGGATACTGGGCGGCGTAGAACTTGAAGGTGATCAGGCTGGCCAGGGAGGCGATCAGCGGCTCGTAGGAGGAGCCGCCGTTGAAGGCGATGCGGATGACGTTGGCCGCGGGCAGCTGGTCGATGATTACCCCGTCGGGGTAGACCAGGCGGCGGCCCGCCTCCGTTTTGGGGTTGGAGAAGATCTCCTCCACGGTTCCTGTCTCCTGGAGCACGCCGTGGTCCAGAATGGCCACATGGGAGCAGATCTCCTCCACCACCGCCATCTCGTGGGTGATGACCACCACGGTGATGCCCAGCCGCTGGTTGATGTCCCGGACTAGGCGCAGGATCTCCCGGGTAGTCTTGGGGTCCAGGGCGGAGGTGGCCTCGTCGCACAGCAGGATCTTGGGGTCAGAGGCTAGGGCCCGGGCGATGGCGATGCGCTGCCTCTGCCCGCCGGACAGCTGGGCGGGGTAGGCGTCCGCCTTGTCGGGCAGGCCCACGATGTCCAGGTACTCCCTGGCCCGGCGGATCGCCTCGTCCCGCTTCACTCCGGCGATCTCCATGGGAAAGCAGATGTTTTTCAGACAGGTGCGCTGCATGAGCAGGTTGAACTGCTGAAAGATCATGGCGATGGAGCGGCGCTGGCGGATCAGCTCCTTCTCCGGCATGGCGCACAGGTCTCTGCCGTCAATGAGCACCTGACCCTGGGTGGGCCGCTCCAGCAGGTTGATGCACCGCACCAGGGTGGACTTGCCCGCACCAGACATGCCAACAATGCCGAACACATCGCCGTCCTGAATGGTCAGGTCGATGTCCCGAAGGGCCTGAAGCGCTCCATCCGGGGTAGGGAAGACCTTGGAGATATGCTTTAATTCGATCAATCGGATCACTTCCTCAAAAACAGGCGAATTACGATGTAGTGAATTGTATGCCAAAATCCGGGGGATGTCAAGGCGGAGAAAAGAACCGTAAGCGTTTCAGGGGGGTGTTGAAGAAACCGCAGAGGGACGGCCATCGCAGCCTCCGAAAAATTTCTGATCCCACCGCGCCTTTTCCTCCGGGACATTGAAACCAGATGGAGGATATGGTAAACTGAAACAAAAGGGACGCACCCGCCCGCAGAGGGCCGGGAGCCGTCCAAAGCCTGCCAGATCATACTGGCAAAGGAGAATGTGTTATGATCTACGATACCTTACACCACAGGAAGCAGTACCAGAACCTTCACCCCGGCGTGGCCGCGGCGCTGGATTTTTTGGCGGATACCGACTGGGCCGAGTTGGACGACGGCCGCTATGAGGTGGACGGGGAGAATGTGTTTGTCAACGTCATGCGCTATGAGACGAAGATGGATAACCCTACCCCGGAGCGCCATGAGAAGTACATTGATATTTTTTACCTGCTGGAAGGGGAGGAAGAGGTGGCCGTCTGCCCGATCGAGGAGCTGGGCGAGGTGGTGGAGGCCCGGCCCGAGGGGGACATCTGGCTGCACAAAGGCTCCGGGGTCCGGCTGCCCCTGGGAGGCGGGCGGTTTTTGGCCCTGTTTCCCGGAGACGGACACGCTCCCTCCATTGGCCCTAACGGTCCCGCTCCGGCCAGAAAGTGCGTGGTGAAGGTCCGGGTATG
This sequence comes from uncultured Eubacteriales bacterium, assembly GCA_900549885.1. Taxonomy (GTDB): domain Bacteria; phylum Bacillota; class Clostridia; order Oscillospirales; family Oscillospiraceae; genus Enterenecus. Next base: position 31,032 of record URQA01000010.1, on the reverse strand, counting down.
AGCCAGCTTTGCTATTTTGACTACGCTGCCACCACCCCCGTCCGGGGGGAGGTTATCGCCGCCATGACGGCGGCCCTGGAGCAGTTCGGCAACCCATCTTCCCGCTATCCCTACGGCGCGCAGGCGGCAAAGCGGGTGAAGGAGGACCGTGCCACGGTGGCCCAGGCCCTGGGCTGCGCCCCGGATGAGGTGTTCTTTACCTCCTGCGGCACGGAGGGGGACAACTGGGCCATCCGAAAAGGGGTGGAGATGAACCGCCGCAAGGGGCGGCACATCGTCACCACCGCCGTGGAGCACGCCGCGGTGCTGGAGACCTGCAAGGACCTGGAACAGCAGGGCTATGAAGTGACCTATCTCAAGCCGGACAAGACCGGGCACATCGCTGTGGATGATCTGCGCGCCGCCCTGCGGCCGGACACCGCCCTGGTGTCCATGATGCTGGTGAACAACGAGCTGGGGACGGTGTTCCCCATCGCCCAGTGCGTCCAGGCGGTGAAGGACTATGACAGGGGCATCCTGTTCCACTGCGACGCGGTTCAGGGCTTTTTGAAGCTGCCCACCGTTCTGACTGGCCTGGGGACGGACTTGGTGACGGTGAGCGGCCACAAGCTGGGGGCTCCCAAGGGGGTAGGCGCCCTGTATGTGAAAAAGGGGGTACGGCTCAGACCGCTGCTCACCGGCGGGGGCCAGGAAGAGGGCCTGCGCTCCGGCACCGAGGCCACCGCTCAGATCGCCGGTTTTGCCGAGGCGTGCCGCCAGATTATGGCCGACCGGACCCGGCTGGAACGGACACAGGCCATCAAGGACTACGCTCTGGACCGGCTCAAGGCGGAAATTCCCAAGCTGGAGGTGATCTCCGCTGGGGACGCGCCCCACATCTGCGCCGTCACCCTGCCGGGGTATAAGAGCGAAGTGGTGGTCCGGGTGCTGGGGGACCAAGGGGTGTGCATCTCCTCCGGCTCGGCTTGCCACAAGGGCAAGCCCAGCCATGTATTCGCCGCCCTGGGCCTGCCCAAGCCCTGGCTGGACGGAGCTCTGCGCATCTCCTTCTCCCCAGACAGCACCCGGGACGAGGCGGACCGGCTGGTGTCCGCCCTGAAGGGGGCGGCGGACCGCCTGTTTACCACCCTGTCCTGACGAGTTGGACAGATCATTGGGAAGGAAGCGTGAGAGCATGAGAGCGGTCATTCTGGTGGAGAACACCGCCCCACCTGCCCTGGAGCGGGAACACGGCCTGTCGGTCTATGTGGAGCACCGGGGCCGCCGGGTGCTGCTGGATGCGGGCCACAGCGGCAAGTTTGCCCGCAACGCGGAGAAGCTGGGCGTCGACCTGTCCCGGGTGGACACGGCGGTGCTCAGCCACGGGCACTACGACCATGCCGACGGGCTGGACGTGTTTTTTTCTCAAGTCCCGGATATCCCGGTCCGGGCCCGGCCGGCGGCCCTGTCCCCCCAGTACCACGCAGAGCGGTATATCGGCCTGAAGGGGGAACTGCTGGAGCGGTTCCGGGGCCGTTTCCTGCTGGATGACGGCCCCGTTGACCTGGGGGATGGTTTGTGGCTCATCCCGGACGGGGTGGACCATGAGCAGTCTCTGGTGGCGGATACAGAACAGGGATTGGCGGTATTTAACTCGTGCAGCCATGCCGGTGCGGGTCATATCGCCAAAGATATCCTGGCCCGGTTCCCGGGGAAGAAGATCGCCGCCTATGTGGGCGGGCTTCACCTTATGGGGGCCACGGGGACGGATAGCTTGGGGACCGCGCCTGGCATCGTTACGAATCTGGCCCGCTGGCTGCTGGACGAGCTAGGGGTGGAGGCGCTATACACCGGCCACTGTACCGGCGCACCTGCTTTCGCCCTGCTGGAGCGGGCGGGGGACGGCCGGGTTCACGCATTGACCACTGGGGCAGAGCTAGAGCTGTAGAGAAAGCGGCTTGGACCAATTGAACAACAGGCTGCCGGAGATATTTTGCCCCGGCAGCCTGTTGCTTTTTCCTCGGGCGCTCTAAGTGCTCATCCCGATTTGTTGTTGAAAAAATTTTACGTTTTGGAAGTGCTGCGTACCAGATTAGATCCTTCTGGTTTCGCATTTGACAACTGGTTAATCCGTTCTATGGGAAAGCGATCTTCGATATCTACGATTTCAAATAAATTCATCGGCAACTCTTTTTCGCCTATCAATTCAAGATATTTTTTGATAGCGCGGCGGTCAATCGCGATTTTGCCACGGCCGGCCCAATGCCGATTGCTTTCCCTTTTTTTCAGGCCAGAGATCCAATATTCATCCCCATTTTCTATATCTACATAGTTGGAGCAGCCGCCAACCAGTTTTTGAAAGGCGTGGTCATTAAAATAAATTGTTTTTTTGCTTTTAGAAGTTTTTACATATCCGATCCAGGCCGGTCCGTCATCGGAATAGCCAGTTTTAAGTTCTATATACATCAAATCATGTATCATGCTATTGTGCCTCCTATAACCTTTGGTTTTATCAACGATTTATCTTCACTCCCGCTCATGGGGGTGGACTTTTCGACAGGCCCGACTTCTATGGGCCAAATGGGCGGTATTTTATGCAATTCTTTCCTGCCCCATATTATAGCATTTGGGCGGCTTTTTCAACTGGTTCTCATCCGCTGCTTCAGAGATGGCGCTGGGACAGATCTGCCCCCGCCGCTATGCCGGAGAACGGTTCTAATTCCGCTGCTTTTTATCTGAAAATATCCATTATAACAATTTTTTCAGCTTGAAGACATTCGAATAGTACACGTAGTTTTTTGGGATTGCCTGCCGAATTCTTCTATGTTGTGAATGGACTTTTTGCTAATGTTCTGCTATCATTTTCTCATATTTTTGATTAAAGGAGGCATTTCTATGCTGCAAAACCTTGATTTTGATTTTTCGCTCTTTGAAGACGTCCCCTCGCCAAAATCCCACAATACAGTCTGTCGGCTCACGCTCGCCGCAGAGGACCGACTCAGCCAGAACGAAGCCTTTCACCGCGCCCTCCAGGGGACCACGGCCTTTCGGCTTCAAGTCAGTTCAGATGGCCGTTTCCTCCGCCTGGACCCCAATGGCCCCTGCAACCTGACCTTCACCAACGCCGGCGTCCGAACCCACCATCCTTTCGGTGACCTGCTGCGCCAGAAGGGACTGGAGCCACCCTTGTCCTATCTCATGTGCTGGCGGGAGGACCTGGACTGCTGGGTGGGGCAGTACGACGGACTGACCGCTCCTACGCCTGTTCCCAGGCCCAGGGACCGCAAGCGGCAGAAGCCGGAGTCTAAGGCATGAGGCGCCCTCGATGCCTTTCCTGCCAGGAGCGTCTCTGGGTAGACAATGCCATTGGCCAGCTCTGTATCCAACATGGCGTGAGCGACCGGGACGAGGACTACCGTTCGACGGGATGGACCGCGTTTCTCGCCGCCTATCGGAATTTTCGCCCCATCTCATCTCCTGCTTTCTGGCCCTATGCCTATGGACAAATCAGCGCAGCTCTCGTTGCGGAAAAAAGGATCCGCCAGGATCGCGTGTATAAGCTGCTCTCCCTGGACGCGCCCATCGCTGCCGACAGCGATGAGTGCCTGTTACAACGCCTCCCTGCCCGCCAGGGAGACTTTACCAACAGCGTTTTATTTTGGAATTATATCCGCCGTTTGCCCAGGAGGCTGTTTCAGTTGGCATGGCGCCTGGTGAACCGGGACAGCCTGGAGGAAGCCCGTAGCGCCATGGGCCTGACGGAACAGGAACTCTGCCTTGCCGTTGGCCAGCTCCGGGATGCCCTTACCCGTTATTTTACCATATAAAAAATGGAGGACATACCATGGATAATAATCTCTGTACGGAACTGGACCAATCCTTGTACACGTTCTTCTCTGAGAATCCTCAAAGCTTTCACCCGTTTCTTTGGCACGAGCGGGAGGCCCTGTTATCCGATTCCACGTCTCCCTATGACTTAGAAAACAACACCTTTGCCCTTTTTGCCGAAATTCTCTCTCCCCGTCTGGGCTTCGACCGCAGCGATATTCCCCAGAAGCGATACTATGACTATATCTGTGAGCAGATCTATCGCTTCTTTACCCGCAGGGGATACGAAGGAGAACATCTCACTGCGGATGCCCTTCGGGAAATGCTGATTACCACCACCGCTGTTACCATTGCCCGTCAGACGGGGTGGGACGCCGCACTGGTCACCGCCGCAGTCACTCTGGTGGTGAGCACCACCTTGAAAATAGGGATTCGGGCCTGGTGCCGGTACTACGCTGACTGCCACCCAGAGGTAGAAAAATGAGTACGGGAAATTATGACCACGATAACTTTGTCCGGGTGGACTGTGCCGCCTCGTCAGAGCAGTTCCGCATCAACGCCATACACGAGACGGCCCATTTCTCGCTGATTAAACAGAGTTTTTTCGGTCTGCTTTGTTTCTTTCTCCGGCAGGACACCCGAGATGCCCGAAGTCCTTTGGAACCGGCCCTGCGCACGTTGGAACAGGCGTTTGAGTGCACCAACGAGTGTTACGCCCGCGCCAAAGAGCTTTTCCTCTGTACCCCATTTCCCTCAGCCGATCTCCGACAGCGAGAGGCCATTTTGGCTGCGCAGCGGGTCCAACCATATTTCGGGCGCTATCACATGGAACGCCTTACGCCAATCCTGCTTCAATATGATTTGGCGGTTCGGTGTTCCCTCTTCCCCGATCGTCTCTTCCTTATGGCCGCCGAGGTGGACGTGACCCCTCTGCTGGACTGCGGATTCGCTGATCTCCGCCGTCTCCAGTCGCTCATCCTCTGCCAGCCGGAAAGGCTTTATCCGGACCATCGGCTTTCCCTGCTGCTCCAAGCGTTCTCTTCTCTGCTTCAACGCTATCCACCGGAGCGCATTACAGAACGCCTTCTGGCCCGTGAGGCAGGCATTTCCTGCGCCCCTCTTTCCACCCGCCCCGCAGCCCGTTTCTTTCGCCGCCTGGCCGCTGCTGTTCCAGCGCGGCCTACCCTCCAGTCCCTGTTGGCGGCTAATCTTCAGCGCCTCCGCGACAATCCTTATCCCGCGCCTACGGCGGAGAGCCTGAAAACTGCTTTCCGGCTCTCTCTGTCCGACTGCGTCGTCCCTGCCGCATTGGAACCTCGTTTTTCCTATCGACAGACTTCCGCACCCGTGTTTCGTCCGGAGCGGAATATCCTTTGTATTTTCCTGGAACCTGAAGTCCTGCTCCCGCCAGACCAGCTAATGAATCAGTCTATCTGCCCAGGCCCCCGATCGGCGCTTCTTCGCTTTACAGATACCCGTGCCGGGCTCATTTTCTGCGACGCCTACATAGCCGACTTAATGGAGGCCCGCCTTTTGCTGGACCTCTATCCCGGTGGGGTCTATCTGTACTTGGATGACTATGCCCAGTATCATCGCCTGGGGCCTTTCCGCTCATCTCCGGTATTTTTTCGGTCTGATGTACCCTGGAATGAGTTAAAGACGGAGCTTACTGTACAGGGCTTTCATATGGAACGCATTTTTCTCCAGCGGTACTCGGATAGCGTATTCTTTTTCTTTGGCTTTGATCCCCTGGGCAACGTGGTGTTTTCCATGCTGGCACACTGGGAGATTGATAAAATTTATACCGCCTTGGCAGGAAAAGCGTTTACTCTCTGCGGCCGATCGGATGCCGAACGTTACGGACCCTTTCCCTGGTATGTTTACCGGGATCTGATTGCCGCTGTCACGGAAGATCGTACCTATGGATGTATGGATTATAGCACATTCCACGGCTTGCGATTTTTATAAAATGGGAAGCCAGATGTGGGGTGCCCCCTCGATTGACCAGCTTCCGGGCTGTGGCCTGGAAGTGGTATTGAGAGAATCAGGGGGTGCGGGGATGGGCGGCGTAACAGATCAAAAGCGGTTTGTATCATGAATTGATACAAACCGCTTTTATAAGCTGAGTCACTAACATTAGTATGGCAAGCCATGTGTTTCATCAGAGAGCATTTCTCGCACTGACTGAAGGAAACGCCCTGCCGCCTTGGAAAAGATCTGATATTTTTTCCACACGATATAGCCCGACGCCTGCAGCAGGGGAGAAAACGGGCGGAAGCAGAGGCTGGTCCCTTCTGTGTGGATCAGCTTGTCAAAGCATAGGGCATAGCCCAGGCCCTCGTCTACCAGGAGGGAGGCGTTAAATACCAAGTTGTAGGTCGCCACCACATTCAGCTCAGCAATCTCCCGCCCCATCCACTGGGCCAGGCGGCGGTCATCCCCCTTCTGATGGGAGATGATCAAAGGCAGCTCCCACAGGTCTCCCGGGCAGACGGCCGCTTTCTGGGCCAGCGGAGCGTCCCGACGCATCAGCACACCCCAGATATCTCCTGCGGGCAGAGTCAGCCACTCATATTTCTTCTGGCTAGGTTCCCGGAACAGCAGGCCAAAATCAATCAGGCCCTTATCCAAATATTCCAACACGTACTCTGCGTTGCCGCTGGTAATGTGGTAGTGAATATCTGGGTACTGCTTTTGCAGGCCCTTTGCAACTCGGGCAAGCAGACGAATATTGTCGGTCTCTCCAGCACCGATCACCACATCGCCCACGATGGTCTCATCGGAATGGGCAATTTCTTCCTCTGCCTTCTGAACCAGGGAGAGGATTTCCTCCGCCCGGCGGCGCAAAATCATGCCCTCATCTGTGAGCACAACCCTCCTGGAACCCTTGGTTCCACGGATCAACAGCTGTTTCCCCAGTTCTTCCTCCATGGCTTTCATCTGGGTGGACAGAGCAGGCTGGGAGATGTGCAGGGACTCTGCCGCTGCGGAGATGCTCTGTTCCCGGGCCACGGTAAGAAAATAGTGCAGAGTACGCAGTTCCACAGGCATTCACTCCTTTGCAGACAGTATATTGGTAAATTCCATAATTGTCAATTATGGAATTATATCATATATAAATATTTGCTATTCTTGGCCGTTGGGCCTACACTATAGACAGGGAGACAAAGCAAATCGCAATTTAGAAAGGAAGGTTGAAACGTGGAACGACAAATGCTGAAAGGCAAGGTCGCGATTATAACCGGGGCCAGCTACGGCATGGGCCGCACCATGGCGGAGCTTTTCGCCGAGGAGGGAGCTGCGTTGGTCATCACCGCCCGGCACCAAGAGAAGCTGGACGAGGTGGTGGACGGCATCCGGGCCAAAGGCGGCAAGGCCGTGGGCGTGGTAGCCGACGTGTGCGCTACCGAGGACACCCAAAGGGTCTTTGAGACAGCCTTAAAGGAGTTCGGAGATGTGGACATCCTCATCAACAACGCCGGAATCGGGGAGCAGAAGATGATTGACGAGACAGACGACGAGTGGATGATGTATGTGATGAACACCAATCTGGGCGGCCCCATGCGGTACATCCGGGAGGCGCTGAAGATCTTTCTGCCCAAGAACGATGGCGTGATCATCAACATTTCCTCAGTAAACGGCACCCGGCCCTTCTGCGGGGCCACCTACACCGCCACAAAAGGGGCGCTGAATACCCTGACCAGGAATGTGGCCATGCGGCTCATCGACACCAATATCCGCTGCAACGCCGTGGCTCCCGGCGCTACTATTACCCCTGCCCATCTGACAAACAAGGCGGGAGAGCAGCCCGGCGGCGCGGAGATGCTGAAATACAGCGGCCACTTCGTCTACTTCCCAGGCCCGGAGTGTGACCCTATGGATCAGGCCTATGCCTGCCTGTACCTGGCAAGCAAGATGGGGAGGGCCGTCCGGGGGCAGGTCATCCAGGTGTGCAACGGCGCTTTCCTGTAAATAAACGGCCATGAAAAGGCAGGAGAGATCAGCAGTGCCGTTGACAGCCCAGGCCCTGTTGGACAATTTGGAGGATGCGGGCTGTGATTCTAAATTTGTAGAACGGTTTCTGGCGCTGGAGCAATCCGGCCAATATCGGGAGCAACTGCGTCTGCTGTCTGACCACCGGCAGGAGCTTTTGGACTGCCTGCACCGGGAGGAGCGGCGGATTGACTGCCTGGATTATCTGGTATATCAGATGGGAAAGCGCTGCGCCGGAGAACCTTGAAACCCCATAGACATTGGAGGAACTGCTATGACTACCATTCAGAATCAGACCTTTGACCAGGAGCGGGCCCTGTACGGCGTGCGGGACCTATTGGTGCGAAACTGTGCCTTTGACGGCCCCGCCGACGGGGAGAGCGCCTTTAAGGAATGCGCCGGCATCCAGGCGGAGCACAGCTTTTTCAACCTGCGCTACCCCTTCTGGCATGACCACGGCCTCGCTATCCGGAACTGTGAACTGACAGACAAGTGCCGGGCGGCCCTGTGGTATTCCGACCACATCACCATGGAAAACACCAAGCTCCACGGCATCAAGGCCCTGCGGGAGTGCTCCGATGCCGTGCTGAAAAACTGCGACGTGATCTCCCCGGAGTTTGGTTGGAACTCCCGCCGCGTGACCATGGAGGACTGCACCGCAGTGAGCGAGTACTTCATGATGCGGGGCGCCGACCTGCACTTCCGCAACGTCACCTTCCAGGGAAAGTACTCCTTCCAGTACATTGAGAATTCGGTATTTGAGCGCTGTTCCTTCGACACCAAGGACGCTTTCTGGCACGCGAAAAACGTGGTGGTGCGCAATTGTACCGTGAAAGGAGAGTATCTGGCCTGGTACTGCGAGAACGTGACCTTTGACCACTGTACCATCATCGGAACCCAGCCCCTGTGCTACTGCAAGGGCTTGACGCTCATCGACTGTGAGATGGTGGACTGTGATCTGGCCTTTGAGCGCAGCCAGGTCCAGGCCGCCCTCACCACCCCGGTGGTGAGCATCAAGAACCCCCTTGCCGGCAGCCGCATCTCCGTGCCGGAGGTTGGAACGGTGATCCGGGACATCCCGGAGGCCGCCGGGGAGATTGTGGTGACCTCCCAAAATCAGACAGCTTGTGCGTAAGTGAGTGGACAGCGCAGACGAGGCGGTGATGAAAATGTGCAAGAAAGCGATATTCCCTCTTCTGGGCTGCCTGATGGCCCTGGCGCTGTTATCCGGGTGCAGCGGCCAGCAGGCGATTGGACACGCTTCCGGCGGTTCAGAGGTCAACCCGCCTGAGCAATCCGTAGAAGAAGCGCAGCCGCCCAGCCTTTCTGCCGGGCAAACGGAAAAAACCCTTCTGCCGGAAAATGAGACGATAACACCAGATGTGGAACCGATGCCGCCCGTGCCGGAAACACCTGACAGGGCCCCGGAGCCGGCGCACGGAAATACGGCGGCGGAGAGCGCCGGGAGCGAGGAGAAGATCGCGGAGATGAAGATGACGGTGCAGGTCGGAGCCAGTACGTTTACCGCCATCCTGGAGGACAACGCCGCCGTGGAGGCGCTGGTGAAGAGGATGGAAAGGGAGCCGGTGACCATCCAGATGAGCGACTATGCCGGCTTTGAAAAGGTGGGAACTCTGGAAGCCAGCCTGCCCACCAGCAACAGCCAGACCACTACCCAGGCGGGGGATATCGTGCTCTACCAGGGTAACCAGATCGTCCTGTTCTACGGCTCCAACTCCTGGAGCTATACCCGGTTGGGCAGGATCGACGACCTCACCGGCTGGACAGAGGCCCTGGGCAGCGGAGACGTATCCGTGACTTTCTCTTTGGGCGGGTAAATCATGCGGAGCTTGGCACGAAACGAGAGTCCTTACTTTCACGGAGATACCGCCGCCGTGGTGGAACCAATCCCCGGAGGAGCTGGAGGAGCGCTGCCGGTTTCGGATGTTCTGGCGGCCTTTGACAGCGGGGACTTCGGCTTCTGCACGGAATTTCGGGCATCGTCGTAGAGCTTCTGGATCTCCGGCGGCAGATGATCTGGCATCATGGCCCGAATCCGTTCCTCATTGCCATCCTGGATGGCCTGTCCATAGTACCAGCATTTGAAGTCGATCATGGCCAGCGTTCTCTCCAGCTGGCGGATCTGTCCCTCCACTACCCGGCGCTGCTGCTCGAACAGGGCCTTTCGCTGGGGATAGGTTCTGCTGCCCTCGCAGCACCATTGCATGAACCGCTTGATGTCCTTGATCTCCAAGCCGGACTGCTTCAGGCACTCAATCACCCGGAGCGCTTCCAGCTCCGCTTCATCGAACCGGCGGATGCCGGAGGCGCGTTCCAGGCCGGGGAACAGCCCCTCTTTATCATAGTAGCGGAGAGTAGAAATGGGGATGTGGAACATGTCTGAAACCTGCCCGATTGTAAACATTTCAAAACCTCCAAAAAATGCTTGACCTAAAGTTAGGTTTAGGCTTTATGATAGGAGCATACCAGAGATAACGCTGTCTGTCAACTCGATCCGGCAAGCCAAACGTTTCATCAATTTGTCAGGAGGAATTTCATCCATGTTGAAACCTGCAGAACTTCAACTGACCCAGGATTGGGACAAGACGTTTCCAAAAAGCAACTGTGTAGACCACAAAAAGGTCACCTTTATCAACCGCTACGGGATTACTCTGGCGGCGGACCAGTACGCGCCCAAGGACGCCCAGGGCAGACTGCCCGCCGTGGCCGTCTGCGGCCCCTTCGGGGCGGTGAAGGAGCAGTGCTCCGGCCTCTACGCCCAGACGCTGGCGGAACAGGGCTTCCTCACCATCGCTTTCGACCCCTCCTTTACCGGAGAGAGCGGCGGGAGCCCCCGGTACACCGCCTCCCCGGACATCAACACCGAGGACTTTCAGGCGGCGGTGGATTACCTCTCCGTCCAGGACGGCGTAGACCCGGAGCGTATCGGCATCCTGGGGATCTGCGGCTGGGGCGGTCTGGCCCTGAACACGGCGGCCATCGACACCCGGATTAAGGCCACGGTGGTCTCCACCATGTACGATATGAGCCGCATCGCCGCAAAAGGCTATTTTGATGAAGCGGACCGTGAGGAGGCCCGACACCAAGTGCGGGAGAGCTACAGCGCCGCCCGGACCGCCATTTACCGCAGCGGCGACTATGGCCGCGTGGGCGGCTGCATGCCCCTGCCTGTGCCGGAGGATGTCCCCTTCTATGTGAAGGACTACAGTGAGTACTACAAGGGCCGGGCCTATCACGCCCGTTCGCTCAACTCCAACGAGGGCTGGAATACCGTCGGTACCCTATCCTTCCTGAACCAGCCCATCCTCCAGTACAGCAACGAGATCCGCTCCGCCGTGCTTATCCTCCATGGGGAGAAGGCCCACTCCTGCTACATGGGCCGGGATGCCTATGCACGCATGATGAAGGGCAATCCAAAGCCGGAGAACAAGGAACTGATGATTCTCCCCGGCGCTGTGCATACAGATCTGTATGACAATTTGAACGTCATCCCCTTCGAGAAAATTCAGGCTTTTTTCCAGACCTACTTGAAGTGATCCGGGACAAAGCAATTTGACAAGGAGGAAGAACCACCGTGAAGAAACCCTATATCGTCTGCCACATGATGACCTCTCTGGACGGACGCATTGACTGTGCCATGACCGCCCAACTGCCCGGTGTGGACGACTACTACCGGGCGCTGGGGGCGCTGCAGGTCCCCACTACCGTCAGCGGTCGGGTGACCGCCCAGCTGGAGATGGCCCTTCCCGGGGAATTTCAGGCCAGCGATCCCACTCCGGTGGGAAAGGAAGCCTTCTCCAAGAAAGCAGACGCCTCCGGCTATGAGGTGGTGGCGGATACCCACGGCAAGCTCCTGTGGCCGGACGCAGGGGAGCCGGAAAAGCCCCTGCTGATCCTCACCAGCGAGCGGGTGCCTCGAGAGTATCTGTCCTACTTGGACGGCCGGAACATCTCCTGGATCGCCGCGGGGAAAGAGAGAATCGATCTAGCCCGGGCCGCAGAGATTCTGGGGGCAGAGTTTGGGGTGGAGCGCATGGCCGTTGTGGGCGGCTCCGCCATCAACACCAGCTTTCTGGATGCCGGTCTACTGGACGAGGTTAGCATCCTTGTCGGTGCCGGCATCGATGGCCGGGGTGGTATGCCCGCAGTGTTCGACGGCCTGCCTATGGCCCGTCCGATGATCCCCCTGCGTCTGACCGATGTCCAGAGGTTCGACAGCGGCGCCGTGTGGCTTCAATATTCGATTCAGCGGTAGGAAGCCCAAATTCTGAACATGCGGCTTTGACCATATCATCATAATTTTCTTAAAAACACACAGGGCAGGCACCGTCACGGTGCCTGCCCTGTGTGTTTTTATATTTGCCATTCGTTGGGAACTTGATTCCAGCTTTCCACAACGACTTTAATAGGAGAACACCTTCTGCTGTTGCATGCCCCCTCGGACACGCTGCACGCCGCAATGCCCAGCCGCACATCCATTTTGGCTTGAAGAATGATCTTATTTCCGGCGCTGGACACCGGCGGATGGATAGCAATTTTCCCGGCCTCATCTATCGCGGTGTACATGAACAGGTTGATGGGCTGGATGATAGGCCTGCACTCTCCCATCGCCTGATTGATATTGTCATAGCAATTGGGGTGCCCGTCCCTGTTCTGATAGAAAAAGTCATACATCTCCGGGCGGCAGCAGGGAAACAGCAGGTCGTGCTTCCCCACTTCGTCATAGATTATCTGAAACATAGGGCGGTAGAGATTGGTGTAGAGGCAGTCTCCTATATGGAGCCGCAGGGATTCGTTGCAGTCGATGGTAACTGCCGGAGAGAGGAACTCATCCGGGTCCCCGGCGCGTTCTGCAAAGAAATCCGCTACCTGGCCGCCCTCCACATCAATGACTGTGACGGTTTCCCCTTCTGCCATCTCTATGGCTGCTCCACCGCAGGCGGGGATGAAATATTCCCTCATCGTTTGAGATCCTTTCGCATGATGTAGTCGGTCTGTGGGTCGTCTCCCATGACAAAGGTGTGGGTCCCGATTTGATAAAAGCCATTCTTTCGATAGAAGGCGAGGGCCTTTTCGTTTTTCTCCCACACGCCCAGCCAGACATACGCTTTTTTTCGCTGCATGGCTGCGGAAATGGCATACGTCATCAGGCGACGCCCCAAACCTTTTCCCTGAAATTCCTTTGCCACATAGATCCGCTCGATCTCCAAGGAATGGGAGTCGTGAAGATCCGTTTGGGCCGGAGCCTCGTTCAACTTTAGATAGCCTGCCAGCGTTCCGCCGCAATACAGGAAGTAAAACGCGGAATCTCTGTTCTCCAGCTCTCCCCGCAGCTTTTCCGTCCCAAAGGCTTTGTCAAGATATGCGGCCATATTCTCAGGCGTGTTCTGCTCCGCAAAGGTTTCAAAATAAGTGCGTCTGGAAAAGCCCTGAAGGACATCGAGATCATCCTGAGTACATGGCCGGAATAAAATGTTCTGATTCATCTACGATCCTCCTCATTTTGGACGTTGCATTCCTTCCCCCATTTCAGGAACACCTTCACCTTCTCCCGATTGGCTTTCAGGTAAGAGATATAGTAGAGCACGTTCAACTCCGGGTCGGTCATGGGAATCAATCTGCGGTGGGGTCCATCGTTTCGCAGATCTATAGACAGGGTGGAAATGGTGGCGAGGAAATTGGTGGTGCGGATCAGGTGCTGGGTGACATTGTAATTGTTCTTCACCAGCGTGAGAGGCAGATGGTTTTCTGTGATGACCTTTTCGATCTGCGTCATAAAGTACCCGCCGATCTGGGGATAGAGCAACGCCTGGGCCGGGATCTCCCGCATGGAAATGCTGTCCCGTCCTGCCAGGTTGCTGTCCTCCGGAACCGAGAGATATACCTGATCGGGCAGAAAGGGCAGGCTTTGAATGCGGGCGTCCTGTATTTTCTGCGGCGTGACCATCAAGTCATAGACCCGCTCATGGAGGAGTTCCACCGCGTCATTGCCCTCGTAGAGATCGTCGTTTACTCGGACCTCCGGGTGGGCCACAGAAAACCGGGGCGCGGAAAACCACCGAACGCCCTGGTCGCAGAAGGCGATGGAGAGAGTCTGGATCTGCCGGGCGGCGCTGAGCACATCGGCTTTCAGCTGTTCCACGTTTCGCAGGATCGCATGCACATGGACGAGCGCGACCTCCCCGGCTTTGTTCAGATGGATTCGATTCGGGCTGCGGTCAAATAACTCCACCCCCAATTCCTCCTCCAGCTTTTTGAGCATGGCGCTCATGGCCGGCTGGGTGATATGAAGCTGCTGCGCGGCCTTTGTCAGAGAACCGCTCTCCGCAATGATCTTGAAGTATTCCAGGGCCGTAATGTCCATGTGTCCTCCTTAGCATAAACGAGCGCTTATGCAGTATAAAAATCATGTAGTGTTCATCACAAATTAAGCGTGTTATACTGCGAATTGTAAAGAGAAAGCCGCAGACTAATCTCATTATAGCATAATGAAATCGTGAGTGTAAATCATGCGATGTAGGACAGGAGGAATTTATAATGGAGTATGTCACTTTGTCAAACGGCGTCAGAATGCCGCTGGAGGGCTTCGGAGTGTTCCAGGTGCCGGAGGCCGCCGTCTGTGAGCAGGCGGTGCGCGACGCCCTCTCGGTGGGCTACCGTCTCATCGACACCGCCGCCGCCTATTTCAACGAGGAAGCGGTGGGCGCCGCCATTCGGGGGAGCGGAATCCCCCGGGAGGAGCTGTTCATCACAACCAAGCTCTGGATTCAGGACGCCGGGTATGAGAGCGCCAAGAAAGCCTTCGAGACTTCCATGGAAAAGCTGGGGCTGGACTACCTGGACCTGTATCTGATCCACCAGCCCATGAACGACTACTACGGCGCGTGGCGGGCCATGGAGGAGCTGTACGAGGCCGGGAAGATCCGGGCCATCGGCGTGTGCAACTTCTACCCCGACCGGCTGACCGACCTGTGCCTGAATGCCCGGATCGCCCCGATGGTCAACCAGGTGGAGCTGCATCCCTTCTTCGCTCAGACCAGGGCTGTTGAGAACATGAAATCCCTGCACGTCCAGCCAGAGGCGTGGGGACCAATGGCCGAAGGGAAACACGACATTTTCACCCACCCGATTCTGACCGAGCTCGGCCGGAAGTACGGCAAAACCGCCGCCCAGGTGGCTCTGCGCTGGAACGCTCAGCGGGGTGTGGTCATCATCCCCAAGTCCACCCACAAGGAGCGGATGGAGGAAAATTTCAACATTTGGGATTTTGCTCTCAGCGATGAGGATATGGCCGCCATCGCCAAGCTGGATCTGGGCCGCAGCGAAATCATCGACCATAGCGCCGCAGAGACGGCCCAGTTCCTGAACAGCTGGAAGATCCACGACTAAAAACAGCAATAGAAAAGATCTCGGATACTCCTTTGTGAATCGACTGGCTTCACCGCGTAAAAGGACCAAAAAGTGCCGTATCGCTGGATAGACAAAGTCTTGAGCTGGCCGATGTTGACACGCTCCTGTCCGCCCAATGGACAAGTCTGAGGGCATAAGCAGTCCGTAGATATCCATCTGGTACAGCTCCAGATACTCGTGCTTATCCTGCCGGATGGGGCCTAGCAGCAGCCCCCATGTTAGTCAATCCCTTGTCAATACGCTCCAGCGCTGCATCAACGTCGCCATGGAACAGGCGGAATTCTACATCAGGATATTGCTTGTGAAACGCCGCCATCCACCCGGCAATGTTCATTGCTACTGTCTCCCCACAGACGATGGATCACCCTTTTTGCCCCTGAAACCTGGTAATGAACCAGCCACGCTGGACGCAATCCCTTGACTTTCCTGCCCCTACTCCGGTATGATAGCGTCAGGATTTTCCCATGAGGAGGGATATGATATGCACATTCGAAACGAGGAAAAACAGGATCACGGAGCGGTGGAGGAGCTCACCCGGCGGGCCTTTTATAACCTCTATGTGCCGGGCTGTGTGGAGCATTACCTGGTCCACATCATGCGGGAGCATGAGGACTTCATCCCGGAGCTGGACTTTGTCCTGGAAGAGGACGGCCGAATCATCGGAAATATCATGTACACCAAGGCAAGGTTGGTGAATGAAGCTGGCCAGAAAAAAGAAATCCTAACCTTCGGTCCCATCTGCGTGGAGCCAGAACAGCAGCGCCGCGGGTACGGCAAAACGCTCATGGAGCACTCTTTCACCCGAGCGGTGGAGCTGGGGTACGATGCCATCGTGATCTTTGGGAGCCCCGCCAACTATGTCGCCCGCGGCTTCCAAAGCTGCAAGAAGTTCCGGGTCAGCGCAGAGGGCGGAAAGTATCCGGCGGCCATGCTGGTGAAGGAACTGATTCCCGGCGCTTTGGCAGGCCACCAGTGGACCTACCACGACAGCCCGGTGATGGCTGTTTCTGAAGAGGCGGCCCTGCGCTACGATGACACGCTGCCTCCTATGGAGCGGTGCCATCAACCCAGCCAGGAGGAGTTTTATATTCTGAGCCACTCCTTTGTCGAGTGAATTTTGACGCTGTGGCGTGGAGGAAATCGAATATGAGCAGAGAAATTGTGGAGGTGGCCGAGCGGACACCGCAGCTGATCGACCGGCTGCTGGAAGTATGGGAGCGCTCCGTCCGGGCGACGCACTTGTTTCTGTCCGACAGCGAGATCATGGAGATCAAAGCCTATGTGCCCCAGGCTCTCCGGGAAGTTCCACACCTGGTCGTTGCGTGGAGTGAGGACGGACTTCCTACGGCGTTCATGGGCGTTGACGGCCAAAAGCTGGAGATGCTTTTCCTGGCCCCGGAGGAGCGCGGGAAAGGGCTGGGCAAGAAGTTCGTTCAGCATGGTGTGAAGTGCTATAGGATTCGGGAGGTCACGGTCAACGAGCAGAACCCCCAGGCACGGGGTTTTTATGAGCACATGGGCTTCCGTGTTTGCCAGCGGTCGGAGTATGACGAGCAGGGAAAGCCTTATCCGATTTTGAAAATGCGGCTTTGATTGTGAACATCGTTTTTTAATAACGCACAGGGCAGGCGCCGTCACGGCGCCTGCCCTGTGCGTTCGTCGACCCCGGAAGCCTCCAAGTCCGCTGTCTCCCGCAGTCACAAATTGGAATCAAGCCTTTTTGCCGCAGACATAGCGGGGCAAGCCCTCACTGTGCTTGCCGTATTCAATCGCTTCCTTCGGGCAGCGGCAGATACAGGCCATACAGTGGGTACAGTTGTTTTTCCAAACCGGCTTCCCGTTGTCCATATCAATATTACTGAGAGGGCATACAGAAACACACCTGCCGCAGGAGATGCATGCGCTTGTGACACGAAACTTTTTTGAATGGACAAACAATGGGTAGAAAAGGTTGTTGACCAGCCCACTGTACAGGACATCCAGAAAAGGCATTTTGGGCCGAGGAAAAGGAATCCCGTTCTCAATATGGCGGATCGCCAGTTCAATGGCCGGTTCTGCCTGTGCGATTGTCCGGGACGCCTCCTCCGAGGATGGTGTAGCAAACAGTGCGATATAGTTTTCCGGCATTACAATACCCATGCAGCCGCAATCCCTCATGTTCTTTTTCTCACACAGCTGAGTCAGATATTTGCCTGCGTTCCCAATGCTTTCTCCGCAGGTCAGGATAAAATATACATTCTGGTTCCCTGTGAATGTTGTGTTCTCGATCCATTTTTGCACAATACGCGGGATCCTCCATGCGTAGGTTGGGGCGACGATGACCAGGGGACGTTCCGTATGGATGTCAGAGAAATCGTGATCTCGTATCTTTTCAAAGAGGTCGACCACCTCATCGCCAATCGCGTTTCCGACTCGTTTTGCTAGATAGGCACTGTTTCCGGTTCCAGAAAAATATAAAATCATCTCATTTCCTCCCATGGCTGTGTAGGATACTGGATACTGCAATAAATTTTAGGTTGGTCAACTCGTTCAAGTTTTTTCACCATTATAGCAAATAGGTGCTCTGAAAACAACATAGGGAAAGAAAGTCATTCCTATATGTCCACTACTGCGTCCAAACGGCGGTGAACTGCAAAGGTTTGCGAGAGGAACAAGAGCAATATTTCCCCTGATCTTTGGCAGATGGTCCAGCTATACTGGCCGTGGGCAGAGCCGCCGCATCCCGTGCAGATGCGAGAGACGGTGGGATCAGAATTTCCTGGCTCGGTGTATTTCATATCCAGTACCCCCTGTTCTTATTCTTTGCCCCTATCATAGAGCCGATCCGAAGCAAGCGCAAATACCTATTTTCTATCTTGAAACATACATGAATCGTATTTTCGGTTGAGCAGAAGAAGAAAATATGGTATGCTGAGGCAGAAAGGCGGCGGCGGTATGGAACTGCGTGTTCTGAAATACTTTCTTGTGGTAGCCCGGGAAGAAAACATTACAAAAGCGGCGGCTTTGCTCCATGTGACCCAGCCCACCCTATCCCGCCAGTTGATGGGGCTGGAGGAGGAGCTGGGCGTGAAGCTCTTTCGCCGCGGCAAATACCATGTGGCCCTCACTGACGACGGGATGCTCCTGCGCCGCCGGGCCCAGGAGATTGTGGAGCTGGCGGAAAAGACGGAGCAGGAGTTCCAGCGGAAGGAGGGGGAACTGGCTGGAGACATCTCCATCGGCACCGGAGAGTCCAACAGCATGACGGATCTCTCCCGCAAAATCGCGGCTTTCCGCGGAGAACATCCCCTGGTGCGGTTCCACATCTACAGCGCCACCGCCGATGTGATTCAGGAGCGGCTGGAGAAGGGTCTGCTGGATCTGGGGATGCTCATTGAGCCGGTGGACATTGGCCGGTACGAGTTCACCCGCCTGCCTAAGCGGGATCGCTGGGGTGTCTGGGTGGATCAAGAGCACCCCTTGGCATTCAAGAAGGCTGTCACACCGAAGGATCTGATGGGCGTCCCCTTGCTGTTGCCCCGGCGGGAGCGGGTACAGCGGGAGCTGTCTGGCTGGTTTGGGGACAAGTTTGAACAGGTCGAGGTCGCCGCTACCTACAACCTGATTCTCAACGCTGCCAACATGATCCGCAACGGCGTGGGTGTGGCCCTGGGCGTTCTGATCGGGAATCTTACCAATGAGCTGAAGTTCATCCCTCTCTCCCCACCCATGGAGACCGGCAGTGTTCTGGTGTGGAAGAAGGATCAGACGTTTTCTCCGGCATCTGCGGAGTTCCTGTCTTTTCTCAGATATACGGAGTAGGCATTTATCAACATACAACATAAGTATTTTACATTGATAGCTTTGCCCTTTACAATGAAGGCGTCCAAAGAGGATGCCTTCATTTTTATGTTTGGAAGTGATGCAATGACCATGGATGAGGCCAGCAGGCAGTACCGTATCCCCATCAAGGTCCTCAAGGAATATGAGCGCTGGGGGCTTTGCGGCGCGGTGAAGAAGGTCATGGGGGCCTGGCAGTATGACGACACAGACATCCGGCGGCTGAGCACCATCATGACCCTCCACGACGTCGGCTTTACCTCCCAAGAGGTGGAGACCTATATGCGGCTTCTGCTGGAACAGGGGAACACCGACCGGGACCGCCTGCGGATGCTGGACGAGAAGCGCAAGGCCACCCTGGATGATATCCACTTCCGGGAAAAGCAGCTGGAGCGGCTGGACTACCTGCGCCATGAGCTGCGGAAACAGACAGACGAATTGGAAAAACAGCAGAACGCATAAAAGATCACAAGGAGGAATGACCGATGAAAAAGCGTTTATTCATGCTTCTGGCCTTAACTATGGCTGCCTCATTGGCAGCCTGCGGCGCAGGGGCCTCCGGCGAACCGCAGGAAAGCCAACCCGGCAACAGCAGCTCTTCTGCCAGCCAGCCGCTCACGCCTGCCGAACCGGATACGATGCCCGACTCCAGTCAGGAGCCCAGCAAGGGGAATGCCAATTCCACCCTGGTGGCCTATTTTTCCGCCACTGGCAATACTGAGGAGATCGCGCAGCACCTTCAAACGATCCTGGGCGCCAGTCTCTATGAGATCATCCCGGCGAAGCCCTACAGCGACGACGATCTGGACTACAATGCCTCCGACTGCCGGGCAAACCAGGAGCAGAACGACCCCAGTGTCCGCCCCGCCATCGATGGAAGCGTGGAGAATATGGACGGCTATGACGTGATCCTTCTGGGCTACCCCATCTGGTGGGGTGAGGCTCCCCGAATTATCAGCACCTTCCTGGAGAGCTACGACTTTACCGGAAAGACTATCGTACCCTTTTGCACCAGCGGCTCCAGCGGCATAGGTGGGAGCGCGGAACATCTGACGGTTTTGGCTGCGGATGCTACCTGGCTGGAGGGCGCCCGCTTCAACCCTGGTGCTACCCAGGACGAAGTTGCCGCCTGGGTGGAGGGCCTGGGAGTATGAGAGGAGGAACCTTTTGTGAAGAAGAATATCGGCAAAAATTTGTCCTTGTACCCCACCCCGCTGGTGGTGGTGGGCGCTATGGTAGACGGCAAGCCAAACTGGACCCTAGTGGCTCATCTGGGGATCATCGGCCATGACCATGTGATGGTGAGCATGGCTGCCTCCCATTACTCCAACAAGGGTATCAAGGAGAATGGGTCCCTGTCCATCAACCTTGTAGACGAAGCTATGCTGGCCAAGGCCGACCACGCCGGCTGCGTCAGCGGCAGCAAGGAAGACAAGAGCAAGCTGTTCCCCTGGTCTGTGGGAGAAAGCGGCGCACCTATCCTCAACGAGGCCCCGGTGTCCATGGCCTGCACTGTGGAGGACACCTATTACACCCCCGGCTTTGAAAGCTTTATCTGCACGCTCGCCGCCACCTACGCCGACGAGCGCGTACTCACCGAGGACGGCAAGCTCAACTACCATATCCTCAAGCCGGTGCTGTTCGAGATGCCCACCTACGAATACCTCAGGACCGGCGAGACTATCGGAAAGTGCATGAGCTTCGGCAGACCATGAGCTTCCGTCCATAAACCATTCACCAAATGACAGGAGGAATACCCAATGAAAACGCTGAATCAGAAGGAATTTGAACAGCAGAACGTATTCGGCCTCGGAGCTGCCAACGATGCCTATGCCCAGTATTTCATCGGCCAGTCCTATCTCAATTCCCTGACCAAGCCGGAGGACGGCTTGTTCCTGGCCAATGTCACCTTTGAGCCGGGCTGCCGGAACAACTGGCACATTCACCACGCCACTAAGGGCGGTGGTCAGCTGCTGATCTGTACGGCCGGCGAGGGCTGGTATCAAGAAGAAGGCAAGGAGGCAGTGAGTCTGACGCCCGGCACGGTCATCGTCATTCCAGCCGGGGTCAAGCACTGGCACGGGGCCAGGAAGGATGCCTGGTTCAGCCACATTGCCATTGAAATGCCCGGCGAGGGCTGCTCCAACGAGTGGCTGGGGCCGGTGGGCGACGAGGAATACGGCAAGTTGAGCTGAGAGGAGTGCTTTTCATGGATCGAGTCGAGAAAACCAACGAAAAGGTAGAGGAACTGTTTCACCAGCCCGCCGCCGGAGAAGGCGGTTCCGATGGAGAGTTCATGCAGATTCTCCAGCGGTACATTTTTGGGGAGCTGTGCTTCACCGGGAGCTTAGACAACCGGATGCGGGAGCTGGTGACCATCACCGTCCTCACCACCATCCAGGCCCTGCCCCAGCTGAAGGCGCACCTGAACGCCTGTCTGAACGTGGGCTGCACCCCGGTGGAGCTACGGGAGGCCGTCTATCAGTGCGCCCCCTTCATCGGCTTTCCCCGGACGCTGAACGCCATCGGTGTGCTCAACGAGGTACTCACCGACCGCGGCGTTTCCCTCCCCCTGCCCAAGCAGGGGACTGTGGCTGACGAAGAAAGATATGAAAAGGGGCTGGCTCTCCAGATCCCAGTATATGGGGACGAAATCAAGGGCCGTTATACCTGGCTGCCAAAGCCCTTCAACGAGGCGGTTCCCCGCTTCCTCACCGAACATTGTTTTGGAGACTTCAATACCCGCACCGGGCTGGATCAGAAAACACGGGAGCTGCTGACGGTGGTACTCCTGGCCGCCTTGGGCGGAGCGGAAGTCCAGGTGAAAAGCCATGTGGCAGGGGCGCTTAAGACCGGGAGCACGAAAGAGGAAGTGGTATGCGCCCTCGTCCACGCCAGTGCCTACATGGGGATCCCGCGTCTGTTCAACGCCCTGAATACTTGTAAGGAATTGCTTTCTGAGAATCAATAGGGAAAAGCCTGACATAGCAAAAAGGATCCTCTTCCGAACATCCCTCCGGGTGCCTGGGCTTGGGGCAGCAGCGGCACCTTCGGCGGGCAGTTTACTGCCGAAAGTCCGTGTTCTGTGTTTTGCGCAGTGCTGCAGGCGGGCCTCAACCTGTGGGATACCGCCTACACATACACGGCATGGGTGCCTCGAAGAAGGTGCTGGAAGAGCGCATCTGCACCGTTCCCCGGGACAGCGTACTGATCTCCGGCAAGTTCACCCACAGTGTGCTGACCCTCATGCGGAGAACGCCGTCACCTGCCACGCATACACTACGGAAACTCTGCGAAAACTTATAACTTCCACCGGAGCAAATATCGCTCTGCGGGGAGGAACAGCGGTCCGCTGTCATCACGCGAAGCGAATTGGCAAAACTGAATGTTTTTGGGTAATGCTTTCAAAACAGGGCTGCCAGAATACCAGGGCTACTTTCGCGTGCGGTTCGTGGAGCGCACATCCATCTGCCAATATGCTGAGGCCCACTAGTTAACCGGGGCAGCGTGGACGATCTGCAAAAAGTCTTTCTGCCTTGACTAGACTGCTAAAGAAGCGGGACAAGATAGAGGGGAAATCCCCCCACGGGAAGAAAATGATTTCCTTGGAGATCTGAGGAACGTAATAGAACTGTAAAAAATCCGCAGAGAGGATACTTTCTTGATCCCTCTCTGCGAATTTCTTTTTTTCAACAACCCATGTCTCTCGGGGGTTCCTGCCCGCCATTTCCGCTGATCTGTACCTGCTGCCAGTTTGGATTGCGAGCCAACTCCGGAGACTCTCCCCAAAAAGCAATTCCAGCTTCCTTGTCTCCCTTCAGCCAATAAAGAAACCAGGCTGTGGCATAGCCGTCCCCGCTGTAGAGCATCTGGCCGTGGTCCGTGCCCGCCCGCAGGGCCATGGCCTTGGGCCCGCCCAGCTTGTTGTACAGGCTCTCCATCCCCTCGGGGGTAATCACGTCGCTGTTGGTTCCTGCCAGCGCCAAGGTGGGGATAACGGTCTTGGACGGGTCATAGGGGATGTTCAGCGCCGCGGCCAAATCCTCCTGAGTGGGCGATAGACTCACCGCGCAGGTGTAAAGACCGCCGTTAGGCTGCTCACTGATGGCGTTGAACACCCCCACGCCCCCCTGAGAGTGGCCGGACAGGCCCAGACAGTCCGCGTCTACCTTCTGGTAGAACACACTGTCCGGATTTTCGTTTTCCTCCAGCAGCCATGAGAGGGTAGCGTCGGCAGAGTCTCCAGAGAAGGTTCCCGGATCCTCATTGCCCAAGACGATAAAACCCCAGGAGGCCAGATGCCGGAACAGGGCGGGATACTTGGAGGCATACACCCCCGTGCCGTTGACGAACACCACGGCGGGCCACGGTTCTCCGCTGTCCTCCAGCTCGGCGGGGTAGTAGGCCACAAACTCCTTCCAGTCCTCCGGGGCCTTGGACTTGACCAGCTTGACCTCATAGGGCCCCATGGCCAGGTATTTGGCCTCCAGCACCCCGCCGCTGTCCACCGTCTCCGTATAGTTGTTGGGCACAAAGGGCCGCCGGGACAACCAGAACAGGAATCCCGCGATGAGGAGGATCAGCACCAGAAGCACGATGCCGGCGATTTTCAGAAGGGTTAAAACCACTTTTTTCATCTCACTCCCCCATATACTTGTCCAGATATTCCACTACTTTTTCCATATAGAGCGCATACAGCTTGTTGTCGTTCTGGAGGCCGTGGCCGGAGTGGGGGAAGACAATGTACTCGTGGGGGACGCCGTACTTCTCCAGGGCGGCGGCCAGCCGCTTCGATGCGGGGAAGGCCTGCATCTTGTCGTGAGCCCCGTAGGCGCACACCGTGGGGACGCTGTTCCCGTCGATCCAGGCCAGGGCGGAGATGTTTTTCACCGCCTCGCCGTAGGCCGGGGTCCCGATCATCTCCGGAGTGATGGAGTTCCCGGACATGACGCTGAACATGACGGAGGCCGCCTCGGGGTTCCGGTCAAAGCCGAAGCAGGACCAGTCCTCCGGATAAAAGCAGGAGGGCCCCACCGCGCCGAACACCAGCTTCACCGGGACAGGGGATACCACCGCGTCCCGGTAGGCGTACAGCATGGCCAGGGTGTGGCCGGCGGAGCCGCCGGAGACGGCCATCCGGTCGATGGAATAGCCCCGCTGTTCCGCCTCGGCCAGGACATAGGGGATGCTGTCCCGGATCTCCACCGACTGGGTGTACACATTGGCATCGGGGTGCTCATCTGAAAACAGGGTATAGTTGATCCCCGCCGCCACATACCCCTTGGAGCACAACCACTGGAGTATCCCGGCGTCGCCGGATTTATCCCCGGAGGTAAAGCCACCGGCGTGGAGATAGACCACCAGGCCGTAGCTCTCCCTGGAATTGTCCGCAGGAAGATAGAGGTCGAATTTGTTGGCATCTCCCTCGCCGTAGCTCAAATCAGGATACATGGTGCCTACGCTGTCGTCCCACTGGACGGAGTATTTATCCCCCAGGGGATTCCAGGTCATCTTAATGGCGGCGGAGGCCGCAAAGGTCGCTAGGAACGCCCCCGCATAGATCAGCCCCCACATCAGCCGGCCCTTCTTTCTCGTATTGGTTTTGCTCACAGAAGGTTCCCTCCAAACAGGGTGCCTCCCAGCAGCAGGTTCAGTACCGCCCGCACCACCAGCCGGCCCAGGACGGCGGCTGCAAGGATTACGGCCAATAAAATCAGCAGACGCTTTTGCAATAATGTCATGTTGTTCTCCTCTCTTGACAGAACGCTGAATTCGAGTTATGATACATTTGTAACGGCGGAATGAATGTATCATCAAAGCAGGGTTCTGTCAACAGGAGGCCAAAAAATGGAACAAACTGCGAAAACTGTATCACCGATGAGCAACGAGGGGCGGAACGCCTATGTGACGGAACACATCACCGCCGCCATGCTCTCCCTGCTGAAGGAAAAGCCGCTGGTGGAGATCACTATCAGCGAGCTGTGCGACCGGGCAGGTGTTGGGAGGACTTCCTTTTATCGAAACTTTCAGGAGAAGGAGGACATTTTGAAGGAGTATATCCGGCGGATGTTCCAGGCGTGGATGGACGCACTTGCCGAGGATCCTCCGCTGGACGAGGTGATCCGGGTCATGTTTTCCCATTTTGAGGCTCACCAAGCGTTTTACGCCCTGCTCCACGAGCGCGGCCTAATCTGGCTCTTAAAGGATGTAATTTTATCGGTGTGCGGGTTCCATCCAGAACAGGAGGCCGTCAATGCTTACGCCTCTGCGTTTGTGGCATACAGCCTGTATGGTTGGGTGGAGGTGTGGTTCCTGCGGGGGATGAAGGAATCTGCGGAGGAAATGGCCGAGCTTTTTGTCAAGCGCAGGGAGTAAATCATTTTCAAAACGGTCCGGAGTGACAAGCCGCTGTCACTCCGGACCGTTTCTGCTCAGATTCTCTCCCATTTAGCTTGGCCCGATCAGGGACCAATGTTCTTCTTGACATGGGCGCTCAGTATGCTATACTTATATTAGTCAAGAAATTGACTATATAAAGTCTGATCGGCGGTGGTAGATCATGACAAAGAAAGACCGGGAAAATGCATTTTTATACTGCAAATTCCGGGATGAGCAGTTTGCTCTCTATGACGCCTATGCCAAGCGTCATGGGATGCTGATGAAAACCCTGCTGGTGGTCAATGTCCTCTTTTATGACCGTGTCTATGATCAGGGCGGCATGACCCAGGCGGAGATCTGCCAGCGAACCTTTCAGTCGAAGCAGACGGTCAATCTGATTATCAAAAACCTTCTTGCAGAGGGGGCGGTTACGGTTACAGAAGCTCCGGAAGATCGGCGGAACAAGCTGGTCCAGATGACGGAAGTCGGGAGCGCCCGCTATGAGAAGGTTGTCCGCCACATCACCTGGGCGGAGGACACGGCCATGTCTATGTTCACGCCGGAGGAGCAGACGCGGCTCATCGACCTGTCCAGAGCATTTACCAAAAATCTGACCATGCTGGTCAACCAGGAAACGGAGGGTTAGCCGATGGAATTTTACGAAGCCATCAACAGGAGACGGAGCATCCGCCAGTTTGAGGACAAGCCTATTCCCAGAGAGGCCCTGGAGCGGATTATGGATGCAGGGTTGAAGGCCCCTTCCTCTAACCACCAGCGAAGGTGGGAACTGGTGGCACTGACGGATAAAGTCATGATCCTGGGGCTGGCGAAGTTCATCCGCCCCTATCCCTGCCGTATCCAGGAGCCGAAAACGCCTCAGCAGGAGATGTTTCAGATCGCCTATCCCCGCCAGCGCACCATGATTGAAGAGTCCACCTGCGTGATCCTGCCCTGGTTCCAGCAGAAGTATCCGTTGAGCGAAGATAAGAACGGCTATGGCCTGATGGACTACGGCGCGGCTTGGGCCCTGATCGAGAATATGCTGCTGGCCGCCACCGCCGAGGGGCTGGGGAGCGTGGTCCACATTCCGGTGAAGAAGGAGCCGGGGAAGATTAAGGAGTTTCTGAAGGCGCCGGACGGCTGGACCCTGCCCGCCCTGGTGGTGCTGGGCTATCCGGTCCGGGACCCGCTCCTGCCTGCCCAGGTCAAGGCCACGGTGGAGAACAGGGTCCACTGGAACAAGTGGTAATCCCTTTGAAGCGGTATATCTCGATATGGAATTTTAGGAAGCAATCGACAGAAGAAGAACCAGCCGGGTGTAGACGGACCGGGAGGTGGAATCTGACATCATTCAGCGGGTCATCGGAGCCGGGATGAAAGCCCCGGCCTGGGCCCCTATCAGAATTGGCAGTTTATTGTGCTCCATGAGAGGCGGACAAGAAGCGGACTTTTTCCTGCGCAAAGGCCGTAGCTAAGCGTTATGGGGACGGCGACAGGATTTGCGGCCCAATCTGGCCCAGAAGATGTATGCCTACGCCATAACCCAGACGGCACACCATGCCGGTGGACTGCGCCTATGAGATCGTGCCGCGGTTCAAATGCAGCCGGCTCAACATCGAGCGAGTCAGTGAGCTCAACTCCATCTCCACCGCATGGTGTGTGGCGGAAAACATTATGCTGGCCGCTATCCATGAAGGACTGGGCTATTCTCTGCGCATTCCTCTGAACTGGGAACATGATGTGAAGCTAAAAGAGTTGGGCGTGCCCCAGGACTGAAGGATGCCTTGCTTTATTGGAATCGGTCACCCGAAGAAAGATAAACAAATACCGGAACAGGACAGCACCAGCCCGGAGGGGCATATCCGCATGGGGGGTAGTAATATGACATCTGCGGTGATCCAGGAGATTGCAGCGAAGAACATCATCACGAAAACGGATATTCCCGTCTGTGATTACGCGGTCAACCCCTATGTAGGCTGCACTCACGGCTGCAAATACTGCTATGCCAGTTTTATGAAGCGGTTTACCAACCACCCGGAGCCTTGGGGGACATTTCTGGATGTGAAATATTGGCCGGAGATCCGAAAGCCGGAAAAATATGCTGGGAAAGAATTGTTTTTCGGCACGGTGACCGACCCATATAATCCCCAGGAAGAACAATATTGCCGCACCCGTGCTCTGCTGGAACAGTTACAGGGGAGCGGTGTGAAGATTACCATCCAGACCAAGTCGGACCTGGTGCTGCGGGACATCGATCTGCTGCGCACCTTCCCCGGCCTGCGTGTGGGCTTTTCCATCAACACGCTGGACGAAGGCTTTCGGGCCGACATGGACAACGCGGTATCCATTGAACGGCGGCTCACTGCGATGAAGGTCCTACATGAAGAGGGCATCCGTACCACCTGCTTTATCTCGCCCATTTTTCCCGCGCTAACAGATGTTTTCGCCATTATTGGCCGGGTAAAAGACCAATGCCAGCTGGTGTGGCTGGAAAACCTGAACCTTAGAGGCAGCTACAAGGCGGTGATCCTCGGCTATATACAACACAAGCATTCGGAGCTGACAGGGCTGTATGAAGAAATCTACTCCCACGGCAGCCGCCTATATTGGGAGTCACTGGATACGCATTTGAGAACGTATGCCGCAGGAAGCGGTCTTGACTATGTGACCAACGATGACAGCATGGAACGGCCATTTGACGCTCCGCCGGTCATTGTGAACTATTTTTATCACGAGCAGATCAAAAAATCTGCCCAAAAGAGGGGGACAGGTCATGACGGAACTGCCGAAGGTGGAGGCCGTTCGCCAGACACTTGAGCTCCAACTGTGGAGCGGATGATCCAGAGCATCCCAGCCGGGAGGAATTTTGCACCCGCCTCACAGGTCAGTCCGTTGCGGGCATGACCCGCGGGGGAGATTCCGTTTGTTCCAGGTGAAAGACTGAGACCGATTCATCGTCCATCTGCGGATGACCGGGGTGCCTGCTGGTGACATCGGCAGATTACCTGTAGGCAAGGCATACCCACCTTGTTTTCCATCCGCCACGCGGCAAGAAGCTGCGTTTCTCTGATCTGCGCCGCTTTGGGCGGCTTTGGTTGCTGCAGAAGGAAGAGGCTGACTCATAGGCTCAAAATGTGGTCAAAAATACCTCCCGCTTTTGCACGGCTTTGAGTGCCGTCTGCAAAAGCGGGAGATAGGAGATATTTTCATATTTTGGGTTGCTTGCATTGTAACAATAAAATATGACACGGCGTCAGTCAATTTGTCCTTGTATAAAGCTCAGAATTTACAGGACTGTAAACAAGTAAAACAGGAAAGCCGCCACAATTTGGTTATAGCCTGACACTATTTTTCAAATTTCGGTGCAGACACATCTCCACCAGCAAAGGTATTTGGACCTGGATTGGACATTGAGAAATACATCTTTGCCGCCCTAGTGGTGCCAAAGTCCTGATTGGAGCCGCTCTCCTGCACCTCATTGAAGGCATCCCGGAACATCTGATTGTGGGCCTCTTCCCGGTTGAGCAGAAAATCGATGATCTCCCGTACTTTTTTATCCTCAATCTGTCGGTACAGATATTCATATACCACCTTTGCTCGCTGTTCCGAAGCAATATTACTGAGCAGGTCCGCACAGAGGTCCCCGGTGACCGTGACGTAGTCCGCCGTCCAAGAATAACCGGAGGCATTGATAAGGCCGGGATTCAGGCCCAGCAGCACATGGGTCTCGATTTCTCCCGCCTGAACCTGATCCGCATCCACCTCGTGGCCATTGAGCAGATTGATGGTCTGAGCGACCATTTCCATGTGCCCCAGTTCTTCGGCGGCAATGTCCAAAAAGAGATCCTTGATTTTCGGGTCCTTAACCCGGAAGCTCTGAGACATATACTGCATGGCCGCTTTCAATTCGCCGTTGCCACCGCCCAACTGCTCCTGTAACAGGGCCGCATACTGTGGATTAGGCCGCTCCACTGATACCGGGTGGAATAGCTGCTTTTCGTGTTTGAACAAACAGAACCCTCCATTCGCTTCAGATGAAATCAGTTTTTGCAGAGAACTCGTAAGTTATACATGCACAACCGCCATTATAAGCCATTTTCCTTTTGCCCCTTCTCTCCGTTGTGGTCAACTATTTTTCCCATGAGGAGATCATCCCTTCCACGGAAAAGAAAAGGCAGCAATGAATTCTGCGATGTCTCGTAGCGGTTCCCAAGCCCGGGAAGGACGGAAAACCTGCCGACCGTTTTAGTATCGCGCAGGTTACATACTGATCTACGGATTGAGTTTCCTTGCATAAGAATCGTGCTGCACAAAACTATATTGATCTCATATAGTGTCAGAATTTTTCCAATAGAGAATAGACTAGCAAGCCGGATCCCAGCCGCCGATCCGCAATCGTCCATTCATGTACCCACTACAACTGTGGTTGTTGTACTGTTTCTTGGTATGGATGATGACCGATTTGTCCCGCGGCTATGAACGGATTCTCTTCGCCGCAAAGTTCTCTCATCCCAGCCGATATGCTGGGTATCCGCTCTGACCTCTTGCCCCTCATCTTCCCATGGGAATGTGGTGCATTCCTTTTATAGCTACGTGGTGCTGTACATTGAAAACCGCATGGTGGTGCCCTAGGAGCAGTTTATCCAATGGGTGAAAGAGCATACGGGATAAAGTACGGAAACTAGCAAGACATTTTGTTCCTGCCCAATGAACCTGGGCATGGACTCCGGTATTGTGTGGCAACGGCCAACGTGACAGCACATTTTCCGTTCAGCCTAATAGCTGCGCTGTCGGGTGCATGATGTTGCATGATAGAGAGCCATTCGATATCAGTATTAGGCGGACTATCAATAAAGCGCACAGCTTGAGATCTTAAACTGGTGCAATAATGGTAACTCATTTTCCAGGAATAAGGTGCCCGATATGCGGTTGATTGAAGGAGAGGGTCAACAATAAGAGTGTCCTCTGAACCAAAGCTTATCATGTATGGCCTTTGTTCTAAATTTAT
The DNA here is from genome assembly GCA_900549885.1 of uncultured Eubacteriales bacterium. Classification (GTDB taxonomy): domain Bacteria; phylum Bacillota; class Clostridia; order Oscillospirales; family Oscillospiraceae; genus Enterenecus. The sequence goes on along the minus strand of URQA01000010.1, from coordinate 596 downwards.
GGCTTATATTCAGAGATAGTATGAACCGTCTTTTCTAAAATGGGCATGATAAATTTTTCTAGCCATGAGAATAAATGTATTACACCAAGATTCGACTAAGAGGTAATAGTAAAGAATTTAATTGTAAGTGGGAGGTATTCAAGTATTTCAACTGAGCGAACTGTGGTATGGATTTAGAAAAAGCAATTTTTGGGGATAAATTTCATCTATTGGAACAAATGGAGACGTTTTTGAATAAAAAATTTGTTGGGAGCGGCAAGTCTACCAGCTAGATTGTAAGACTGATTTCCACTCCACAGTTGATAAATCCGGAAGTGTAGTGAAGCCGAAATAACATTAGGAATTGCGCTGCAGTAAACAAAGCAAAAGCACTCTGGAGTTTTTACTCCAGAGTGCTTTTAGTTCGAGTGACAGGATCCGAACCTGCGGCATCCTGCTCCCAAACGGTTAAACTAAATTTTTTCTGGTACTTTCTAATAGTTTTTAACCATTTCTGCTACATTTCGCTCACTCTTTGCCGCTCTTAATTCCACTGTTTCCAAGTGCTCCGGCGCTGTCTGTGGTCAAACATGTGGTCAAAGAGCCCTTCTTGACCA
>URQA01000009.1 GCA_900549885.1 uncultured Eubacteriales bacterium | reverse complement strand
CCTCCTTCTGGGCCGCTGTGGTGACGTGGGCGTAGGTATCCAGGGTGAACCCGGCGGAGTGGTGGCGCTCATACAGAACCGCCCCTGCGGTAAAGGCTTACACATCGGTTCCCGCAGCTAAATAGAGTGAGCGGTGTTGCCGCCGTTATCGGCGGAACGGTGATGCCTTTATCAATTATAGAATAAAGAACTACTACGTGGAGGAAAAAGTTTGATGGGGTATTGTGTACGCCCTTCCAAAAATGCTATACTGAAAATAAAGGGGCTGTAAAGGGGGAGTGCCTGAATGATTCGTATGGCTATCGTCGAAGATGAACAGCAGTATGCCAAGCAACTGCGAGAATACGTGGATCGATTCAGCCAGCAGCTCGGGGAGTCCTTTGATGTCACAGAATATTCTGACGGGGATGGGTTGGTAGAGGGCTTTCACGCCCAGTTTGACATCATTTTAATGGATGTGGAGATGCCCTTTCTGGATGGTATGACGGCAGCGGAGCTGATCCGGAGAACAGACCCCCAGGTGGTTATCATTTTTATTACCAATATGGCCCAGTATGCCATTCGGGGATACGCTGTGGACGCGCTGGATTATGTGCTAAAGCCAGTCAGCTATTTTGCGTTCAGCCAGCGGCTGGAGCGGGCCATATCTCGGCTCAAGCGCAGGGAACGCAAATACATTGCCCTCCCAGTGAAGGGCGGAGTGCGTAAGCTGGACACTTCCGAGATCTACTATGTGGAGAGCCAGGACCATGATCTCACGTTTCACACACGGTCTGGCAGCTTCCGTTCTGGCCTCACCATGCGCCAGGCGGAAGAACATCTGTCTGGAGCGCATTTTTTCCGAGGCAACAACAGCTATCTCATCAACCTGGAGCATGTGGATGGCGTCCAAGACGGCTGCGCTATAGTCCAGGGTGAGCAGTTGAAGCTGAGCCGTCCTCGGAAAAACGCCTTTTTGGAGGCGCTGTCCAACTATATGGGTGAGGTGATGAAATGAGCAACACACTGCCCGATATTCCCCGGCTGTATACCGCCCTGGCGGAATGGCTGGCATGTATGGTGTATATCCAGGCCCTGCCCCGGCGGTTTCATGGCTGGCGGATGGGACTTTGGGCGGGAGCGGGGCTGGCGGCGCTCACCGCCTTTCTCATCCTTACCGGCGATTTGCCCATCGGATTTTGGCTGCCCTGCATGGCGGCTGCGGTGCTGCTGATGCTGGGCCTGCTGGCCGGTTGCTGCCGGATCAGTCCAAGGGATGCGGCCTATTACTGTATTCACGCCTTCGTGCTGGCAGAGTTCGCCGCATCGCTGGAATGGCAGCTCTACTGCTTTCTGCTGTTGAACCGGGAGGCGTCTGCATGGATGCGGGCCGGCCTGCTGGTGGCGGTGTATCTGGCGGTGTTCCTGCTGATGGGCGGGCTGGTGCGGCGGCTGTCCGCCAAGGGCGGCGCACTGGAAGTCACCTGGCGGGAGCTGAGCGCGGCTGCCATCATCGGTGTGGCGGTGTTTGCGCTGAGTAACCTGAGCTTTCTCACCATTCGGACACCCTTCAGCTCCCAGTACGGCCCGGAGATCTACAATGTCCGCACCATTATGGACCTGGGCGGCCTAGCTATCCTGTACGCCCATCATCTTCAGTGCCGTGAGCTGAGGGTGCTGCGAGAGCTGGAGGCGGTTCAAAACGTGCTGCAAAAGCAGTATCAGCAATATCAGATGTCCAGAGACAGCATCGACCTCATCAACCGGAAATATCATGACCTGAAGCACCAGATCATGGTGCTCCGGGCAGAGCCGGACGCGGAGCAGCGGGAGACATACCTGGATCAGATGGAGGCGGAGATCCGCACCTATGAAGCTCAGAACAAGACCGGCAACCAGGTGCTGGACACGGTGCTCACCAGCAAGAGCCTCTACTGTGCTCAGCACGGCATTGGCCTGACCTGCGTGGCGGATGGCGCGCTGCTGGATTTCATGGAGGTGATGGACCTGAGCGCAGTGTTCGGCAACGCTCTGGACAATGCTATTGAGTGTGAAGAACGTATTGCGGACCCGGAAAAACGGCTGATCCATGTGTCCGTCTCCGCCCAGCGGGATTTTGTGCTCATCCGGTTTGAGAACTACTGCGAAGGCTCGCTGAACTTTTCAGAGGGCCTGCCGGTGACTACCAAGGAGGATCGGAACTTCCACGGTTACGGGCTGAAAAGCATCCGCTATGTAGCTAAAAAATATGGCGGCACAGTGACGGCGCGGATGGAAAAGCAGTGGTTCGTGCTCCAACTGCTGTTCCCCCGTCCAGCCCAGCCGAAAGAGGTGTGACCAGCCCCCTGTTGTCATGTTGATGGACAACGGGGGGGCTTTTTTGTACAAAAACACGACAAGGGAAAACAGAATACGGGATGAATTCAACAATTTGCGCAGGCTGTGTGCCGCTGCCCGGAGAATCTGATACAATGCGGGACAGAGAGTGGGGCGGTTTCCTTTTGCAGAGCGCTCTGCTGAAAACGGTGCCATGGGCGGCGGTCGCCCATGGAATTTGAACAGTCAGGAAGGTGAGAGCGCGGAGAAGAGAAAGGAATCAGCTCAACGGCTCCGCCGCGGGTGGACTGACCAATGGAGCGGTCTGCCCGGGCGGAAAACATCATGGTATCGTGGAGGTTACACATGAAAAAAGGAAAGCATTTGTTTCGGGGCCTGTCAGCGGCGCTGGCGGTGCTCATGCTGATTTGTATGTCGCTCACCACACTGACCTTGGGCAACACCACCTGGATCAACAGCAACCTGAACATCCAGGACACCAAGACCATCGGCGGCTCCGACGAGTTCGCCGTATACTGGGCAAATGACTATGGCTATGACAGCACCGCTCTCATCGAAGTCTACTACGACGCGGCAGACGCCAACGTAGAAATTGCCCAGGAAGGCATGACCCTGTTGAAAAATGACAATGCTGCCCTGCCTCTGGCGGACGGCACCCGGTTCACCATCTTTGGCAACGCCGCGGTGAACTCCAATATCTACCGCAACAGTTGCCCGGACTACATCCCCTATGTGGACTTTGTCAGCGCCATGCAGACGCAGTTCGGCGCGGACAATGTGAACACCGTGCTGTGCGATGAGGTTTATCCAGAGCTAGGCTCCACTGGGACCAACAGCGTGGCCGAGGCGGACATCGCCGCTGTTGCTGCCCACGAGAGCACCTGGCAGAGCGACTATAACGACGCGGCCGTGGTGGTCATCTCCCGCAACGGAAGCGAAGGCAACGATGTGTACCAGTACGCCAGCGATGACACCTATCCCGATGGATCGCCCCGGCGGATGCTGGACCTGTCCACCAATGAGGAGGCTTTGATTTCCTATTTGGCTGACCAGAAAGCGGCCGGTGTGTTCGACAAGATCGTAGTGGTCCTCTCCTCTGAGTTCCAGATGGAACTGGGCTTCCTGGAGGAGTACGGCGTGGACGCCTGCCTGCTCACCGGCATGACCGGCTCCTACGGCTGCACTGCCATCGCGGACGTGCTGGCCGGTGAGGTCAACCCCTCCGGCAAGACGGTGAATACATACGCCTCCAGCTCCATCTCCGCCCCCTCTGTGGTCAACGGCGGCGTGGAGGGTGTTATGACCTGGGGCAACGCCGATGAACTCAACGCCTACGACCAGATCAACGGCGACGAAAACATCGACTATTACATTATCTATTCCGAGGGCATCTACGTGGGCTACAAGTACTACGAGACCCGATATGAGGACACGGTGATGGGCACCGGAAGCGCCGACGGCACGGCCGGGACCTTCAACAGCGCCAACGGCTGGAACTACGCCGAGGAGATGTGCTACCCCTTCGGCTATGGCCTGAGCTACACCACGTTTGAGCAGACGCTGGACTCCGTGACCTATGACGAGGCGGAGGACACTTACACCGTGGCCGTCACCGTCACCAACACCGGCGACGTGGCTGGCAAAGACGTGGTCCAGGTGTACGCCCAGACCCCCTACGGCGACTACGAGCGGGAGAATCTGGTGGAGAAGTCCGCCATCCAGCTGGTGAGCTACGGCAAGACCAACCTGCTCCAGCCCGGCGAGAGCCAGACCCTGGAGATTCCCGTCATGCGCTACTTCCTGGCCAGCTATGACACCTACGGCGCGGGCACCTATATCCTCAGTGCCGGCGACTATTACCTGTCCATCGGCAGCGATGCCCACGACGCGCTGAACAACGTGCTGGCCGCCAAGGGCTACACCACCGCCGACGGCATGACCGCCGACGGCGACACAGCCAAGACCTACACCTGGAACCAGGAGACCCTAGACGCCGAGACGTACAGCGCCTCCATCTACACCGGGGCCGAAGTGGGCAACGTCTTTGACGACGCAGACCTGAACTATTACGACGGCTATGAGTACACCTACATGACCCGAAGCGATTGGGAGGGCACCTGGCCGCAGAAGACCCAGCTGGACGCCACTCAGCAGATGATGGAGGCGCTGTCCAACTACTACTATGAGACGCCGGAGGACGCGCCCAGCGTGGATAATTTTACTCAGGGGGCGGACAACGGCCTGAAGCTCACGGACATGATGAATGTGGACTATGACGACGATGAAACCTGGAACAAGTTCCTGGACCAACTGACTATTGAGCAGCTTTGCAACCTGATGACCGACTCAAAGTCCGTCAACACCATCTCTGAGCTGGACGTACCCGGCGTCACCCGGGCGGACGATGATACCACCGCCGCTGGCGGCGCCATCCACTGGGTATCCCATCCCCTTACCGCCCGGACCTGGAACACCGAGATGAACACCCTGCGGGGCTATTACGAGGGCCTGATCTGCATGCTCATCGGCAAGGATGAAATCTGGTACGGCGCTGGCAACCTGCACCGCCACCCCTATGGAGGCCGTGCGGGCCAGTACTGGTCGGAGGACCCTACTCTGGACTACTTCAACGGCTACTATGAGGCCCAGGCCATGCAGGGCGTGGGTGTGACCATGTGCGTCAAGCACATGTGCTGCAATGACCAGGAGGCGCAGCGCACCGGCCTGTCTGTCTTTGTGGACGAGCAGGCCCTGCGGGAGACGTACCTGCGGGCCTTTGAAGGCTCCTTCGCCGGCGGCGCGCTGAGCGTTATGGCTACCACTGGCCGGGTGGGACCCACGCTGGGCAAGAATTACGAGGCTATGATGACCACCGTCCTGCGGGGCGAGTGGGGCTTCAAGGGCACCGTCACCAGCGACGGCTATGTGAACACCGGCTATTATAACAACACTCTGGAGGAGCTGGTGGCGGGCATGGATTACAGCTGCTGTGACTCCAACGGCGCCAACGCCCAGCGGATCCTCAACGCCATCGAGGGCGGCGACGGCAACATCCTCCAGCATATGCGCCAGGCCGCCAAGCGGAATCTGTACGTCATGACCCAAACCGCCAGAATGAACGGCCTGGGCAACGGCGCCAGCGTCATTGCCATTGTCCCCGCCTGGGAAATGGCGGTGTTCGCTGCCAACATCGTTGTGGGTGCGCTGTTCGTGGTGTGCCTGGTTCTGGCCATTGTGGAGGGCAGCCGCAACCGGAAGGCGGTCTCCGCCGGCCGAAAGGGGGATAAGTGATATGAAGTTGACAGTCAAAGGAAAAGGCGTCAGCGCAACTATCGCGCTGGCGGGAGCGGCACTTGCCGTCGTCGCCGCCGTTGGGGAGATCATCTATGGCGCTGCCTATGAGCAGTATGCCGATTTTGTGGTGGTCCTGTGCCTGCTGGCGGGGGCGGTGCTGCTGGGCGTATACGCGTTCATTGACCACCCCGTCACCGACTGGTCCTGCCTGCTGGGTGTAATTGCCATCGGTTTTGGAATGGGCCTATTCCTCACCAACAGCTTCAATGTCTGGGCGGACACCTGGGGCAACCTGCAACAGTACGGCAGCATCGTGGGTGCGTTCAATTTCTTCAACTCTCAGGGCGGTCCCATCCCCGCTGTCGCCCTCATCGTGGTCAGCCTGCTGGCCGCTGTGTGCGGCATCATCTCCTGCTTTATCGGCAAAAAGGAGGCTACAAAATGAAAAACGGGAAAAAGAAACTTCTGCTTCCCCTTACCGCAGCGGCGTGCGCCCTGCTGCTGGCCGGCTGCGGCACCTCCGTAGGAGAGCATGCCAACACCTACTTCTCTCAGATGGGGAACGTCATCAGGACCGCCATCGACAGCGCCCGGGCGGAAAAGGAAGCCGACAGCAGTCCTACCCAGACTGTGGACGCCAATGCTCTGGCTGCTCCGGCCAACTTCACTGTGGATGAAAACGGCAACTACTCGTTCGACGGGGTGGAAAATGCCCAGTACTACTATGTGTATGTCTATTCCGACGCCACCGGCGTGGAGGCCGTGGCCCAGAGCGAGCAGATCCCGGAGAACGGAAGCGCTTCTTATTCCGGAAGCCTGAGCGATTTTGCAAACCTGACCTACCAGACCTGGAATGTGCGGGTGGTAGCTTACCCGGACTATGAGAACAGCGATTACACCGCCTCCCCGGAGGCCAAGTGCGACTATGCCGTCTCCGGTGCGGTGGAGTACGGTGAGCCTACCTTCGGCTATATGTGGACGGTCACCTCCGGCGAGCTGGCCATCAAGATCGACGACATGGATTACGGTCAGACCGCATATCCCACCAACATCAAGATCACGCTGACCAATACCACCGATACCGGCGATGTGGTAACCATTGATGTGACCGATATTTCCAGCAGCTCTGTCACAGCCACCACCACAGAAGCATCTCCCGATACGGTCTACGATATCACCGCCGATTTCACCTGGGACGAGAATTATGTGACAAACCCCAGCTTCTCCATCCAGGGCGGCCAGGCGGAGACCGACAGCACGGAGAACCTGATCTCCGGTGAGTTCTATTACCCCAGTAGCATCTTCAAGGCTTTCAACTTTCCCCATGTCCAGGAGGACTTCGACCCTGTGGCGGGCGGTCTGGCTGGCATGTGGTATAACGACGGCTCCGAGTCCGGCGGCGGATGGGGTCCTCCGGGCATGGTTCAGGAGCCTGAGGAAGAGGAGACGGACAAGAGCGTCTATTTTGAGGCCACGCCCAAGCAGGCAGAGAACGGCGCGCTGTACTCCTACAACATCATGGCCACCAGCCCTGGAGGAGCCATCACCGCCAGCCCTAAACTTTCCCCAGGCAGCGGCAGCACGGATCGCATTTTCGGCACTATGGACATCTTTGATGACGGCACCTTCCGCATGGAGATCGAGTACCAGTACATCAGTACCGACCGTATGAACTCCGCGGTGTACTATGTGCCCGGCGTGGAGTGCACCGGCGTCTATTTTGAGAACGCCGATGGTACCCTGACCCTGAGTTATGACCATGAAAACGCCAGGGAGACAGACTATGACATCGTCACTGAGCTGACGGGGCAGGCGGCGCAGTACGCCGCTGAACACCCTGAGGAAGCTTTGGAAGAAGAGAAGGGCGGCATGCCCGGTGGCGAAGGCATGCCAGAAGGCGGACAGCCCTGACAGCCCCAAAGACTTGGCCGGGGATCGATCGGTCCCGTTGTGGGCTGCCCGGTGTTTCACCGGGCAGCTCCTTCGGCGGGGCGTCCCCATACCCCCGGCTTGCGAAAGGAGTCCCAGCAGAGATGGAATACAAAAAATTGGTCAAGCGGATGTCTCTGGAGGAAAAGTGCGCCCTGCTCAGCGGCGGGACGCAGTTTACCACCAAATCGATCCCGCGCCTTGGGATCCCTGCCATCCGCCTGGCTGATGGACCAAATGGCGTACGGAGACAGGCGGGAGCGGCAGATCATCTGGGCCTGAATCCAAGCCTGCCTGCGACCTGCTATCCTACCGCGTCTACCATGGCAAATTCGTGGGATGTCCAGCTGAACGAGGAGATGGGACGGTATCTGGGGGAAGAGGCCAAGGCACAGAGGGTCAACGTACTGCTGGGGCCTGGAGTGAACATGAAGCGGTCCCCGCTATGCGGGCGCAACTTTGAATATTATTCCGAGGACCCCTATCTGGCGGGCAAACTGGCCGCGGCGTATATCCGGGGCGTCCAATCCAATGGGATCTCCGCCTGTCCCAAGCACTTTGCCGTCAACAGCCAGGAGACCCTGCGGATGCACTCAGACAGTGTGGTAGACGAGCGTACGCTGCGGGAGATCTACCTGACTGCGTTTGAGATTGCGGTCAAAGAAGGAAAGCCCAGATCCATCATGTCATCCTACAATCGAATCAACGGTGTCTACGCCAGTGAGGATCGGCACCTATTGCGGGATATCTTGGTAGATGAGTGGGGATTTGACGGCTTTGTGGTTACCGACTGGGGCGGAAGCAACGACCGGCTGGCGGGCGTGCTGGCGGGCAACCATCTGGAGATGCCGGCGACTGGTGGCAGCAGCGACCGAGAGGTTGCGGATGCCGTGCGAGAAGGCCGAGTGGAGGAGAAGGTAGTCGATCTACTGGTAGAGGAGTACCTTAGGACTCTGGATCAGATTGGCATACCGGACGATGCCCCGGACCACTTTGACGAGGCGGGCCATCATGCATTTGTCCGTAAGGCAGCACAGGCAGCTATTGTGCTGCTGAAAAATGACGCACAGTTGTTGCCCTTGGCCCAGGGGACCAGAGTGGCAGTTATCGGCGACTTTGCAGAAAAACCTCGCTACCAAGGCGCGGGCTCCAGCAATGTGCACTCGATTCGTGTAGATCACGCCCTGAACTGCCTGAAGTCCAGCGGCTTGGAGGTAGTAGGTTATGAGCCGGGGTTCCTCCGCCATGGCGGGGAGGATGCGTTGAAGCTGGCCGCAGCCGTGGAATTGTCCAGACGGGCGGATGTGGTTTTGCTGTTTCTGGGCTTGGATGAGTTGGCCGAGAGCGAGGGTATGGACCGCATAACGATGAAACTGCGGGACAACCAGGTCCGGTTGCTTCAGGCGGTGAGTGAAGCCAATCCCCATGTGGCGGTGGTGTTTTCCGGCGGAACTCCGGTGGAGTGCCCTTGGCTGAGCCAGTGCCAGGCCATGGTCTACGGCGGACTGGGTGGACAGGCAGGCGCGGGAGCTGTGATAGATGTGATCACCGGAAAAGTCAACCCCTCGGGCAAATTGGCAGAAACTTGGCCGCTGTCCTATGAGGATACCCCGGCCCATCGGTATTATCCGGGCATGGAACGGACTGCGGAATACAGGGAAGGTCCATACATCGGCTACCGCTATTATGAAACTGCTCAGATTCCTGTGTGTTTTCCCTTTGGCTTCGGCCTGAGCTATACCAGCTTTTCCTATTCTCAGCTGTCTGCTTCGTCGGAAGGGGTACGCTTTACTCTCACCAACACGGGGGGCGTTGCCGGCGAGGAAGTGGCCCAACTGTATGTCTCCCGCCGGGAGGGCCAGGTGTTCCGTCCGCTCCGGGAGCTGAAGGGCTTTGTCAAGGTACGGCTGGAGCCGGGAGAGAGCCGGACCGTCTTTATTCCCCTGGACGATAAGGCATTTCGTTACTTTAATGTCAAGACTGGGCGGTGGGAGGTGGAGGGCGGCGCTTATGAAGTCCAGGTGGGAGCCTCATCTCAGGATATTCGGCTGACCGGAACCGTCCAATTGGAGGGCAGTACAGCTCCACTTCCTTATGACCTGGATGGTCTGCCTAGCTATGCCGACGGCCAGATCACAGAGGTTTCAGATCGGGAATTTTCCACTCTTCTGGGCCGGCCGCTTCCCGAGGCGCGGTGGAATCGAGCAGCGCCTCTGGAACTGAATGATACCTTTACCCAACTCAGCTATGCCCACGGGTGGGTGGGCCGCCTGACCTACCGCATCCTCAAGGGACAGGTGGATCGGGCCAAGGCCAGAGGCGCGCCGGACCTGAACGCTCTGTTCCGCCTGAATATGCCGTTCCGGGGTCTGGCAAAAATGCTGGGCGGGGCGGTGGACATGGCCATGGCGGCGGCATTGGTAGAGGTGTTTAACGGCCATTTCTTCCGTGGAATGGGGCACTTTGTATCCGCTTGGCAGCAAAAGGGGAGGGCTGCCAGACAGACGGCCAGGAAACTGGCCCAAGGAGATGGAAAAGCATGACCGCAATTAAAAGATGGATCGGAACTCACCCAAATTTATGGCAGTTTATCCTGTTCAACATTCTGTCTAACTGCGCGACCATTACCAACTTTGTGGTCATGTGGCTGTGTACCGGCTTCGTGTTCGCTCCGCTTAAAGACCAGCCCTTTCAGTTTTTCATTTTCCATTACACAAATATGGAGAGTGACCTGGGTCTATGTGGCTTCCTCAGCTTTCTTGTAGCTACTGCTGCCGCCCAAACAGTGAATTTCTTTGTTCAAAAAAATCTGGTGTTCAAATCAGATGCGCGTTTTTGCCGTGCAGTGCCCAAGTATGTGTTGTTGGCAGTTGTTTTGGTCATTATTTCGGCAGCTCTGCCGGCGTATAGTCAGGAAGTATTTGTTAGGATTGGCATTCCGCAGGGGTTGGCTCCTACGTTGGCGAATATCGTCAACATTGTGCTCCAAGTAGTGTTGAGTTATCCGACCATGAAATTTTGGATCATGCCCAAAAGCAGATAATGAAGTAACGGTGAATGAGTGATTCCTGTGTTTATGCTCCTGTGCGGGGGTAGAAATCGGATATCTATATTTACCTGAGCCATATCCTGATCAAAGCTCGAAAAGCTCGGAGCGAAAACAACGGAGCAGAAAAAAGTTTCTGGCACTGTCCCTCTATCTAAAAGTGTTGAAAATATTCAGAAAGTAACAATAAACTACGCTCTTTCCCCTAATTCAAACCGTGATCCATATGGGAGCATAGAGCGGAATAGGCAGGAGGAGAATTGGGGTGCTGGGGCGATCCAACCAAAAAATTTCATAAGACAGGAATGTGTACTGAGGATAGTTAGGCTAGACAGGCCTGGACGGTGATTATCGTCCGGGCCTGTTTTTTTATCAGATTATCACATCGCGTGGCCGATGACGCTGTCGATGGTATCTGCCACCACCAAGGCGCATCCGCTGGGTGGTGTGGGTATAGGTTGTCCCGGGGAGAGCCTGCGGAGTAGTAGCCCAAGGTGCTAGACCTCATTGTTTACATTCACCCCGTTTTGCAGAGAGAGAGTTGCAAAAGTGTCCCTGAGGTCGTGGAATTGAATATGTTTGATGCCTGCCGTTGCCAAGGGCTTCTCATGGATGTGTCGGAAGGCAGCGGGAGCATACATGATGCTGATCTCAGGGGAGGGGAAAAGGTAGGAATTGTCGGGGAATTTTTCGTGTTCTAGTACCAGCAGGTTTACCTCTTACTTTGAGATGGGAATGGTAGGGATGAGGTTATGGGTCTTAGGCCAGCTCACTTTCAGCTCGCCGTTGATCTGGTTCACCTGCTTGGTCACGGAGATGGTTTAGTTTTTTAGATCCTTGTCTGTCCACAGCAGGATCAGCAGTTCGCCCCGGCGTAGACCGCTGGTAAGTTTCAGGTAAAAGGCAGGGAAGAGACTCCGTTTCCCGGCCTCCCGGAGATAGTTCCCGATTTGTTCCCGCAGGAGCACCTTCATCGCCTTTTTTCAATTTTGGGCAACCTTCAGCCCTCGGACGGTCGCTCGAGCCTTTGTCCTTCCGCTGAATATGGCTTATACCGCCGGACTCGGCCATGGGCTTTCAGCTTGTTGCAAAGTCGTTGAATTTGAAGCGTAGCCAGCTTGTCCAACTTGATACTGCCGATGCTGGGTATGGTGAGGGATTGGATTGCATCCGTATCCAGGGGCCTTCTTGTCCTTTGGACATATCGGATGATGCAGTCTATGGAGTCAGCGGTTTGCTTGGCCGTTTGAATGAAGCTGCACGTCGCCATAGGCGATTGCCCCGTCCTTCTCGGTAAGCAGGCTATTCACTGCGGCATAGAATCAATCAATTTTTGCAGATACACGGCTTGGATATGCCCTGTGTGGTCTAGCGCCGTCAGGTGGTTCAGATTTCGCTCCCAAGAGCATAGCTCAGCCCGGACCTGCGGCCTTTGTTTCGGATCTTCCTGCCCTCTGTTGCTTATTATCGAGAAGGTGACCACCTGGCCTCGTTCGTGACAGGCTTTATCGACAATGGCCTATCACTGTCCTTGGTGCTAGATGGCGTGAGAGTGCCTGCAACCAAAGGAGAAACGAAAACCGGTGGAAATGATCCTGCAATAAAGCAGGATATTTCCACCGAAGACGCAGTTGGGGGGCTAGCAATTTTCGCCTAGGTCTCTTGAAATGGTGCTGCCTTTGATCAAGGTGGCGCAATTTTGGAGACAATAGTGGGTCGTTTCCCCTCTGCCACTTGGCCCATGGGTCGTGAAGAGGGGGGCGTATTTAAATACCGTTATACATTTGTATATCTGTCGCATTATGAGGTACAATAACAGATATTGCTAAGAAAATGGGGGTTGCTTATGAGCAGTTCGAGCATAAACGAAAATTGGCTTACCGAATTTCAAGAAACGCTCCAGGATGAGGAGCGAAGCCCAGGTACAATTGAAAATTATCTGCGAGCGATTCGGACATTTGTGAAATGGCTCAATGATGAAAATAGGCATTTAGATAAAGAGACAGCGGTAGAATGGAAAACTCACTTGATCCATACAGGGTACCGTTTCAGTACAGTAAACACGATATTAGCCGCGTTAAACAAATTTTTTACATTTCTGGGTCGAACTGACTGCCGTATGAAGTATTTACGCATCCAGCGCAAACTTTTTCGGTCGGAAGATCGGGAATTGTCCAGAGATGAGTATCAGCGTCTAGTTGCTGCAGCCCAAAAAACGGGACAACAGCGACTCGCGCTGTTGATTGAATCTATTTGCGCTACGGGTATTCGGGTTAGTGAAGTCAAATACCTTACAGTGGAAGCTGCACGCTGCGGGAAGGCAGATATTGCACTCAAAGGAAAAATCCGAACGATCTTTATTCCTAAAAAATTATGTAAAAAACTGCTAGCATATGCAAGAAAACAAAAGTCCATTTCTGGTGAGATATTTCGCACAAGAAGTGGCGGAAGCCTATCTCGAAAACAGATCTGGGCAGAGATGAAATTACTGTGTGGAGAGACCGGGATTGCAAGCACAAAAGTTTTTCCTCATAATCTCAGGCATTTGTTCGCCCGGTGTTTTTACAAAGTGTGTCAGGATATTGCCAAACTAGCCGATATATTAGGGCACTCGAGTATCGAGACGACGCGCATCTACCTCATATCTACTGGACTGGAGCATATCAGAACCTTAGATAGTATGAGATTGATTTTATAGACGAATAGGACAAAATCAGTATTTTGTCTGATTGTTTCTTTCCTACAAGTAACAATATTGTTTATTATACTGAAATTTTAACACATTAAGGCGCAAATGGCAAGGTGCTATCATATTTTGCGTATAACAAAGTAAGCCTGTTCCTAATTTCGTGAGATCAGGCTTATGAAACACGCTCTTGTAACTCTCCTGCATGAAATATGTAGGAGGGTTTCTTTTTTTGCGGCGGCCATGCCGGAGTATGTAGGACAAAATACTGATTTTGTCCAATGATATGGTGCAAATCTGGGGGTGAAACGATTGGATCTTGAACGCATTAAACTATTTAATGCATTAGCAGAAAACCTGAATTATTCCAAAACAGCAGAGTTAATGCACATTAGTCAATCTGCGCTCAGCCGATATATCGCAGAACTGGAGATGACGTTAGGGACCCGTTTGTTTGAGAGAACGACCCGTAAGGTTGAGTTGACACCAGACGGCAAGGTTTTTCTCGCCGGAGCGAGAAAACTGGCAGCAGACTATGATAATTTGATTTTACAGATGAGACGGCTCGATGAGGACAAAGAAGAGGTACTCAGGATCGGGTATGCTGGGCCATTCGCATTTGACATCCGGGAAAACGCTATGAATACTTTCCGTGCTAAATATCCCCATGTAAAGATTCAGGCGTTTGATTTGCCCAGAGAAAATTCGGTCGCTGCGCTCAAAAAAAAGTTGGTAGATATTATTTTTGTGCTGAATCTGGAGAAGTTTGAGGGAATAGAGAATTTGACAGATATGAAACTGCTCACCGGTGAGGCGGAAGTTGTTGTCGATCAAGATCACTTCCTTGCAAAGCACCATGAAGTATCAGCCATGGAACTTCAAAATGAATTGATTATTACATTAGGCAATGAAGGAAATGATCTAAGAGACGAAATATTAAAAATGGCCACGATTTTCGGATATACTCCAAAATTCAGTAACCTACCGTCTTCAATTGATTCGTTACTTACCTCGGTCCAGGGGGGGGGAGGCATCTCTATCTTATCCTCTATGCTTGACCCATATTTAATACATTTCTCCAAATTAAAGACGGTAAAAATCAAAGATTACCATATCCAGTCTGATCTACGTTTAGTTTGGGGGGTACAAAACAAAGGTCCTTTTGTCCATCACTATATTGAAGAAGTAGTGTCTGCCACAAAACGTCTTGGCCATGTTTGCTAAAAGCTCTGAAATTTGATCCTGCCTAACTATCCCCTTTATTAATGCGCATATGACATAGATAGACATCCCCTTTTATTACTTTAATGCGATATTGGTATTTCTACTTTATGAACAAAAAATGTAGAATAAATACGAGGGATATGTGAAAGAAGGCAAAAAGAGTGCTTTGCGTTATCCAAATTTAACGACCAGTTGACAATCAAAAGCGAGGTGTTTTGATATGACGGGGCCGCGCGAGAAGCTGTTAGAACTCAAGAAGATCACAAAAGTATTTCCAGGTGTGAAGGCATTAAATGAAGTCGACTTTGATCTCTATCCCGGGGAAATACACTCCCTCTGCGGGGAGAACGGCGCTGGAAAATCGACATTAATCAAGGTGATGACCGGTGCCCACGAGCGCACTAGCGGAGCATATCTGGTGGATGGGAAGGAAGTCTTTTTCAAGTCTACTCATGAGGCGATAGAGACCGGTATTTCCTGTGTCTATCAAGAGTTGTCCATCGCACCTCAGCTGGATATTGCACAAAATCTCTACATAGGGAATCTCCCGGTTAAGGGCGGCTTCATAGACTACCCAACACTCTACAAGGACTCAAGAGAGATATTAGAAGAACTTGGAATGGAAAGCATTTCACCAAAGACCTTGTGCGGATATCTGTCCGTCGGCCAGCAGCAAATGATTGAGATCGGGCGGGCCCTGACCAGAAATGCCCGGGCAATCATCATGGACGAACCTACATCGTCATTATCAGAGGCGGAGACAGATACCCTATTCAAGATAATTCTGAAGCTGAAAGCCAAGGGGATTAGTATCGTCTACATCAGCCATAAGCTGGATGAGGTGATGTATCTCTCTGACCGCATCACTGTGATTCGAGACGGGCAGAACATCATCACTACAGCCAAGGAGGAAACCACGCAAGAGCAGCTGATTGCCCACATGATCGGGCGGCCATTGGAGAATTTATATAACAAAGCGCCAGCCGAGATTGGGGATACGGTTCTGGAAGTCAAGCATTTATCGCGCAGTGACATATTCAAGGATATCTCCTTTAGCATTCGAAGGGGAGAGATCGTCGGCTTCTTTGGGCTAGTCGGTGCAGGGAGATCAGAGATCATGCGAGCTATTTTCGGAGCGGACAGATACAACTCAGGCGAGATCACTTTGGATGGGAAAAAACTGCAAGCCTACTCTCCCAGCCGAGCCATCCACGCCGGAATGGGGTTTTGTACAGAGGACAGAAAGAAAGAGGGCCTTATGCTGCGGCTCTCCATCCTGCTCAATATGACATTGGTAGAGATCTCAAAGTTTGCCAAGATGGGCTTTGTCAGTAAAAGAAAACAGGAAGAAGTGGCAATGAAATATGTGGAGAGCATGTCCATCAAAACACCTTCGGTCTATCAGTTGGTTGGCAATCTTTCCGGCGGGAACCAACAGAAAGTGGTCCTTGCCAAGTGGCTAATGATTGCGCCGAAAGTGCTGATCGTGGACGAACCAACCAGAGGCATCGACGTGGGGTCTAAGGCCGAGATTTACGGACTGCTCAACAACCTCGCACAACAGGGAGTGGCGATCATAGTTGTCTCATCTGAAATCGAAGAGATTATGGGGATCTGTGACCGTGTCATCACTATTTGTGAAGGTAAGCTGACTGCAGAGTTCCCAGTGGAACATCTGGACCGGCAAAAGGTGCTTGCCGCTGCGATTGGCAAACTTGACCAGTGAGAAAGGAGGCGGTATGTCATGGAAAATAAAAATGGAAGCGCAATGAGACGTGTATGGAGCAAATATACGTCCCTCAACGGCAGCGGTGTGCTGATTGCTATGATCGTATACATCATTTTAATCAGTGTGGTCGCGCCTTTTGTCACCGGCGGTACTTTCTTGACCTATACCAACATCATGAATGTCCTTCGCCAGCAAAGTTACATTGGCATTATCGCCACTGCGATGACCTTTGTGATCATGACTGGAAACATTGACCTCTCGGTGGGCAGCTTGTTGACGTTATTGGCGGTCATCTGCGCTCAGCTGACACAGTACGGGCCGTGGGTGGCCATCATCGTTACGTTGCTTCTAGGTCTTGTATGCGGGGCAATCAATGGCCTGTTTGTCGCGGGTATGAAGCTGAATGCCTTTATCACGACGATTGCCATGGGATCTGTCTATGGGGCGCTTACCCTGATTATTGCGCCGGGTTCCACCACTCGTGTCCAGGAGCCGGTATTTGACATGTTGGGCGGCGGCTTTGTGCTGGGCTTTATTCCCACTGCAGTTTTTATCATGATCGTATTTGTCATCGTCTTGGGGATCGTCATGAGCAAGACCGTGTTTGGCCGCAGACTCAGGGCCATCGGTTCGAATCCTCTGGCAGCACGCTTTTCTGGAATCCATTCACAGTTGTATATCTTCCTGTGTTACTGCCTGGTGGGACTGGCGGTTTCCGTTGCCTCTATCCTGTATATTGCGCGCTCTGTGGCGGCCAATCCTCAGTTGACATCCGGTGATGAGATGCTGGTGGTCATGGCTGTCGTACTTGGCGGATGTACGATCAAAGGCGGCAAGGGCTCTGTTTGGGGGACGATCATCGGTTTCCTGTTTATCGGGTTCATATCGACGGGATTTACCTTCCTTGGACTGAACACTTATATGCAGTGGATCGTGATGGGGCTGATTTTGATCGCAGCGCTGGCGATTGATGCAGCCAAAGAGAAAAAGGGGGGCTAAGTCGTGCTTGCATCCCGAAACAAAGTCATTAACTTTTTAAAAAACGACAACGCAATTATCATTTTGGTGCTAATGGCGATCCTGTCATCCTTTTTTGTCGATGGCATGACGAGGCAGTTTGATACCGTCATCCTGGAAGCCAGCATCTACGGCATTCTCGCAGTTGGACTGGGCGTTGTGCTGGTGACTGGCAACATCGACCTCTCCATTGGATTCCAGGCGGCCACCTGTTCCATCGTCACTGTCTCTGTATTCAACATGACGAATGGAAATTTTCTATTTGCTTGTGTTGCGACCCTTGTGGCGGGGGCTGCGATGGGCCTATTTAACGCATTTACTGTTGTAAAACTAGGTATTACACCGTTAATCGCGACGATTGCTGCCAACTACATCTACCAAGGGATCGTTTACTATTTTACGCGGAGCGGGGCCTTCTATCCAGACGGTGATCTCCGCAAGACATTGCAGAACGTGCTGTACAATAACCAGCTGTTTGATATGCGGGCGTTAAGCGTAACAGTCTTGATTTTTGTTGCAGCCCTGATCGTATTATACATCTTTATGAAAAGGACACGGACCGGCATCAGCCTGTATATCACGGGCGACAACAGCGAAGCGGGTGCGCTGGCTGGTATCAGTGTTGACCACGCCAAGGTGCTGGCGTACCTGATTTGCGGCCTGTGCTGTGCAATCGGCGGGCTGTTTATGGCATCCCGCTCTGGGGCCGCGATTTACTCCCAGGGCGAGGGTAAGAACGTACTGGCCATTTCTGCCTGCGTGATCGGCGGGGTCAAGATGGCCGGCGGGAAAGGAACTATGGTCAATGTCTTGATCGGTATATTGATCATGCGATTTATCTCCACTGCCATGAATCAGATGTTGATCCCCACCGCTTGGGTCGATTTTGTGTCAGGGGCGCTGCTAGTCATTATCCTGATTATCGACAAATTCACGGCAATCAAAAAAGAGCAATGATGCGTGGATACGTATTATTGACAAATAAGAAGAAAGGATTGGAAAAAATGAAAGTGAAAAAGATCATCGCGCTGCTCCTTGCAATATCCCTCATGTTCGCTTTTTCTGCCTGTGGTTCCAACGGAGATACCACCAACTCTCCGGCTGATGCAAGTAACGCCGGAACTTCTGATACGCCGGATACCACCGAGCCGCTGACGATTGCGTATTCCTGTGTATCGTATTCTTTGGCGCCGCTGACCCAGGCCCTTGCGGATAATCTGCAGGACCGGGTGGAGGCCCAGGGGTGGACCTTCAATATGCTCACCGCAGAGGGCGATACGGAACTCCAGGGAGAACAGGTTTCCCAGCTGATTTCCATGCAGCCGGACTACCTCCTTCTGATGCCGGGCGACCCGACTTTGGCGGTTGACTGGCTGGAAGAGGCTGCTGCGGCAGATGTTCCTGTGATCATTGTACACATCGCCCTGTCTGAAGGCACAGAGGACAATGCCCTTTGCTATGTGGGCGTGGATAACACACAAATCATCAATGCCATCTATGACTACATGATTGAGCACAATCCAGATACCCAGTTGAACATTGTGGAAATTGGCGGCGTGCCTACTCAGGCGGATTACATCGTGCGTACAGAGGCATTTAACGCTTTGGTTGCAGGAAATGAAAATCTGACTCAGCTGGGCGATATTGCGTGGGCTTATTCCAGCCGCGCGGACGCGCAGACTGCGATGGAGAACTTCCTGACTGTTTACGGAGACCAAGTCAATGTTGTCATGGGCTTTGCTGACAACTTGACGCTTGGCGCTGTTGCCGCCCTGGACGAAGCTGATAGAGATGATGTCCAGGTCTATTCCATTGTTTATTGTGAGGCTTCCTACGATGCAATCAAGGAAGGCAAGATGGTGTCCGTATTTACCTCTACCGGAATGATGGCGGATCGAGTCATTGAGTGCATTCTTGCAAATGAGGCCGGCGAGACCATTGAGTATGATCAGCATATCGAGTGCCCTGTGATCGACGCGTCTAATGTCGACGAGTATGAGGCGGAGTTCTAAGCGCTGGACACTAGCACAGAAAGCAGAGAATATTGCCATAATACTGTACACAGCAGCAGATATTTCTTAATAAGGCTAATATATTACGAGCGCCCGTTCCGGGATCGTTCCCGGAACGGGCGGATTTTTGAGTAGGAGTCGAGAAATATGAAGAAAATTGACTTTGAATCTCACTATTATGTCCGTTCTTATATAGATGCGGCCTCCGAGCATACAGGGGTTCCGCATTATGACAAAAAAACTGGAATCATGTATCATGGCAATGACGGTTTTTTGCCTATCGGAGCGATCTTGTCTCGCCTTCTGGAACTTGGCGAACAACGGCTCAAGGATATGGACGAGGCAGGGGTGGATAAGTGCTTCCTAAGTATTTCTCTTGGGATTGGTCAATTTGATGCCCAAACTAGTCAAAAGTTGGCCATGGCCAACCATGATGAGTTAGCACAAGTGATTGCAAAGTATCCACACAGATTTGGAGGTTACGCAGTACTGCCCATGCATGACACAGAGTTTGCTGTGAAAGAATTAACCAGATGTCACGATGAGTTAGGATACTTTGGATGGAATGCATTTTCCAACTTTGGAGATAAAAGACTTGACGATAAGGCTTGTTTCCCGGTGTTGGAAAGAGCGGTTCAACTAAATATGCCGGTATATATCCATCCCAGTGTTCCCCAAATCCCGGATCTTCATGGATATGGACCCGCGATGGTCACTTCAGGCTTAGGATTTGCCGTTGATGTGACGATCACACTCACACGGATGATCTTTGCGGGAATTTTTGACCGTCTTCCAACTCTAAAGGTTATCATCGGCCATCTGGGCGAGTGCTTTCCCATGATACTACGGAGAATGGATGACTCTCTGCGGGTTCAAAAGATTACAGGCAAGGCGAGGAATCAGAAACTCCCCAGCGAGTATTTCAAAGAGAACATCTGGATTACCTCCAGCGGGAACTTCTTGGCCCCGGCATTTCAGTGTGCAAAGGATGTCTTTGGGATCGAACACATTCTGTTTGGTACCGATTACCCGATGGAGAGCCTAAATGAAAACGTTGACTTCATCGAATCTCTGGGGCTAGGAGAAGAAGATCTGGACCGTGTTTTCTGGAAGAACGCGGAGGAGTATTTTCATATGAAAATGTAACGAGATGCGGGATCTGCAATGGCTGTCACTTAGCAGATATCTAGGGGCACCTTCGGTGATGACACCCAGGGGACATTGAGGCATCTAGCATCCGAGCCATTTTTGATTAGCGTTCATACACAGCCGTGCGGATCCACATGATCTGCACGGCTTTTCTCTGCTTTTGAGCACTTTTTCGAGTAGTTTGTTTTTTCCGTTTTCCTCTGACCCAAACTATGGCCCATATGGGAGCGCAGAGGGGAACGGACAGGATGGGAAATCGTATCTAACCTACGAGTCAGATTGACAAAGAAGATACGGTAGACGCAAAGAGAGAGGTAGATTCCAATCAAAATATTAAACAAGGCAGGACAGCCGATGTGACTGTCCTGCCCTGGCAATAAAACTATCGCAAAAGTCATCTTGTTTTTAATGGCTACTTTACTTCAAATATTGGCCGACTTGCAGTTTATGCATTGACAACTCCTGTACGGAATAGGAAACAACTGTATACGATAATAGCCTAGAAGCATGATATG
The DNA here is from genome assembly GCA_900549885.1 of uncultured Eubacteriales bacterium. Lineage (GTDB taxonomy): Bacteria > Bacillota > Clostridia > Oscillospirales > Oscillospiraceae > Enterenecus. Next base: position 12,708 of record URQA01000009.1, on the reverse strand, counting down.
ACCTCGGGTTTATAGACAGCTAGCCAAAGAAGATCCACCGCTTGACAGGGGGGCAGGCCGAATATGCCATTGGAGAAGGCGTGGGCCCCCACATCACGCAGGGCTAGGGGCAACTCCACATCAACACAGAGATGCTCATTGAGCCGCATGCCTTGGGTCTCCTCAATATGGTGGAAGCATTCGTGGGCCAACAGACGGTCCAGGAGTCCCTCTTGCGTGAAAAGTTCTACACCTAAAAGCTGCTGGACTTCGGCCATTTCTTCCAGATGGGACCGATGGACCAAGATCTGAGCGGACTGCGGGTCATAGATGGCACGCGCCTGATAGGCCAACTCTTCCATCGGGCTCATCCAGCGCACCTGAGCAATCCCGAGTCGCGCCAGGTTGTCTACCGTGCTCTGCCGCTTATCCCAGACACGTTGGGCACATTGGAAGCCGATCTGGGCAACTTGTGGTCTGAGGGAGAGGACTTGGGCCGTGCAGCCGCGCAGCGTGAACTGTTCGTCCAACCACTCTGGACCTCGACCGACCAGACGCAGGAGCGAATCCCGACGGATGCTACCGCTCATGATAGGTCGGCCTTGGTGGGGATTGCACCCTGCCTGCGCAGTTCCTGCTGCAGGTGGGCTACATCCAGATGGTCGAAGGCGACCTTCTGGTCGAGGGCAAGGCAGGCTGCGGTGCCTGCCGCCTGCCCGAGGGCCATGGCCGTGGCGGAGATGCGTGCGGAGGCCAGGGCTTCGTGGGTAGCCGAGATACACCGTCCCGTAACCAGGAGATTGCCGATTTTTTGGGGAACCATGACACCATAGGGGATATCGTAGCAGAAGTCCTGCTTTCGGCGCACCCACTGCAGGTCAGCTCCCGTCGGGTCATGGATGTCGATCGGAAAGGCACACACTGCCACACCCTCGCTGGAGGTCCGCTCTTCATATACATCCTCCACTGTAAGGGTGTACCTCCCGTGGATCCGACGGGATTCTCGGACCCCAGTCACATCAGCGATGGCTGCAAGATAACTGGACTCGAACCCAGGCAGATATTTTCGGAAGAACGCCAGAAGCTCCTCCACCTGTCTGGCGGCCTCTGCCTCTGCAATGGTCTGGTCGTGTGCAGAGAGGCCGGATAGCTTGATGATCCTTGAGGTGTTGATGAACGCTTCGCCTGGGTGCAGCCCTTGGAAAAACAAAATACGATCCCTGGGGATATTGAAGTCTCCACAGGCCTTGGCCAACCGTACGATATCAAAAAAGCCAGATACAGCAAGATATCGATCCAGTTGTTTGTAATCCTTATGCAGGATGAATTGTTCCGGGTTTTGTCTCATATATGAGATCACTTTCCCAAAGTCGATCCCGCCCACCTTGAAGATCATGGACATCGGCTGTGTATAGCCATCCGAGGGACGGCCCTTGTCAAACCCCACATGGCACAATGCAGCCAAATCGCCATCCCCGGTCGCATCGATGAAGGTCTTGGCCTGATAGGATGTGGTGGTGTTCTTCCCTGCCACTGTGACCCGAGTGATGTTTCCCGCCTCCACTTCCACACCGCATAGGAAGCTGTGGAGCAACAGGGTGATATTTGGCTGTTGGGCGAACATTTCAAAATATACTAGACGCAGGGCCGCTGGTTCAATGGGGGTGATCGTGGAGGTGACGCCCAGCGGATCCGGGATGTGGCCCAGCGTCGCTTCCTTTTCTGCCAACCGGTCAATCACCTCCTGGGCGATGCCTTTCACGATCTGCTTGCTTCCGGAATGAAAGGTCATGAGAGGACACACCATAGCGGCAGTATTCGCCCCGCCAGGGTAGGCATTTTTTTCGATCAGCAGGACCTTTGCTCCCATACGGGCAGCTGCCAGCGCCGCCATGCATCCGCTGGGTCCGGCGCCCGCTATGATCACATCATATTTCATTGGCTTTCCTCCTGTATCGAGACGTGCGCCTCGAAGGTCCTGGGCCAACGGAGCTGGGCGCACATCTGTCCTGGCCACACCTGTTTGGTCTCCGGGGCCAGCTCCATCAGCTGCTGTAACCGCGCGTTGGCAGCATCGACGTCCGGAAGATTCCAGACATCCACACCGGCAGCCCGCAGTTCTTGGTTCCACTGGGGGCGCACGATTGCCTGATAGATCCAATCGTCCAGCAGGCGCTCTTTGGTGAAGCGATCCAGACGGCGTCCCGCTCCGGAAGAGCTCCCGGCCAGGAGCTGGCCCAGGATGGTGCCCAGAGAGTTGCTGGCAGTGTTCCACCCTGCATAGGCCGCCAGCCGCAGGAGCAGCCCTTGTTGGGCGGCAAGGCGCAGCAGACAGCCCTCCCCACCACCGGCAAAATAGATATCCAGCAGTCCCACAGGAATCCCGGTATCCAAAAGGGCACGGAGCCGCCGTAGGATCTGGTCGAGCCGCTCTGGAGTATAGGTGCATACCGCCTTCTCCGGGGCGATGGCCAAGTCGCGCTGTCCATCCTCCGGCGCATAGATTGCCAGGATGGCCTGGGCATCCTCCAGGCTCATGACCCGCTGGATGCGGCAGGTCTCCAAATAGGCATCCAGATTTTGGGCAAATGCTCTGTCTTCGTACTCTGCGGTGAACTGCTTATCACCGGCCAGCCACTCCACATACAGCCGGAGGACCGTTCCCTCAGGCTGGGCCTGCTGAGCCGCAAGCCGCCCTGTCATCGCGCTGGCATACTCGTCAGTTCCGCAGTGGATGCTGACATGCCGGGCGACACGGCGGGCCTCCGCCAGCGCCCAGAGCTGCTCCTGCTCAGCCCGGTGCATCCCAAGTGGGGATGAGTCCTCCTGCAGGAAGCATACCTCCCGCACCACCCCATCGGCCAGCAGCTCGACAGCCTTTTGGTTGATCCGATGGTTCCGCCTGCGGGCGGATAAGAAGGTCTGGAGCACCCGGTCTGGGATCTGCTGCTCCAGCTGGGCCAGATGGCGCTTAGCCTCTTGGCCTGGCTGGGCGGACAGTTGGGAATACTGTGCCACCTTTTCCCACCAGACCACGTCCTCTTGGCGCAGAGTGCTCACTGTGGTGCGCATGATCACGCTGGACAGATAAATGTCCAGTGTGGGGTATCTCTGCTTCAGCCTCCTCAGGAACTCCGCCCGCTGCAGGGCTTCGCTCTCTGACGTATCCATGGAACGGGAGGCCAGCAGGCCCCCATAGGCCAGCTGATCCATGGAGCATATAAGCGCGTCAGCCCCTGCACAGAACTCCTCCAGCCAGGCGGAAATTTTATGAAAGTCAGAAGGGCAGCGGTACCAGTCCATTAGCTCCAGCGGAGGCGCACATGGTTCAAGCCCTCCGCCACGAGCCAAATGGATGGGAAAATCATAGGTACAGGGACGGCTGTCCAAGGGGAGAATGACGAGTTTCATACCTGCTTCCTCATTTCGTCGATGCTCCTGCGGAAGGCGGCGACTGCATCTCCAATGCTCTGGGCATCTTTCCCCGTCACCACCGCGCCAATCATCAAGCTTTTCACACCGCAGGACCGCAGAGATGCTATTTCATCTGGCCGGATGGCACGCTGGGTGGGGACTACGATGGGCAACTGGCTCAGCCGGGACAGATGCTGGTAACGGATTAACTCCCGGGCGGACAGGGGTTGTCCATAGCTGTCTGGGTGCATGACGGACGCCTCCAGGATATCTGCCCCCACAGCCTGCAGCCCTTCGATCTCCCAGTCCGCCCAAGTGTAGTCAGGGGCGATCATCTTGGAAATGCCATCCGCTGCCAGAACCCGAGGTGCAGTATGATGTCCGTATAGAGATAAGAAATCAAACCCACAGGCCACTGCCAACGGCAGCGTCTGCTCTGCCGCGGCGCACTCCGCCCCCAGCACGATCCCCATGGGTCCCTTTGCGTCGGACAGCATGGCCTCGATGGCGCTGCGCTCCTCTTCAAACGTGCCAAACAGGGTCTGACTGGCGTGGTGCTTGACGTTGACGTGGACTTTCACCACATCCGCCCCATTTTTCCATGCGGCCTCAGCCAGGGCTGGGTCATTGCGCGGCAGGCTCATCACCAGTGGAAAGCGGCCTTCCAACAGAAATTGTTTGAATTGATCCATGGTATGTTCCTCCTATTTACGGATAGGCGTTTATGCTTTGCAGTCCGGGCCGTACCTCTACTTGCGCGGATGGGTCAGGACGCAGATCGGTGTATCCGGCGCGGCTCCCTCCAGTTCTAAAGCTGCCAGCTGCATGACCTGATCGTGGACCAGGACGGAGGACAGGTCCACGATGCGGCTGCCGTGAAGGACAAACACCTCAGGTAAAATCTGCCCGGCATCGTTATAGCTGGATACCTCCTGCAAAAAGGCGTCAAGGTCGGCAGAGAACCGCCCCCCGCTTGTGCACAGAAGCTGCCCGTTGTTGACCTGCAATTTGACCACCCCACGTCTGTCCAGCACCCGGAAATCTTGCTCATCCCGGTGGAACAGACCGAATAGCCGGCTGACCCTGCGTACAGAAGAAAAGATAAATAGCCCCTCCGTCTGCCCGGCCAGCGTCTCCTGCCCAGGCTGGACCCGCAGAGAGTCTGCGGCGATCTGGGATAGTTCCTCCTGGCTGGCTCTGCCCATGCCGAGGTCCTGCTGCTCCATCTGCAGACTTCCTGTGGCGGTGGCCTGGACGATGTTTTTCTGTTGGTCGATCTCCATCTGTACCTCGATACTGTCAGGTGCGGCCCCCATGGAGATGAGGCTGTCCACGGCCTGGCGACGGATAGCGGCGATGTCCTCCGGGGTGGGATCGATCACAGTGCGGGCTACCGTATCACGCAGCATAGCCATCGCCGCTCCGATAGCAGAGATGACCTCTGCCTTGTCGGCAATCACATAGCGGATCCCGGTATGGCGGCTCAGCCAGGGCACCACCGTGGTGCAGCCGCCCCCGCCCCCCACGAGACTGAGCAGCTTTGGGTCGAGCTGGTAGTCCTGCAGGAGCGCTTGCACCGTGGCGTCCACCCGCTGTATAGCCTTGTCCAGCACGGCTTCAGCGAAGGCCTGAGGCGGCTGGCCGTATTCTTCGCTCAACTTGTCAAAGCAGAGTCGGACGTTTTCCAGGTTTCCAAAGGCATAGTCGCTTGGCTGGACGGCCCCCGCCATCATGGCCGCATCAGTGAGGGTCACGGCAAACCGTTTCCCGGCTGGATTTTCCATCATCAGATGGTCAGGAGGATCGCCCTCTATCGGAGCAGCAAGGACGGGCCTGGCATCCTGCAGTTCCTCAGGCTCGGCAAAAGCCAGATAAGTTAGTCCTGCAATATGAGCCGAACGCGGCCCCACGTCCCGGACCTGGCCGGCACTGTCGATGCGGATCATGGAGCCTCCGCCGATCCCCACCGTTCGGGAGTCCAATGTTTTTAGGAAGGTGCTGTGGCCACCGACGCTAGCGCTTTTGACCATGGCCTTTCCGTTGTGAATGACCGAGATATCGGTGCTGGTACCGCCTACCTCCAGGAAAATGCCATCGGAGACATTGGCATACATCAGCGCTGCGGCGATACCAGCAGCGGGCCCAGAGAGCAGTGTCAGGATGGGGCGCTTGCGCATCTGCTGGATGTCCATCACGCCGCCGTCGCTGCGCATGATCATCAGCGGCGCGGTGATGCCGCTGCGCTGGATGCTCTCGTTGGTCATGTCTGCGGTCTGGGTCATCTTCGGCAGGATACTGGCATTAATTACCGCAGTGCGGGTACGGACCTTCAAGCCGTACAGCTGGCTGATCTCATGGCTGGCGGTGGCTGGAAGGCCCAACTGCTGGGCCAAACTGGTGACCATATCCTCCCGGTGCGGGTCGTCCACTCCAAAGGCTTCACTAGCTACGATCACGCTACACCCCTTTTTGCGCAGTTCTTCAATGACCTGGTTGATTTTCGCCTGTGTAAATTCCTTTGGATCGGTGTTCAAAAAACTATGGGCCGTATGGAGCGCTTTGCTCTCGTTGAGGGGGATGTCCGCAATCATGGTGTCGGTCTTGGCCTTGATGGCTTCGAGGCCCCGTCCCATCCCAACGACCCCAACCTTTGCCACATCGCCCTCCAGAAGGGCGTTCGTAGCCTGGGTGGTGCTGTGCGCGACGAACACCACGTCCTCCGGGGCGGCCCCAGTCTGTACTAGAACATCCTGGAAGGTTTTGATAATCCCCTCTGAAACTGAGTAGCGTGAAGAATGAGTGGTAGGAGTCACTGCGTGTGCGATTACCTCGTAGCTTTGATGGTCCAATGCCACCGCATGGGTGAAAGTCCCGCCAACATCGATCCCGATCCGTATTTTCCTGTTTTGCATGACTTGTTCCTTTCTCAGCACACTGACCGGAGCGATGACCCCGTGTACAGACATCCGGGGAAGCCGATTTTTGGCTTCCCCGGATCGACGGGCTGAAGTGTCGTTAGAAGTACATAACAGCTGCGACGATCAGGCCAATGACAACACCGACCCAAACATAGGGAAGGGTCTTTTTCATGATATCGTTGACGTCGACGCCAGTAGCGGAAGCCGTCCAGACATTTTGTGTGTTGGTGGGGTCGCACACACCCTGGATCTGACCAGTGGTCATCAGCGCGGCCATGATACTTGTGGCACCAAGCTTACCAGCGCTGAGCATGACACCGGCTAGACCAAGACCGAGCCCCCAGATATTCAACGGGCCACGATAGAGAGATAGCGGGGCTAAGATGGAGAAGAAAATCACAAAGGTGACCGCTGTGCTGGGCAGAATTGCAGCCATAGCAGGGCCAAGAATGGCGGAGACGCGTGCGTCCATCACCACCACCAGGAGCATGCCGATCCCAATCAGTAGGAAGATGGCGCCGGCGGAATTGGAGATGCCCTCCGTGATAGCCTTGCTCATGCGCTGCATACTGCCCTTCCCTAGTGTGGTGATAAAGCAGTAGACAATAGCGATGACGAATCCAACGTTAATGTCCAGCCCAAAGCCGAGGACAGCCACGAGAGGGATCAGCGGGGTGAGCATGGCAAACCAGCGCACTTTAGGTGCCTTTGCTCCCTCTTCCTGGGCAGGCATGGGCCAGGCCACTTTTTTCGCCGTATCCCGGCGATGTTTCCGGAATAGGTTCTTCAGACCGCCAAACTTGACCTCGATGATGCAGAACAGCGCCCCGGCCAGGCCGAAAATAATGCCTGCAAACCAAGCAAAGCCACGCACAGTCTCGACAGAGAGGCCCAGAGTGTCGATATATAGGCTCCAGTTGGCCAGATTAAACACTCCGCCCACGCTGGTGGCAAACAGCAGGATCCCCGCTGCCGCTAGGGGCGTAACCCCAAGGCTGATCATGATAGGAAGCACGATGCTGCCCAGCATCATGATCGCACCCAGTCCGCCCAGGGTCGTAAACAGTAAGGCCAGCACGATATACAGAGCCAAGCTCAGGATAAGCGGGCGGTCTCCGGCCATCTCAGATACCTTCCGGACCACAGCCTCTGCAATGCCCGCGTTCTTCACCTGCTGGGACAGAATCGCGCCGAAGATGAAGGTGATGATGGTGGAACCCAGGCGCAACGGTCCGCTGACGAACAGCAACGACTGAATCCCGGAAACAGTCGTCTCGCCATCCACTGTGTCCGCCCAAGGGATTCCAGCTATGATGGCGATTAACAGCGCCATGATGGGCAGGGCAAACATTGCGTTCAGCTTTTTTGTATACATCAAAGCACATAATACGATGAACACCACGACGATCAATGCCACAGTCATGTTTATTCCTCCTCTTTCAGTCAAGATGATGTTGTCGGCCTGTCTATTCTCTATACGGCTACCATACTTTCCACCGTCATACAGTCATGAAGTAGACTGCGGAGGATAGACGCGATTTTTCGTACAGGAATAGATCGTCCCGAACCATTTCGTCTCCGCCTCCAGTGCCATCCCCCAGGCAAGCTCAGCCGGATCTGACAGATATACCTCGATCGGTCCGCGACCGATCGGGCCAAGGATCTGTTCCACCTCCTTCATTTGACTTGTACACTGGCAAGCGATCCAGACCTGGTCTAAGCCCAGCAGGCCCCACAGCCCGTTGACCTGCTTGACGAGTGCGGCGAAGCTGACTGCGGCGCCGCATTGGTTAGCACGCCCGCGGCACACATGTCCATCCAGGCATATAGCCGCTTTATAAGGAAATCGTTCGTCCAGAACCATAAAATGCTCTGGACATTGGGCTCCCTGGGTATATTTGCGAAGGGATATCTGTCCATTAATCGTACTGTCGATGAATACAGGTACATAGATCCGCCGCTCAACAATCTCCTTTAGCGGTACGTTTTTCCAACTGAGCACATCGCTTTTCAAAACAGTCTGGGTGAGGTGATCGATTTGCCCTTCCACTCCGATACCCACGGCAAGGACGTTCGTCGCTTCCGGCTTCTCTAACAGCAGGTCGATGGAACGGTAGAGCAGATTGATAGACAATTCATCAGGACGGCGTGGGACTTGAAAATGACTTTTGATCTGTCCCCGCGCATCACATAAGGTGATGCGCACACCCGAGCCCCACACCTCCACGCCGGCAAACTGCCCATATTCCCCGTTGATGGAATAGATCACAGAACGGCGGCCTCCGATAGACCTCTGCATACCGGCTGTGCGCACAAATCCTGTCTTGAGCATGGCGTTAATTGTGTCCGATACGGTCGTATTGCTTAGCCCCGTCCATTGCACTAAGTTTTGCTTGGTGGCGTTTCCATAGTCCAACAAGCGCAGGAGCAGTAACCTTCGGTTTTGAAGATCAAATCTCTCTACCACAGGCGCCCATCCTTTCTAACTATACTTTTTACGGATTCCGTAAGAAGTATAATCTAATAATAGTATCAGAACTACTGAAAGTCAATACTCTGTGGAAAAAGTGTTGTTTTTTACAGTTTTTTATGTTTATTTTTGTGCAGTCTGTGCCCTGGCTGTAGTGCCATATCCGCTTAGCAAATGTCTCTATGTTTATTGCCAAGCGCTGGGGGACCGTTAGCCTGCAGTCAATTTCATTGAAAAATGCGTCAAGCATATATCGCTACACGTCCGAAGGGAGGGCAATAGGGTATGATGACGATCTTTTGGGGGAACAACAGAACAACTACTAATTCCGGCGTAAGATTGCACACAGCGTTACTCTCAAAAAGAGCCTTTGAGAGATCCCTTCACTGCTCCCTTTGATAATTGTGAGAGGATACTCTAAAGTTGCCTCCCCGTACTGGGAAGCAGCGGGGATCCGCCTGATGCAGACTCTATTATCGGCTTTTTGTACCGCAGTACGCGGGGATAGCTGCCTGAATTCCTCCGCATTGCTCTGCGGTATTTCCTCTGTTCCATTCTGAGGCGGTTTGGACCCAATTCTAATTGTGATGCGTTAAGCTACAAGCCTGCACGACTGTAAGCAAGTTAAAATATAGGACAGAAAGTTGGACCTACACAGGCGAAGTGCCAGAAATAATCTAAGAGCACCGGAATAAAAGCATGGCTTTAGTCCGGTGCTCTTGGTGCTTTTTCTGTTCTTACATACCCTGGGGCGCACACAAAACGCCCCATAGTCTGGGCGGCTGCTACTGTTTCGTACGTGGAGGTAGAACCGCTGGGATCGAGGTGTTTGTACTCTCAGGAGTCTCATTATTTGCTGTTTAGTAGATAGAGCTTTACTTCAATAGAATCACATCAACACGTTTACCTGTGTGGTATAGTTTGTGTTTCCCGATACCGAGCGTATAGATGCAGGGAACCAAATCACAGTGGAGGATATTATTTGCATTCAAAGCCGTGCTTTCGGCATTTTACTCCCATCAGGTCCTCATAGACACACACCAGGGCTCCCTTGTACTTATCGCCATACCCTTTTAGCATGGATGTTTTATATATGGAATTCATTGCATCCAAAATAGGGACAGGAAGCCCTTTTAGCGAGGTGATTTCCACACAGCTGACGATATCTTTATAGGCGTCATCAATGGTGAAGCCATAGTCAAAATTCCCTTCCAGAATTTGGGGAATAAAGAACTTGGAAGCACCGCTCTGCGCCGTACCTGTATTGATGACCTTCCCGATTTGCTCAGGTTCCAGCCCCAGCTTCACAGCAACTGTCATCAGTTCACAGAATGCTGCGACATTGATATCGTAGATGCAGTTGTTGATCATTTTAGTCATCTGCCCGTTTCCACTGACGCCCATGTAATAGATATCGCTGCCCATAAGCTCTAAGTAAGGCTTCACCTTATCAAAATTTTCCTGAGATCCACCGCACATAATGGTCAGAGTCCCGTCCTCGGCCTTTGACTGTCGGCCAGATACAGGCGCGTCTATGAAACCAATTCCTTTTTGTTCCATTGCTTTCGCAATGCTCAAGGTGGGCAGATAGGCGATTGTACTGCAGTCTACTAGAAGCTTTCCTGCACCCATATGTTCTGCCAGACCGTTTTCCCCTAGGACTACCTGTTCCACCACTTTTGTGCCAGGTAGGCATAGAAATACAATATCTGCGTCCCAAAGTTCTGCGACCTGAGTGGTGGCATGGATTCCACGGGCTTCAAAATCCGGGAACATCGTATTGTTAATGTCATTGACCACATATTCACAGCCGCACTTGGACAGGTTCAGCGCCATTCCTTTTCCCATTTGTCCAAGCCCCATAAAACCAATTTTCATTATCTTATCCCTCACATTCCAAATTTGACGTTTTCTACCCCTTAAAGCCTTCCGATTCCTCAAAATTTCCGCTTCTATCGGGCTCCAGCATGTCGAACAGAGGTGCCGCGGGCAGGACCGCCGATATGCCGCAAATCATCAGGGCGATGCGCAGCGCCTCCCCCACCTCTTCAATGCTGGCCCCTTCTTCCAGGGCTTTGCTGCCATGGACTGTGATAGTCGTTTCTACGCCACGGGCACAGCCCAAGATCATGATCATCAATTCGCGGTATTTCGCAGGTATTACCCGCTCTCCCCGATTACAAGCCACAAAAACCGTCTTAAATGCTTCTAGCAGCTGTGGATCATTGGCCAGTTGAAAATAAAACGGGGGCAGGTCGCTGCCTCGAATCTGACGCATTTCACGCAAACTGTTCCACGCCTTTTCAATCTGAGCTGGATCTGTCTGTTTCAATTTCATCCACCCTTTCTAAGGTCACAGGTACGGCTCTTGTGGCTCTGCGTATCTTGCTTCCTTATTTCCGGTAGCCTTTAGGCCCAATTTTCTGCATCAGAACGACCACTAGATAAATGATAATCATTACGACAAAAATGGCCAGCATGCCCTTTCCCATGTACTCTAGATTCCGGACAAAATTGTACGGTTCAAACATATCGTGTCTCCTCCTTTAGCCGAAGAAGCCCAAGATTAAGCCGCTGGCAATCACCGACGCGATCTGCCCTGACACATTGACCCCGATGGAGTGCATCAGCAGGAAGTTGTACTTGTCCTCCTCCTGCCCCAGCTTGTGAACGATCCGCCCGGCCATGGGGAAGGCAGAGATACCCGCCGCACCGATCATTGGGTTGATCTTCTTCTTCAAAAACAGGTTGAGAAACTTAGCAAACAGCACCCCGCCTGCCGTATCAAACACGAAGGCGAACAGTCCCAATCCCAGGATCAACAGCGTCTCTGGCGCCAAGAACTTTTCCGCCTCCATCTGAGATGCGATGGAAATTCCCAGGAAAATGGTCACCAGGTTGGCCAGCACGTTCTGTGCTGTTTCCGACAGAGAGTTGAGTACCCCACACTCCCGAATCAGATTGCCGAACATCAGGAAGAAAATCAGCTCTGCGGAACCCGGCGCCACCAGTGCCGCGATCATCAGGATCACGATAGGGAACAGGATCCTCGTACGCTTACTCACTGTTGCGGGCTTATATTCCATGCGAATTCTGCGCTCTTTTTTGGTGGTGAGCAGCTTAATGATGGGCGGCTGAATAATGGGCACCAACGCCATGTAAGAGTATGCAGCCACCATGATCGCCCCCAGATATTTGCTCCCCAGGGCAATGGCCACCGCGATGGCCGACGGTCCGTCCGCAGCCCCGATGATGGCGATGGAAGCCGCGTCGTTGATGTCAAAGAACATGGATGCCAGACACAGCGTCATAAAGATACCGAACTGGGCCGCCGCTCCAAAGATCATCAGCTTGGGATTGGACAAAAGCGGACCAAAATCTATCATCGCGCCAATGCCGATAAACAGCAGCAGGGGAAACAGCTCATTGGCGATACCTGCGTCGTACAGGGTCTGAAGTGCCCCGAAGTTTACTCCGGGAATGTTAACGAGGATCGCGCCAAACCCAATGGGTAACAGCAGGGTGGGCTCCATCTCCTTACGAATTGCCAAATAGATCAGCAGCGCGCCCAAGGCCCACATGACGACGGTTTTCCAGGTGATTCCCAGAAGTCCTTCTAGCAAAAATTCCATAGGCATCCTCCATCGTCATTCGATCAGCAGCATCGGATCGCCTGCGCTGACGGTATCCCCCTTGTTGATATAGATCTGTGATATGGTACCGCTCCTTGGAGCATAGATCTCGTTTTCCATTTTCATGGCCTCCAGAACGATCACCACATCGCCAGCGGAGACCACCTGTCCCACGGCTTTTTCCACCGCCACGATCGTCCCTGGCATGGGGGCCTTGAGCAGCCCCTCTCCTCCTGTCGGCACCGACTGCACATGCGCAGATGCCGGGGCGGCGGCCGCTGGGGCGGCTTCCGGG
>URQA01000008.1 GCA_900549885.1 uncultured Eubacteriales bacterium | reverse complement strand
GGCGGCCAAACCGGCCAGTCCCTGGATCTCGCTGGGGATGATGATCTTGGTGGCCCGGCCGTCGGCGGCGGCCTGGAAGGCCTCCAGCGCCTTGAGTTTCACCACCTGGTCGTTGGGAGCGGCCTCATTGAGCAGCTTCAGGGCGTCGGCGGTGGCCTGCTGGACCTTTAAAATGGCCTGGGCCTTGCCCTCCGCCTCCAGGATGGCGGCCTGCTTGGCCGCGTCCGCCCGGAGGATGGCGGACTGCTTCTCACCCTCAGCTACCAAGATTTGGCTCTGCTTCTGACCCTCGGCCTGAAGGATAGCCTCCCGGCGCTCCCGCTCGGCCCGCATCTGCTTTTCCATAGAGTCCTGGATGTCCTTGGGGGGCATAATATTCTTCAGCTCCACCCGGTTGACCTTGATGCCCCAGGGATCGGTGGCCTCGTCCAGAATGGCGCGCATCTGGGTGTTGATATGGTCCCGGCTGGTGAGGGACTGGTCCAGCTCCAGATCGCCGATGATGTTGCGCAGGGTGGTGGCGGTGAGATTCTCAATGGCGCTCATAGGCTGCTCCACCCCGTAGGTATACAGCTTGGGGTCGGTGATCTGAAAATAGATGACCGTATCGATCTGCATGGTGACGTTGTCTTTGGTGATAACAGGCTGGGGAGCGAAGTCCACCACCTGTTCCTTCAGGGAGATGGTCTTGGCGATACGCTCAATAAAGGGAATCTTCAGGTGCAGGCCTACGCCCCACACGGCGTGGAAGGCGCCCAGGCGCTCCACCACCATGGCCTTGGACTGCTGGACTACCTTGATGTTGGCGGCGATGACCAGCAGGATGAGTACCACGATCAGGATCGGGATGACCCAGGCTAGAATATGGCCCATGTCGAATTCCATACCTAGGTATGCGGACAGCTTTAATGGCATACAGATTCCTCCTTACTCAATTCCACAAATACTTTTACTCCTTCGATGCGAAGGATGCGGACCAGACTTCCGGCGGGGATAGGCGTTCCGTCCTCGCTTCGAGCGGACCAGGCCACGCCGCCAATGGTCACCGCCCCTTTGCCTTGGATATTGTCGATGTTTTCGGTGACCTGCGCCTCCGTGCCGAGAATACGGTCGGCGTTGGTGGGTTGGACCTTGTTGTTGATAAACTTTTTGGCCAGAGGCCGTACCGCCAGCAGGCACAGCACACTTACCACCAAGAACAGCCCGATCTGGAGCCAGATCGGCCCGCCCAGCAGGGCGCAGACCAATGCGGCCAGGGCCCCCGCGGCAAACCAGATTGACGTCAAGCCCACAGTAAGGGCCTCCCCCAAGGAGAAAAGCAACAGCAGGACCAGCCAGGCGATCTCGAAGATGTCGTTCATGGTGTATCCTCCTTTCTTCCTCTATTGTATCATAACGGCTGGGACAGTTCCATAAAAATCAGATGAAAAAACGGCAAAAATCCATCATCTTATTGCCAGGGGTGGGAATTTCCGCTATACTGGTTGTGAAAGAATAGTGCCCGGTACGGGCGGAATGGAAGGAAACATGGAAGCGGAACTGAAGTTTGTCATCCCGGCCCTGCTGGGTGTGGAGAGCCTGGTGGCCCGGGAAGTGAAAAAGCTGGGGTTGGCCGAGGTGCGCGCGGAAAATGGCCGGGTGCTGTGCTCCGGCGGCTTGGGGGACATCCCCCGGCTGAACTTGAACCTGCGGGTAGGGGCCCGGGTGCTGCTGTGTCTGGGAGAGTTTGAGGCCCGTAGCTTTGAAGAGCTATTCGAGGGGGCGGCCGCCCTGCCTTGGGAGCAGTTTATCCCCCGGGAGGGGCAGTTCCCGGTAAAAGGGTACACCATCAGCTCTCAGCTCCACGCGGTGCCAGCCTGCCAGTCCATTCTGAAAAAGGCCATCGCCAGGCGGCTGGGCCGGGCCTACGGTATGGACACCCTGCCGGAGACGGGGGCGGTATATCAGGTGCGTTTTTCCATTCTCAAGGACCGGGCGGCGCTGATGTTGGACACCTCAGGGGAGAGCTTGTATAAGCGGGGTTATCGGGCTCAAAATATGGGCGCGCCCCTCCGGGAGACGCTGGCCGCCGCTCTGGTGGCCCTGACCCACTATCGGGGACGGGATCCCTTCTGCGACCCCTTCTGCGGCTCGGGCACCATCCCCATCGAGGCCGCCCTCATCGCCAAAAATCGGGCTCCGGGGTTGAACCGCTCCTTTGCAGCCCAGAAGTGGAGCTGGTTGCCTTCCGGATTGTGGCTGGAGGCGGCGGAGGAGGCCATGGACCAGGAGTTTCACGGCCCATACGAGATCTGGGGCGGGGACATCGACCCGGCGGCGGTGGCGCTGTCTCGGCACAACGCGGAGCTGGCCGAGGTGGACGACGTGGTGAAATTTGAGGTGGCGGACGCCGCCCGCTTTCACTGGGGCGGACTGCAGGGCCGGGTGGTGACCAATCCCCCCTACGGGGAACGCCTGATGGAAAAAAAGGAAGCGGAGGAGTTGTACCAGGCCTTTGGCAAAGCCCTGTCCAAGCTTCCGGACGGCTGGCAGGCGGCGGTGCTGTCCTCCCATACCGAGTTCGAGCGGGCCTTTGGCCGACCGGCGGACAAAAAACGCAAGCTCTATAACGGCATGATCAAGTGCGACTTGTTCATGTACGGACGGTTTTAGAGCCAGAGATTGGGGCCGTTGGGAACGAGACACTCGGACAAATTTTTGGGCTACGCAGAAGAAACGGAGCGGGAAAACGGATCCCAAGGGCGAAGCCCTTGGATGAAATCGCCGGGGACGCGGTCCCTGGAAGGATAAGGGCCTTGGCCCTTAGAAAGAAGGGGGACCATGAAGCATCTGTTTATTATTCACGGCCTTGCCCGAGCGGACAAAAAGAAGCGCAAGGCGTTTGACCGGCTCATGGCGGGTATTGACCGGCTGGAGGGCGATGTGGAGGTGCAGTACACCGACCCGCCGGACTGGGGGGCGGAGCAGATCGCCAGGGCCTGGGCCCAGCGGGGGGATCCTCTGCGCATCTACGCCTGCGGCGGGGATGGCACTCTTAATGAGGTAGTCAACGGCGCGGCTGGATTTGAGCATGTGGCAGTGACCAACGTGCCTCTGGGTACGGGCAACGACTTTCTCAAGCTGTTCGGTTCCCGCTACCGGGAGCTGTTTTCTAACCTACCTGCTTTGATGGAAGGGCCACAGGCAGTCTTTGATCTGATGGATTGCAACGGGCGGCTGGGGATCGACGTGGTATGCGCTGGGGTGGACGCCCGCATTGCTGCGGATGTGGACAAATATAAGGGTGTGCCCATGGTAAGCGGTATCGGCTCCTATATCCTGTCTCTGGTGGACAATGTGCTGTTCCGGGGCATCTGCCGGCCCATGCGGGTGAAGATGGGGGACGTGGACCTGGCGGGGGAGACGGCCATCGTATGCGTGTGCAACGGACGGCACTATGGCGGCGGCTTTATGCCCGTGGGGGAGGCTATGCCAGACGACGGGGTACTGGATATGCTGGTGGTGCCCAAGGTCAGCCGGACTACCTTCTTCCGGCTGGTGAGCCAGTACGCCAAGGGCAGGTACCGGGATTATCCGCAGCTCATCCGGGACTATCACGGGCAGACCATCTCCTACGCGTCGTTGAACGGGGAGAATGTAATCACCGTAGTGGACGGGGAGGTTATGCGGGCTCCGGAGTTTACGGTAACCTTGGCGGATAAAAAGGTGAACTTTTTTTATCCCGCCGGCGCCAGTTATCAGCCGAATGTGCAGCTTGACAAGAAAGGGCGGAAGTAATACACTTAATATGTATCAGAATACACCAATGTGGAAGGCGCCTGGAGAGTAGAAAAGGAGGCCCTCTGATGGCATATCGGATTGTAAAATGGGCCATGGCAGTTATTGCTGTGCTCTATTTGGCACTGGTGATGCTGGTATCCAACCTGGCTGGCTTGAGGGGCAGTATTATCGCCTGGATGTTCTACGCAGCCTATGTGCTGATTACCGTGGTGATATGGTCCATAGACCATAAGGCCAGCAAGCCCTTGGGAGAGGACATCGACAAGGACCAGGTGAACAAGGAGACGAAGCTGACCCAGGAGATCCAGCACAACCTCAGCCACTGGAGCTGGTTGTCATTGTTTTAGTTTTAGCACTCTGGACCGGCTGTTGTGAATAAAAAATGAATTTTTCCAAATCAACCCCTATTTTTTGAAAATAGGGGTTGATTTTTTATTGAGAACAGGGTATTATCATAAATGAAGTTAGCACTCAAATAAAATGAGTGCTAATATGAAGTGCGGGACCGTTGTGAACGGGCGCCCGACCTTCTCTAACACAGTTAACAAAAAATTACGAATACACAAGGAGGAACCTACTATGACTCTCAAACCTCTGTCTGACCGCGTAATCCTCAAGACTGTTAAGGCCGAGGAAACCACCAAGGGCGGCATCATTTTAGCTGCTTCCGCCCAAGAGAAGCCTGTTGTGGCCGAAGTAGTGGCCGTTGGTCCCGGCGGCATGGTGGACGGAAACGAGGTCGTTATGACTGTGAAACCTGGCGACAGGGTTATCACCAGCAAGTATTCCGGCACCGAGGTTAAGGTGGACGACGAGGAGTACACCATCGTCCGCCAGGGCGACATCCTGGCCATCGTGGAGTAAAACTCTGCTGGGGGAATAGGTCCCCCTGGCATGCGTACGGAAAGGCCGTGCGCGTCACGGCAGCATACCTGCTTCGCTCGTACTTACGGGCTGAGAGGTGTTTTTCAGCGTATATGCCGCTGGGAAAACGGACTGGGTTTTTCGCTGCTGCGTTGCGCTTTTCTTTGGCGGTTCCACACCGTTTCTTTTGCGTGACATAAAGAAACGAGGGCGGGAAAAATATCTCATTGATTTATCGGAGGTAATGCGTTATGGCTAAAATTATTTGCTACGGCGAGGAGGCCCGTCACGCTCTGGAGCGGGGCGTCAATCAGCTGGCCGATACCGTCAAGATCACCATGGGTCCCAAGGGCCGCAACGTGGTGCTGGGCAAGAAGTATGGCAGTCCCCTCATCACCAATGACGGCGTGACCATCGCCCGGGAGATCGAGCTGGAGGACCCCTTTGAGAACATGGGGGCCCAGCTGGTGAAGGAGGTTTCCACCAAGACCAACGACGTGGCCGGCGACGGTACCACTACTGCCACTTTGCTGGCCCAGGCCATCGTCCGGGAGGGCCTGAAGAATTTGGCCGCCGGTGCCAACCCCATGGTCATGAAGAAGGGGATCGCCAAGGCCACCGAGGTGGCCATTGAGGAGATCAAGAAGAACTCCAAGCCCGTCTCCGGCACCGCCGACATCGCCCGTGTAGGCGCCGTCTCCTCCGGTGATGACTCCATTGGCAAGCTGATTGCCGAGGCTATGGAGAAGGTATCCCACGACGGCGTCATCACCGTGGAGGAATCTAAGACTGCCGAGACTTACTCTGAAGTTGTGGAAGGCATGCAGCTGGACCGGGGCTATATCACCCCCTATATGGTCACCGACACCGAGAAGATGGAAGCCGTGCTGGACGATGCCCTCATCCTGCTCACTGACAAGAAGATTTCCTCCATCCAGGATTTGCTGCCCCTGCTGGAGCAGGTGGTCCAGTCTGGCAAGAAGCTGCTCATTGTGGCTGAAGATGTGGAGGGCGACGCCCTTTCCACCCTGCTGGTCAATAAGCTGCGCGGTACGCTGAATGTGTGCTGCATCAAGGCCCCCGGCTTCGGCGACCGCCGCAAGGAGATGCTGGAGGATATCGCCATTCTCACCGGCGGCACTGTGGTGTCCTCCGACATGGGAATGGATCTGAAGCAGGCTACCATGGATATGCTGGGTCAGGCCCGTCAGGTGAAGGTCCAGAAGGAGACTACCATCATCGTGGACGGCGCTGGCTCCTCTGAGGCTATCAAGGCCCGGGTGGGTCAGTTGCGCAACCAGATCGAGAACACCACCTCTGAGTACGACAAGGAGAAGCTCCAGGAGCGTCTGGCCAAGCTGGCTGGCGGCGTGGCCATCATCCGGGTAGGTGCTGCCACTGAGGCCGAGATGAAGGAAAAGAAGATGCGGATCGAAGATGCTCTGAACGCCACACGCGCTGCTGTGGAAGAGGGCATCGTGGCTGGCGGCGGCACCGCCTATGTCAACGCCGTGGCCGCAGTGGACGCCCTGGTGGACACTCTGGAAGGCGACGAGAAGACTGGCGCCCGCATCATCGCAAAGGCCCTGACTGAGCCCATGAAGCAGATCGCCGCCAACGCGGGCATCGACGGCAGCGTGGTTCTGGAGAAGGTCAAGAGCGCCGACAAGGCTGGCTACGGCTTCGATGCTTACAAGGAAGAGTATTGCGACATGATCTCCGCTGGCATTGTGGATCCGACCAAAGTGACCCGTTCCGCCTTGGAGAACGCATCTTCCGTGTCCTCCATCCTGCTGACCACCGAGTCCCTGGTGGCCGACAAGCCCGAGCCTCCCGCTCCGGCAGCGCCTGCTGCTCCCGATATGGGCGGCATGTACTAAGCTGAAGAGAGAACAAAAAGCCCCACAGTTTTGGAGTGTGTGCATAAAACGGTTCACATTTCAGGGAATCGGCGTGATGTGCTATTGGCATATCATGCCGGTTCTTTTTTTGCTGATAGAGTGTGAAAGGCCGATTTCTCCAATGAAATGATAGTGAATGTCGATTTGCTGGGTGCAGCGGTCGCTGGATTTGTCAGGGGGGGATGGACTACAATCTTCTCCACAAATACATGTAACAGTTCAGAGAAAAGTTTATCCGATACAATACACTTTTTCACCAGTTTCAAAAAGCTGTCCATGTATACAATCTGCCGCAGTTCTTCCATATTAGCCTGTAAAACGGCCTGCTCTGCCTCATAATCGGCGGGCATTTTAGAAAAGGGGCCGTCGGGTTGTCGAACTGCTTTTTCGTTTGTAGGACAGACAGGCTGGTGGTCTTGAAGGTTACTGTATGGCCGGGATCATCCCGGTTCTTCAAAATTTTACCATGCTGTTGGAGTAATGGCAGGGGGGAGTCCGGATCATAGTGGGTCTTACGGCCTGTCCGCTCGAATTCCAGCGTTCCCGGCGCGATGATCTTCATTTTCTGCAAACGGCGGGAGATCTTGCCGGGACCATTGCCCTCGGCGGCAAGCTGGAAGATCAGCCGGACAATCGGAACTATTTCCGGGTCTGCGGATAGATTGCCTTCCTCGGCTCTGAAATAGCCGCAGGGGGTGGACAGGCGCTTGCCGCTCATGCCCTTTGCCTTGAACACGGCGTGTATCTTCTTGCTAGTATCTTTATGGTTCTCAGAGACCCCAGAATGCTACGGCGTTCTGGGGCCGTTTTGTCATGCTAGGCCAATGAAATTGAAGTGAATATCAACCTGCTGATGGAACTATCCATTCGCATTTTATTCACCAACTTGCGGCCGTCCAACATTTTTGCTATACTGTGCTCGTATCAGGAAAAGATCTCCGTATACACTGCACTTTGCCTAATACATAAATAATTGGGAATTGCTGGCCAAAGCTTTTGAAGCTATCTTGACCAGTGAATAGCAGCCTCAACCTATAAATGAAACAATGGATGTCGCAATTAGGCGGTGAATGAGTTGCCAAGTGAAATTTCCATTCAATGTCTGCTTTCCGCAGGTCGATTAGAAAGCTTTACCAAGGCGGCCGAAGAGCTGTTTATGACCAGACAAGCCGTGAGCCGCCAGATTGCCCATCTGGAAAAGGAATTGGGTGCACAGCTGTTTCAGCGCAATACAGCGAAAGTAGAGCTGACCGCGGTGGGAGAACTGTACTGGCAGTTTTTCTGTCAGACCCAGGCGGAGTGGGAGGAGACCCAACGAAAAGCAGAAATGATCCTCAACGCTCAGGGCAACCTGGTCCACATTGGCTGTAACCACGACCTCAATTTGGGAGAATGGGTTTTACTTATCATTGAAAAATGCCAGAGCAACGGATATTCCCTTGGGGTAGACTGGGAGCGCCGAGAGCCTCACGATCTATTGGAGCCGCTTTTGGCAGGACAGTTGGATGTGGTGTTTTCCTTCGAGCGGGCGCTGGACGACTTCAAGCAGGCGGATGCTTTGGAACACGTACCTATCGTGCAGGCACAGGCGGTACTCGTTGTGCGTGACAGCCATCCGCTGGCAGTGCCCGGCGCCTGTGCGCAGGATTTTCAAGATGTCCCATGCTTTATCTCAGAACAGATGACGCCCCCGACGCAGAAGCGCCTTTCCTTTGAGGCGGAGTGGTCAGCTTATGGGATACGGTTCAGCGATGTCCACATTGTACCAAACCGAGAATCGATGCAGACCATGGTGGAGATGGGCCGGGGTGTGACAATCTCCACGAATGTGGATCGATTTCCTACGTTTCCCCATCTTCGCAGCTATTCCATCGACCGGGTCCAAACCGTGGACTGCATTTGGCGAAAAGGAGAATCCCGGCCTCAGATGCGCGCGTTTTTGCAAGCTGTTCTGGAGAACTCATATCGCTGCTAAAAATAGCGGCACAGAAGATGACGGGCGAAATGGTTCGCCTGTCATCTTTTTTGTTGACAAACGTTGTCAAAAGGCTTGCTTGTCATAGAATCGGAAATCTGACATAATAAAAGTAACAAAAAACGTTTTTTGATGCAGGTTTTATTTTGCTATATTGCACGGCTTGTGATCTTGCTCCTAGAGAGCGACGAGTCCAGCTCTGTCACCGGACAGTGCATCGTGTCCGACCATGGAATGTGTCTGTAACGAAGTGCAGAGAGGGCCAAAATAGAACAAATTATGAAAGGGAGGAAATGCTATGACTGGCGTTGCCGCATCTGCCATCGCCATTGTTTTAGGTATCGCAATATTTATCATTCTCGCTTATAAAGGCCTGTCCCCGATCCTGGCGTCTCTGGTCGCCGCGGTGATCATTGGCTGCACCTGTGAGGGAGGGCCACTGAACGCGGTGTTCAACACGTTCATGCCCCAGGCGGTCAATTTCATGAGCTCTGTGCTGCTGCTCATCGTCATCGGCGGCCTGCTGTCCGCCGTGCTGGAGACCACCGGCACCACGGACTCCCTGGCCAACGGCATCATCCGGCTGCTGGGGGAGAAGTCCATCCCCATCGTGGTCTTCGTGATGACTGGCCTGCTGTGTTTCCTGGGCGTAGGCTCCTATCAATTCATCGTGGCTCCCCTGGCCCTGGGCCTGCTGAAAAAAGCCAACATCTCCCGTAATATCGGTCTGGTTGCCATGCTGGTCGGCGCCAACGCAGTGACCTACTGTCTGCCTGGTACCTCGGTCACCCCCAATCTGATGCCTACCACCATCCTAGGAACCAACATCTACGCCGGCGCTGGCGTGGGTATCGTGGCTTTCCTATTGGCTACCGTGCTGGGCTTGGTCTATGTGTACTGGATGATGCGCGTGTATCAAAAGCAGGGGGTCCTGTTCGAGCAGGATGCCGCGGCAGCCGCAGGCGGCCCTCCCGCCAAGCAGCGGGATGCGGATAAAATGCCCCCCTTCTGGACGGCCATCGTCACCATCGTCCTGCTGTTTGGCCTGTGCTTCCTATTCTCCATGGTTCCCGCCTTCGGCTTTGATGCCACCCAGGCCGTGGTCATGGCCCAGCTGCTGGCTGCCCTGTGGGCGTTTGTGGTAAACTTCAAGTACATGAATCGGGGTACCATTCTGAAGGACATCTCTCGCGGCACCCTGGCGGTAATCCCGCTTGCGGTCATGTTGGGCTTCATCTCCGGCTTTGGTGCCGTGGCTCAGAGCACCGCCGCCTTCGGCGCACTGCTCAATGGTCTGATCTCGCTGAACATGAGCCCCTACCTGCTTACCTTCCTGGGCGTGGCGCTGCTGGCTGGTTGTATGGGAAACGGTACCGGCGCTCTTGTGATGGTACTCAACGCACTGTATCCTACCCTGTCTGCTGCCAACGCGAATATGGGAGCTGTCCACCGCATCGCTACCGTCACCGCCTCAACCCTGGACTCTTTGCCCCACAATACCAACGTGTGCGTCTCTATGCAAGTCTTTGGTATGAACCACAAGACCAGCTATAAGTACGCCTTTGTCAGCACCGTGCTCATTCCTCTCATCTACGCCGGCGTGACCACGGTCCTCTGCATGATACTCTACTAATTGGATCCCAAAGGAGGATACATTATCCTATGAAGCGAACAAATATGCCTCTGGAGGCCCTGGTAACCCGCTGGGAGGACCGCCGGGAGATCCAGAATCTAATGGGCCGTTATACCTATGCCCTGCTGCTTAAGCAGGAAAAGGATATTTTTGATATCTACTGGTGCCAAAATGCGGAAGCGCCATGCCTCGGCCTAAACAGCGGATACTATAAGGGCTATGGCGCGATCCAGAGCTACTACGAGGCCCGCCACCAGAAAAACCTGCTAAGGACCCGCCTAATTATGCAGGATTTTTCCTCCCAGACGGAGGGAAAAAGCGCTGATGAGCTCTATGGCTGCGGCGTATTGGACCACAAGCCCTTGGGCAATCAAGTCATCGAGATTGCGGGGGACGGCCGCACCGCCAAAGGCTTCTGGTATGTGGTGGGGAAAGAGGACGAGTACGGGGTGTCGGGGCCTTTGTCCTACTGGACCTTCGGCATGTTCGGCGTAGATTTCGTCTGGGAGGACGGACAGTGGCGCATCTGGCACCTGACCTATGTGGAGGACATCCACACGCCCTGTGGGGAAAGCTGGGCTGCGGCACCCAAAAAGCGGGAACCCAACCCTCATTACGGCCCTATTGCCAACTTCCGGTTGCCGGAGCCTACCATTCCAACGCAGATCCGCGCACTTTATGCGCCAGATCGTCCTTTCACCAAGCTGCTGCCTCTGCCGGAACCCTATCAGACGTTCGCGGACACCTTCAGCTACGGAATTTAAGGAGGCGGTATCATGAGACAATACAGCGAATGGGAGACAATGAAGCGGGTCTGGGATGTGGAGGAGATCAAAGACCTGATGAGCCGCCGGGCAGTTTACTCCGCCAATGAAGAGCGGGAACGAGAACTGAAGGAACTTTGGGTCAACCAGCCAGATCACATGGCCACCGCTTCTTTTGGCCGGAACTATGGATATTATGTGGGGATGGACGCGATTCGGTCCTATTATGTAGACAGCCACCAAACGCGGATTGATGCGCTGCCGGGGACCGGCTATATGGAGTGTCACACCGTGACGTCCCCTTATGTGGAACTGGCCGGGGATGGGAATTCTGCTCGTGGGCTTTGGTACTCCATTGGGCAGGAAACCTATCCTGGACCGGACGGTGCCCCCCGGGCGCTTTGGGTCAACGATAAGGTGGCCGCTGATTTTCTCCGCGAAGAGGACGGTTGGAAGATATGGCACCTGGTCCTGTCCAACGACGTTTGGCATCCGGCCGGAATCCCGATGGGGACTGTGCCAGTAAAGCTACCACCGGAGATGGACTGGATTGCGGAGGAATTTGGCACACCGTCCATCCCCATGAAGGTACATGACCCCCTGTACCTATGGAGCGATGACTATCCAGCCATTCCAAAGCCCTATGAGACAATGGACGACGCCCACAGCTATGGGCCGGAGGGCCATCCGGATCGCCGAAAGGAGGACGCATGATGAATCGAGATATGACGATCTCTCAGCGGGTGACCCGCGCCGCGGACAGCTGCGAACTGGAAAAGGTGCTGGCGACCCACAATTATCTCCATGCGGCCAGCCGCTCCTACGAGGAGTGGACCACCGTGTGGTCCAAGCGGGAGGATACCTCCTGGGCCCATTCTTTTGGACGGATGCGGGGGTTTCCCTCCATTTGGATGGGCAGCGTGGTGGACTACGACCAGCAGTGCATCGACAATTATCGCCAGATAGAGGCAAACTATCCGGAAGTAGCCGGAATGGACTACCGTCCCTTGTATAATAACGCCATGCACACGTTGACCAACGGCGTGCTGGAGGTGGCAGACGATGGTAAAACCGCCCGGGCCTCCTATTTGACCCCTGGCCTGCTATACAGCTTCCTGAACGATGACCAAAAGCCTTGGGGAGCCATGCTGTGGGAGCGGTACGGGATGGATTTCGTCAAAGAGGAGGACGGATGGAAGTTCCTGCACTATCAAGTGTGCCCGGAGTTCTTCGACCTGTTTGACGTGTTCAACCCGGCGGAAATGATGTATCACAACCTGAAAAACAACGTGCCGCCGCCCCCAAATCCAACGCCGTCCAACCTGGATGACCCTGGCCCGCTGCATATGGAGTGCAACCCTATTCAGCCGGTTCAGAACACCTGTCCGCCTCCGCTGCCATACCGCACGATGAATAATCAAAACAGTTATACCCATTTTGACTGTTATGAAGACGAAGCGAGGGTATGACCGCTTTTTGATATTGGTTTTATATAGAAAAACCAGGGCTGACAAATGGCTCCCGAACTCTTCCTATCCAAAAGCTGCCGGAATGGCTTACACATTCCGGCAGCTTGCTTTTTGATGGTTTTGTTCGATGCAGCCAGACAATGTGCGGATGGCTCATCCGCAGTGAGGACAGGATTCGCCAACCGCTGGCACTGCACACTCTGGCGGCACAGGCAACCCTTGCCGGGTGTAGTAATCCGCCAGAGCTGCTTTAATCGCTTCTTCCGCCAGCACAGAGCAGTGCATTTTGTGTGCGGGCAGACCGTCCAGCGCCTCAGCTACGGCGGCGTTGGTCAGGGTTAGGGCCTCTTGGATGGTCTTTCCTTTTATTAACTCCGTGGCCATGGATGAAGTGGCAATAGCCGATCCGCAGCCAAAGGTCTTGAATTTTACATCGGTGATGACATCCCCGTCGATTTTCAGATACATTTTCATAATGTCCCCACAGACCGGGTTGCCCACCTGACCTATGGCATCAGCGCCCTCTATCTCGCCTACATTACGGGGATGGTTGAAATGGTCCATCACCTTATCAGAATAAATCATCGTCTCTTCCTCCTTTTTACCATGTGGGCCTTTGCGCGGCGACATCCCATACTGGGGACAGAGCGCGCAGATCGTTGACTACTTCCGTCAGGTCCTGAATAATGGTGTCCACTTCATCCTCGGTTATATCATCCCCTAAACTGAGCCGCACCGAGCCGTGGGCAATGGCATGGGGCAGGCCGATGGCCAACAGAACGTGAGACGGCTCCAACGAGGTGGACGAGCAGGCCGAACCACTGGAGGCGCAGATACCACGGGCATCCAGTTGAAGCAAAATAGACTCGCCCTCAATACCCTCAAATACCAGTGAGGCAATAGAGGGCAAGCGGTCATCCGGGTGGCCAGTCAGCCTGGCGTAAGGGAGCCTAAGCATTTCCCGGATGATCTTGTCCCGCAGGGCGGTCAAACGGGGCATGTTGGTGTCCAAAGCAGCGATTCGCTCCTGGAGCGCCGCCGCCATGCCCACTGCACCGGCCACATTTTCCGTGCCAGAGCGCCGTCCCCACTCCTGACCACCGCCGTGGATCAGCGGCAGGAGCGGTGTTTTATGGCGGACATACAGTGCGCCCACGCCACGGGGGCCATGAAATTTGTGAGAGGACAGACTCAGCAAATCTACCCCTAAGTCCTCCACATCCACTGGGATATGTCCTACCGCTTGTACTGCATCTGTGTGAAACAAGGCCCCATTCGTATGGGCGATAGCGGAAAGCTCCTTGATCGGCTGGATGGTGCCGATTTCGTTGTTGGCCAGCATGACGGAGACCAGGATAGTGTCAGGCCGCAGCGCATTATGCAGGATATCGGGCTGGACCTTTCCATACGCATCTACCGGCAGCAGCTCCACCTCGAAGCCCTGCTTGCGAAGCCAGTCCCCGGTATGCAAAATAGCGTGATGCTCAATAGCGGAGATGAGAATATGCTTGCCCCTGCGCCCTAGGGCCTCTGCTACGCCCCGCAAAGCCCAGTTGTCGCTTTCCGTGCCGCCAGATGTAAAAAAGATTTCGTCTGTCTGGGCATTCAAACATTGGGCTACATCGGCTCTGGCCTGTTCCAGCGCCGACCTTGCTTTTGTCCCGAAGTCATAGAGGGAGGATGGATTGCCAAAGCCCTCTGTGAAGTAGGGGATCATGGCCGCCAGCGCCGTTGGGGACAGCTTAGTCGTGGCGGCATTGTCTGCATAAATCATTCTCATTTGGCATTTCCTTTCTTTATTTCAGTAACTTGATGCTGCTGGCCCCACGCAGGAACCGCCAGACAGCATAATCCGTTCCAAATACCTATTGGTAATATTTTGACGCGCGGCAATCCTCTTTAGAATTAGAAATAATGGTGTTTCCATACCGTGCTCTGCTATGCCGGCCATGACCCAAAGGGCGTGGCGGCCGTTGGAAAACGTATCATAGTGAATCACACCCGCTCAAATTCAAATTCCCACAGGAAATATTATATCATACTATCCTACTGTTTCAATAGGTAATTAGAATTTTTTATGTCCTCACAATTCTGAACTGCAAAGCACAGACCGCCAGCTATGCTACGGATATAGCATAAGGCAAGGGCGGAATCTGTGATCAACGTATCACACTGGACGTGGGCAATCGCCCATGGCGAACGTGAAGCGCCGCCGCAGAGCCTGCGGCGGCGCTTGCATGAAGGGGGCTTGTATCTTAGTCTGCGAACAGTGGAGTTGAGAGATAGCGGTCGCCAGTATCAGGCAACAGGGCCACAATGATTTTTCCCTTCGCTTCTGGACGTCGGGCGATTTGGAGTGCAGCCCACACCGCTGCGCCGGATGATATGCCTACTAGAACGCCTTCCAGCCGGCCAATCTCTTTTCCTGTGGCAAAGGCGTCGTCGTTGGCGACGGGGATGATCTCATCATAAACGGTGGTATCCAAGGTGTCCGGGACGAAGCCCGCTCCAATACCCTGGATTTTGTGTGCGCCGGAGTGCCCTTTACTGAGAACCGGAGAATCCTTCGGTTCGACGGCAATCACTTTCACATGGGGGGCTTGTTCCTTCAGATACTGCCCAACGCCGGTAATAGTGCCGCCTGTACCAACTCCAGCGACAAAATAATCTACTCTGCCGTCGGTATCCGCCCAGATTTCGGGGCCAGTAGTCGCCTTGTGGGTAGCGGGGTTGGCCGGGTTGGTAAACTGTCCGGGGGTGAAGCTGTTGGGAATTTCCTTTGCTAGTTCTTCCGCTTTGGCAATGGCACCCTTCATGCCCTTGGCCCCCTCGGTAAGCACAAGCTCCGCTCCGTAGGCCTTCATAATCTGGCGACGCTCTACACTCATGGTTTCTGGCATGGTAAGGATGATTCGGTAGCCCTTGGCTGCAGCCACAGATGCCAGTCCGATGCCCGTGTTGCCGGAGGTTGGTTCGATGATAACTGCGCCAGGCTTCAGCAGGCCCTTAGCCTCGGCATCGTCGATCATAGCCTTGGCGATGCGGTCTTTGACCGAACCAGCGGGGTTAAAGAATTCCAGTTTGGCGACCAGCTTGGCCTCCAGCGCATGCGCTTGCTCAATGTGAGTCAGCTCGAGCAAAGGTGTGCGGCCAATCAGCTGGGCGGCGGATGTGTAGATGTTGCCCATGATAGATTCCTCCAATATGGTTTGTTTGGTTTGCAAGCGGCTGGGACCTGAATCAGCAATCAGCGGCGGCATCGCTCCAGCAGGCAATCAGAATTGGGTTAGTCAATATACAGACTTGACGAGTAGGTTTATAGGGATTTTAGCACCAAAGGAGAGATTTGTCAATAGAAGAGGGGGAGGAATCAGTTGAATTTCCTATTAACCATGTGGTATAATTGGATTGAACATGCAAGGGGGGACTTCTGTGTTTATATCAACGAAGGGCAGATATGCGCTGCGGGTCATGGTCGATTTAGCGGAACATCAAGACGAAGGATTTGTTCCATTGAAGGAAATCGCCCAGCGCCAGGAGATCTCTGAAAAGTATCTGGAGGCGGTTTTAAAGGTACTTGTGCGGGAAAGAATTCTGGTGGGGCTGCGGGGGAAAGGCGGGGGCTATAAGCTGGGAAAACCTCCGGAGCAGTACAAGGTTGGGACGATTTTACGCTTGACGGAAGGCGAACTGGCTCCTGTAGCCTGTCTGGAAAGCCATGCCCTGCCTTGCTCCAGAGCCGCCCAATGCAGGACTCTGCCCATGTGGGAAAAATTTGATCAGGTCGTTACCGAATTTTTTGATGGCTATACGATAGCTGATTTAATGCGTTCGGCTGACGGTGAAAATAATGATATCACATAAATCGTAATGATTTGGGAATTGGACCGGATACATATGTATATCGAAATCAAACCGCCAATAAAGAAGATCGGCTGCCAGGCGCGGCATCTGGGCGGGCAGATATGTTGGACAAGGTGGATGAGTGTTTGAAAAGCTGTGAATTTACGCACACTTTCCTCCGCCTATGAGAATTCTTTTGGTTGCGTTCCGAATTCGCCATACTTTTAAGGCAGTGCGCACTAAGACAGGTTCCACAAGTACAAATCAAAAGCCCCGCGGCATCGGCCGCGGGGCTTTTATGGCCTGATCCGGTGTCAGCCCACAGCCGCGGACAGCACCGCCGCCGCCACGTCGCCGGCCACCTGGGAGCCGCTGCCGCCATTTTCCACCAGCACCACAAAGGCATAGGGGTGTTCCGCCTCCCGGACAAAGCCGGCAAACCAGGCATGGGGCTTTTGGTCCGCACCCACCTCGGCGGTGCCCGACTTGGCCCCCATATCCAGGTTGCCGAACCGGCTGCTGCCATAGTTGGACGTCACATTATAGGCCATCATGTCTGACAGGATCTGGGCGGGGTCCGGGGCGATGAGGGTGCCGGTGCGCCGGGCGCCCCAGCCGGCGGGAATGAGGGATGCGTCCGAGCGGTGGATGAGCCGTGGCACTGCCGCCCGGCCGCCGTTGGCCACAGCCCCCATATACACCAGCATGGACAGAGGGTTGACGGAATCTTTGGCCTGGCCCACGCCGGCCCACGCCAGCTGGCCCTCGCTCAGCCCCTCCAGGGGGATGGAGGAGGCTAGGGTAGGGATGCCATCCACGGAATAGGAGCTGGTAAGCCCGGCCTGCTCCACATACCGCTCCAGGGTGTCCGTCCCCAGCTCCACCGCCAGCAGGCCAAACACGCAGTTGCAGGAGTTGGAGAAGGCCTGGCCGATGGTCTCATCCCCGTGAGCGGAGGTGCAGGTCACCGTCTGGTCGCCAATCTGGATGGACCCGGTGCAGGTCCAGGTGCGGTCAAACAGGTCGGGCAGCTCCTCGATGGCGGCGTGGAGGGTGACGGTCTTCAGAATGGAGCCGGGTGTGAAGGCGGCCCGAAGGGCCCGGTTGATGTAGGCCCCCTCATAGTCCGGGTCGCTCTCCAGGTCGTCCGGGACGTTTTCCGGGTCATAGGCGGGGGAGGACACCAGACAGAGGATCTCCCCCGTCTCATAGTCGTACAGAAGGACGGCGCCCTTCCGGCCGTTGAGGGCGTTCCAGGCGGCCAGCTGGCAGTCGAGGTCGATGGTCAGGTACAGGTCGCTGCCCCCGGCCTCTGCCGCGGCTACCCCGGTCACCGGGTTGTAGCCCGTCAGCCGGTCGGCAAAGGCGGTGAGGGCGCCGGTGCCGATCTTGCCCTGGAGGTCGCCCACTACATGGAGCGTTGCCCGGCGCTGCCGGGCGTCGCCGCCGTAGACCCGCTTGCCGTCCTCCACCTGGGAGAGCACATTACCATCCCGGTCCAGCACCCGGCCGGTCAAAAGGGTGCCGGAGGAGGAGTAGAGGTGGCGGTTGAAGGAGGCGGACGCCCATTCTCCGCCGTCTTTGAAGAACAAAACCACAAAGACGGCCAGGCCCGCGGCCAGGATTCCGGCGATGAGCAGGCAGATCCAGGTCCGGCGTTCGATCTTACGCATAGGGAGCACCTCGCTTCTTGGGACGGGCAGACTGGGGCAGCCTGCGCTGCTGAATGGCAAAGCTGGCGTTAGGCCGGGTGTCGGTGGCCTTCAAAAAGGCCAGCAGGCCCCAGGAGGCCATCATGGCCGAGCCGCCGTTGGACACAAAGGGAAACGTCACTCCCGTCAGAGGGAGCAGATCCACCGAGCCCAGCACGTTCAGCGCCGTCTGGAACACCAGCAGGGAACCGGCGGCGCAGGCGGCGATGGTGTAGTAGGGAGAGCGGCCCGCCCGGCAGGCGCGGACGGCAAAGACCACCAGGGTGAGGATGGACACTACCGCCAGTACCGCCACGATGAGGCCCCACTCTTCGCAGAGCATGCCGAACACCAGGTCGGTGTCCGCCGCCCCGATACGGTGAAGCCAGCCCTCTCCCGGCCCCACGCCAATGAGCCCGCCGGAGGCGGCGGCGGACATGGTGCGCACCTGCTGGTAGCCGCCGGAGGAGGCGTTCTCCCAGGCGTGAAGCCAAGTGGAGAAGCGGGAGAGGATGTAGGGGCGCATCTGAACGATCATGAACACCCCGAATACCGCTCCAGCGCAGATGAGAGACAGGGTAGCCCAGTCCCCGGAGCGAAGAAAGGCGATGACCAGAAAGGTGACGAAGAAGATGGCGGCGGTGCCGAAGTCGCTCATCCCCGCCAGGCACAGCAGACATACCCCCGTCAGCACCAGGAACAGCCCCAGGTTGCGCTTGCGGAACAGCCGCTCCAGTGTGGCCGCCCCGGCGAAGATATAGCAAATCTTGGCGATCTCCGAGGGCTGGAAGGACAGGGGGCCAAGCCGGATCCAGTTGGTGGCGCCGAACTGGCTGGTCCCCAGTACCAATGTGATGGCCAGCAGGCCGATACACCCGGCGGCCATGAGCCAGCGCAGCTTCTGCACCCGCTTCAAATCCCGCAGGAGCAGCCCCAGCACCAGAAACAGTCCCAGACCCAGAATCAGGGCGATCATCTGTTTGGGCAGAGAGGATGGAGCGGAGGAGGCGGTGACTGCCATGGACAGGGTGGACAGGAAGAAGGCGATAATTTCCATTTCAAACCCTACCCGCCCGGTGGCGCGCATGAGAAGAAAATACAGCCACATCATCACCGGCAGAGCCAGAAAACTGAGAACAATGTTGGGGGAGGCCTCCGCCCCTCCCGCCATAAACAGCTGAAACCCGCACAGCACCTGGAGCGCCGTCAGCGCAATGAGGGGTAGCCAGGGGGAGATGGGCACCTGGCGCCGGCGCCGTGCCACCTGCTCAGATAGTTCCTTGTCATCCACGGGGATGAGCACCATGGGCACGCCGCCCAGCTCCACCGTGTCCCCCACAGTGACCGGGGCGCTGCCTTCCACCGGCTGTCCGTTGACGGAGGTGCCCATCTTAGAGCCAAGGTCATATACCGTCCAGTCCGCATCGTCTCCCCGGCGGATAATAGCCGCGTGCTGCCGGGAGACGCTGGGGTAGTTCACCACCACGTCGGCGGAGGGAGAGCGGCCCATGATGTTTTCCCAGCGGGTCAAGGGCACCTTCACCCCGTTGGGCAGGCCCAGCACAGCCCACACCTCGGGCTGGGCCGGGACGGTGAGCAGGCTGCGGATGGTGCGCACCAGGATCAGCAGAGTCAGCATGGGGGCCAGCAGCCGGCAGGCGAAGCTGACCCCCTCCGCCAGAATGGGGTTGGCTTGACTCCAGGCCGCCAGAGCTTGGGCCGCCCACGCGATCAGCGCGGTGAATTCTTCCATGGCGATGTACCCTCCCTTCCCGCCGGCCAAGGGCCGGACCCGTTTAGTTCATATCAGTATACCACAGCGGGGAGATGAAATGGTGAACGAATTGTCAACGCCCGCCCGGGCCGGAAGGCCGGACGCGGACGGGCGGAAAGGGTATGGCAGCCGGACCGGAGCCGGGTCAAACGTCCTGTTCTACGAAATGGACGGCGGACTCGTTCCAATACTTTTGGTAAACCCGATCTTCGCTGCCATCCAGATTTAACTGGTACATGCGGAAGGTCACCAGGATGTCCTTGGGCTGCCACTGCTCTTCATAGGAATACTGGTACTTCATGCCCACCTGTTTCATCACGCCGCCGCTGCGGGGGTTGTCCCGGTCATGGGTGGCGGTAAGGTAAGGCAGGCCATCCCGCTTGACCTGGGTGATGACGGCCTGGGCCGCCTCGGTAACGATGCCTTGGTGCCAGAACTCCTTTCGCAGGCCGTAGCCCAGATCGTGGGCCTCATCCATATCCACTTTGATATAGCCAATAGGGAAGTTATCTTCTTTTTTGCAGATGGCGTAGGCATAGCCTTGGGGCTGAGCGTACTTGGCGGCATACCGCTGCGCATAAAAGACCTGAGCTTGTTGGAGATTTTCCAGCGGGAACCACGGCAGAAAGCGATTCACCTCCCGGTCTCGGTAGATCTGATAAAGGGCTTCCAGATCCTGCGGGGTAAATCTGCGCAGGACCAGCCGATTGGTCTCCAGCGTAGGGGTGTTCATTGGGATTCCTCCAGTTTGTTATATTCCTGAAAAAGTTTTTTCAGCGTCGGGCAGATGCGGGAGGCCGCCGCCTTGCCCGGGTCACAGCGGGTGAGGAATGTCTTCTGCAAAGCCTGGCCCACGGCGGAAACTGCGCATTGGTGAGCCGACAGCCCAAAGCTTCTAAAAAAGGTGTCATCACAGCCTGCCGCAGATAGAAAAAGTCCGTGGCAAACCATGATTGTTTGCCACGGACTGGCACGCCCGAAGGGACTCGAACCCCCAACATTCAGAACCGGAATCTGACGCTCTATCCAATTGAACTACGGACGCACATCTTTTGGATGCCTGTGCATTATAACAAGTTTTCAGCTAAATGTAAAGAGAAAAATTTGAAGGGCGCGCGATTTTATTTACAAAAAATCATACCACTGTTCGTGGAAATATGGTATGATAAGCAAGATTGAAGAATTGACATGCTCGGACACGCCCAGTCCGGCAGGCGGCGGAAGGAGGCGGGGCGATGAAAGCGAGTTTTCGGACATGGCTGAGCGTTTGGCTGGGAGCTGCGGTATTCATGCTGCTGTTATCCGGCTGCGGCGTCTCGCTGTTTCGGTCGGCGGAGGATCTGTTTGTGCAGCCCCAACTGCCAGAGGAGTATAAAAACCTGAACGCCACGATTGAGCAGGTGAAGAGCAGCCTGGATGCGGAGCAGACCGCGCCTCTGACTGGCAGTAACACTTCGGCGATTCAGCTGCTGGATCTGAACAGCGATGGGGAAGAAGAGGCTGCGGTGGCGTTTTTCCGCAGCAATTCCTCGGACGACCCCCAGCCGCTGAAAATCTATATTTTCCGGATGGGCAGCGATGGAACTTACCAGATTGCCTACCGCATCCAGGGAGAGGGCAATAACGTCGGCTCCATTGCTTACCGGGATCTGGACGGGGACGGAATCCTGGAGGTGGTGGTCAGCTGGCAGTTGGCCAACCGGGTCTATGTGCTGTCCGTCTATGCCCTTGGGCCGGCAGAGGCCACCGAGCTTGTCCACAGCACCTATAACGAAAGCTATGTCCTGGCTGATTTGAACGGGGACGGCCTGCGGGAGCTGGTCGTCATCCAGCGGGATGACACCGGGGAAAGCTACAGCCGGGCCAGCTACTATACGTATCAGGATGGGATGCTGGTTATGACGTCGGAGGCCGCCCTGTCGGCCAATGTGAACGATGTGACCTCGGTGCGTACTGGAGTGCTGGCCGGGCAAACGCCTGCTATCTATGTCACCTCGGACTGTGAAGGAGGGCAGGTCACCGATATCTTGGCCTATCAAGATGGAGGCCTGGTCAACGTCACCATTAATCAGGATAGCGGCATCAGCAACTATACCCTGCGCAGCTATACCGGGGTATCGGTGACTGATATCAATAACGACGGTGTGCTGGAGGTGCCTGTGGCGTTGGCCCTGCCCAGCGTCAGAGCATCCAGTGAGACGACGCACTGGATCATCTACTGGAGGCAGTTTGACGCTCTGGGCCATGCTACCGTGGCCTGTATCACCTACCACTCCACTGAGGATGGCTGGTATCTGATCCTGCCCAGCAGCTGGGATGGACAGATCGCTGTGGAGCGGGATGACCGGGAGAATCACCGGGGTGAGCAGGCTGTGGTGTTTTACCATCAGGAATATGACGGGAGTCTGACCCGGTTCATGACGATCTACCGCCTAACAGGTACCAACCGGGAGGCCCGGGCCAACTTGGGCAGCCGACAGCTGCTGCTGTCCACTTCGTCCGTGGCCTATGCGGTAGAGTTTGCCAGCGATGGCTGGGACTGCGGCCTGAACATAGACCAGGTCCGGGACAGGTTCAATCTCATCACCACAGAATGGTCCACTGTGGATAACACTTGACGGAATACCTCAGACGGATGGCCCACGGGTTTTGGACGGGCCGCAAGAAGGGAGCGACGAGCCATGCGTAAGGTACTGGTATTGGAGGATGAGCCGAATATCCGCAGCTTTGTGGTCATCAATCTGAAGCGGGCGGGGTATGAGACCATTGAAGCCGGAGACGGGGAGGAGGCCCTGGAGCTGATCCGCAAAAACCCCGACATCAAGGTGGCCCTCTTGGACATCATGCTGCCCGGTGAGATCGACGGCTTTGAGGTGTGCCGCCGTATCCGGGCGGGCAACGCCCAAATGGGTATTATCATGCTCACCGCCCGGACCCAGGAGATGGACAAGGTCACCGGCCTGATGACCGGGGCGGACGACTATGTGACCAAACCCTTTTCCCCGGCGGAGCTCACCGCCCGGGTGGATGCCCTTTACCGCAGAGCGGGCGGCGAGATGGTGCGGGATGCCGACGAGATTAGTCAGCCCCCCTTCCTGCTCAATACCCGAAACCGGACCTTGGAGAAGAACGGCCAGCGGCTGAAGCTGACCCAGGTGGAGTATTCTATTGTCAAGCTGTTTATGGACAACCCGGGAAAGGCCCTAGCCCGGGAGGAGATCTTGGATGCGGTGTGGGGAAAGGACTACATCGGCGAGCTGAAGATCGTGGATGTGAACATCCGCCGCCTGCGGATCAAGCTGGAGGATGACGCTCAGAATCCGGTGTATATCACCACCGTATGGGGCTACGGCTACAAGTGGGGGACATGATCCCATGAGGGGAGCGTGGCACCGATACCGTTCCTGGGTCAATTTTCAAAGGAGCCGGCTTTTGGGGTGACGCTCTGACTGCGCGGAACGTCATCCTGCGGAGGTGGGAGCGAAAGCTTCCAGTCAATTAAGAGGAGGTGAGCACCATCAAAACGCCAAGGGCTTCAACGTCCCGATCCAGGGAAAGAGCCGGGAAGAAGGAAGCCGTCCAGCGGCCGGAGAAGCACAAGAAGGGGCGCCGCCAATCCCGGGGCCTGCGGGGACGGTGGATGTTCAACTCGCTGGCGGTGGTGGGAGCGGTGCTGCTGCTGGCAGGCACGCTGTTTGTCACCACGATGTATTCCTCCTATTACCAGGTGATGAGTGAGCGGCTGGAGACCCAGGCCACCACTGCGGCTAGCTTTCTTCAGAGCTATGCCACAGAGCAGGAGTATTTGTCTGCGGCCCGGTACTACATGACCTCCAATCCGTCCACCCCGTCCAACCCCTCGAACCCAGCGGAAACAGGAAACATGGAGCTGCAATTTCTCGATTCTGATGGACATATCTTGATGTCTTCGCTGCTGGACGCGCCCCGTTCATCACCAGGCACTCTGGATATCCAGGCGGTACTGGGCAATTCGGAGACCGGCGCAGCTCAGGAGCGGGTGCGGACTTGGAGCGGTCCAGATCCTGAAACCGGCGAGCACGTGATGGCGGTATCCGCCGCAGTGGTGTACAACGGCAAGGTGGTGGGAGTGACCCGGCTGGTGACCTCTCTGCGGGAGATGGACCGGCAGATGGTGTATATCATCGCGGTCACCACTCTGGTATGCGCGGGGGTACTGGTGATGGTGTGGCTGACCAACTACTACTTTATCCGCTCGATTCTGGAGCCGGTCCTGCGGGTGACTGAAACGGCCAAGCGGATTGCCGCAGGAAGTTACGGCATCCAGATGGAGAAAAAATCCGATGATGAGATGGGACAGCTCACGGATGCCATCAACGATATGTCCCTCAAGATCGACCAGGCGGAAAAGACCCAGTCAGAGTTTATCTCATCCGTATCCCATGAGCTGCGAACCCCCCTGACCGCAATCAACGGCTGGGCAGAGACCTTGTACAACGGCGAGGTGCGGGACGCAGAAGATGTAAAAAAGGGCATGGGCATCATTGTTTCCGAGGCCAGGCGGCTGACCAACATGGTGGAGGAGCTGCTGGAGTTCTCCCGAATTGAGGCCGGGCGGTTCAACCTTTCGGTGGAGCCGCTGGACATCGTGGCCGAGCTGGAGGATGCGGTGTACACCTACCGGGAGTTCTTCCGCCGGAAAGGGCTGGAACTGCACTACACTGAGCCGGAGGAGACCTTCCCCACCCTCACCGGAGACCCTGAGCGGCTGCGGCAGGTGTTCTGCAACCTGCTGGACAACGCGGACAAGCACGGCGGCTCCGGCGGCCGGGTGGACGTGTCGGTGGTCCGGGAAGAGGACGACGCGGTGATCCGCATCCGGGACTATGGTCCAGGCATCCCAGAAGAGGAGCTGCCCCATGTCAAGTACAAGTTCTATAAGGGTTCGTCCAAGGCCAGAGGCTCCGGCATTGGCTTGGCCGTATGCGAAGAGATTATCACCCGCCACGGCGGAACCCTGGAGCTGTCCAACGCTGAGGGGGGCGGCTGCCTGGTGGCAGTCCGGCTGCCTCTGGACGTAGAATAATGTGACATTTCCCCAAAAGAATAGAACGAAAGTTCGATAAAAAGATTGCAAAAACCTGGGCCTTCTGCTAGACTGTGTGTAGGCCTGGGAGCAAGCGGTTTAAGGAGAAACAGACCCATGGCAAAAAAAGAACCCCAAAGCTGTATCACGACCCCCTATAAGACCACCTGCGGCGGACAGGCCCTCATCGAAGGCATCATGATGCAGGGTCCGGACCGGCGGGCTGTGGTGGTGCGTAAGCCAGACGGTGAGCTGGATGTGACCACCTGGGAGGTCGAGCCCCGCAAATCTATTTGGCGCCTGCCCTTCCTCAGAGGACTCAAGACGTTCTGTTCCTCTATGTATCACGGAATCAAAGCGCTGATGTACTCTGCTGACGTATCCGGCGAGATGGAGGTGGAGGACGAGGAACTCACCGGCCTGGACAAATGGATCAACGACCATTTTTCTGATGAAAAGGCGTCCGCTCTCATCATCGGCATTGCCGCAGTGCTGGGTGTGGCGTTTTCCATTGGCTTGTTTATCCTGTTGCCCACCGCCGTCACCGGGCTTATTGGATTGGTGTGGAAAACCATGCCCCTGTGGTTCCGCTCTGTATTGGAGGGAATTATCAAGGTGGCCATTTTTATGGGATACCTGTTTCTGTGCTCCCGGATGAAGGAGATCCACCGGGTGTTTGAGTACCATGGCGCGGAGCACAAAACCATCTACTGCTACGAAAACGGTCTGGAGCTGACGGTGGAAAACGTGAGGAAACAGCCCCGGCACCATCCCCGCTGCGGTACCAGCTTTCTGTTCGTGGTGATTGCGGTGTCCATTTTTCTGTCCATCGTCATTTTTACACCACTGAAGATCGAGAACACCTGGCTGCGGATGCTGCTGCATCTGCTGTTGCTGCCGATGATTGTGTGCGTTACTTATGAGTTCAACCGCTATGTGGGCGGTCACGACGGCTGGCTGTGCCGGGCGCTCCGGGCACCGGGCATGTGGATGCAAAACTTCACCACCTTTGAGCCGGACGATTCCATGATCGAAGTGGGCATCGAGGCACTCAAACAGGTGCTGCCCAGGGAGAAGGGCGCGGACAAGTGGTGAGCGAGGGCGGTAGCCCTTGCCACCACTAGAGGGCATTCCTGCCCTCCGGGACCTGTCAGGTTTCGCCTGACGGCGAGTTTCTTTTTGCTCGCACAAAAAGAAACCAAAAATGCGCCGGGGGACGGCCGCAGGAGGACTACGGCCGCCAAGGGCGTGGCCTAAGTCCTTAGCGGCCTTTCCCCCCGGGCCTCCGTTTTTACGAGGACCCAGGATAAGGAATGCATACGCCTATTTCCGGCGTTGAGGTAAGCTGACACTCGGAGCCGCTAATTCTCGCTGCCGCTCTGCTGGCAGTTGTAGAAGTGTGCCAGGCCCTCGGGACACGCCTGCTACCAGCAGGCGCCAAGACTAGGCGCTCTGCCGGGGGCCGCTGGGGAGTGCTTTCTTAGTCGGCATCAATGGCAATGGCGCAGGGGGCAGAGGGTATCCTAGTTACCACGGCGCCGGTCAATAGAGGGACGCACCGAAGGGCCAGAAAGCGCTTTTCTTTGGCGGTCCGACACCGTCTCTTTTGACAAGACAAAAGAAATGGGGTCGGGAAAAAGCGTTCTTTAAGGACGGAGTCCTTGAAACGGGGTCAAGGGCCCTTGTGGGAAGGAAAAGCCTTACCAAAGAAAAAGAGAGGATGGTGCGGCTGTGGCCACCACATATAATAATTTATATCTGGATGCCCGGAAGGAGCTGCGCCAAGCTGGAGTGGAGGCGGCCCAGCTGGAGGCACGGGAGCTGCTGTGCTACGCATCGGAAAAGACGCGCAACCAATTCTTCCGGGATAGAAATCTCTATGTGTCCGACCATGTGGAGCGCCGCTTTCGGGAGCTCATGGACCGACGTCTGGCGGGAGAACCGGTGGCCTACATCATCGGGGAGTGGGAGTTCTACGGCCTGACGCTGGATATCTGCCGGGATGTGCTCATTCCCCGGGCGGATACGGAAACCCTGGTGGACCGGGGCATTGTATTTGTCAAGGACCTGCCCGACGGCACCCGGGTGCTGGACCTGTGCGCGGGCAGCGGCTGTGTGGGTCTGGCCGTGGCGGCCAACTGTCCCAATACCCGGGTCATTCTGGCTGACTGGTCGGAGGATGCCCTGCGGGTATGCCGGCAGAATATCCGGCGGTGCGAACTGACCGCCCAGGTCAGCGCCGCCCGGGCCAATGCCCTGGAGCCAGCTCCGGCGGCTCTGTGGGATTTTGACCTGATTTTGTGCAATCCTCCCTACATCCCCACCGGCGATCTGGCGGGCCTGGACCACAGCGTCCGGGATTATGAGCCTATGCTGGCCCTGGACGGCGGGGAAGACGGCCTGGACTTCTACCGCGCGGTGACAGCGGGGTGGAAATCCGCTCTCCGGCCCGGGGGAAAGCTGGCCTTTGAGGTGGGCTATGACCAGGCCCCGGCAGTGGAGTACATTATGGCCGAGCAGGGCTACGAGGACATTCAGACCTTTCAGGACCCCGGCGGCCACTGGCGGGTGGTGGAGGGCGTTCTGAACGAATAGGGAGAACGATTGGACCGACGCTATGAGAGACGGATGGCGCGGAAAGCTGTATGTTTCAGCGCTTACTTTGGATAATAAGATCGGGAAAGGATGATAACCATGGCGGATAAGAAGCGCATGGGGGACACGCCCACCCCTGCCTCGGACAAGAAGCGGGCTCTGGACACTGCCATTGCCCAAATTGAGCGGGAGTTCGGCAAGGGCTCTATCATGCGCCTGGGAGAGAACTCCCATATCATGGTGGAGGCGGTGCCCACGGGGTCTTTGTCCCTGGATATTGCCCTGGGTATCGGGGGTGTGCCCAAGGGGCGTATTGTTGAAATCTACGGTCCTGAGTCCTCGGGTAAGACAACTCTGGCGCTTCACATCGTGGCGGAAGCTCAGAAGCGTGGGGGTGAGGTGGCCTTCATAGACGCTGAGCACGCCCTGGACCCCACCTATGCCCGGGCCCTAGGGGTGGACATTGACTCCATGCTCATCTCCCAACCGGATACTGGAGAGCAGGGCCTGGAGATCTGCGAGGCTTTGGTGCGCTCCGGTGCCATCGACGTGGTGGTGGTGGACTCCGTGGCCGCCCTGACTCCCCGGGCGGAGATCGAGGGAGACATGGGGGATTCCCACGTGGGCCTGCTGGCCCGACTGATGAGCCAGGCCCTGCGGAAGCTGGCCGGATCCATTTCCAAGACCAACTGCATTGTCATCTTTATCAACCAGTTGCGGGAAAAGGTGGGTGTGGTCTACGGTAACCCGGAGGTCACCACCGGCGGTCGGGCGCTGAAATTCTACGCTTCCGTTCGTATTGAGGTGCGCCGCATCGAGGCGATCAAAAACGGCTCTGAGGTGGTGGGCAACCGCACCCGGGCCAAGATCGTGAAAAATAAGGTGGCCCCGCCCTTCCGGGAGGCGGAGTTTGAGATCATGTACGGCGAGGGCATCTCCAAGCTGGGCGAACTGGTGGATTTGGCGGTCAAGCTGGACCTGATCCAGAAGTCCGGCTCCTGGTTCTCTATGGGAGAGACCCGGCTGGGCCAGGGCAAGGACGCGGTGAAGAAATACCTCCAGGACAATCCGGAGCTGGCGGAAAAAATTGAGGCGGAGATTCGGGCCAACTCCTTTAAGCTCATGAGCCGCCAGTCCCAGATTGCCGCCAAGGCAGCGGGCCGGGCGGTGGATGTGTCGGCGGAGGACTTTGAGGGCTAACGCCTTCCTTTGAAAAGGCCGCCGGAACGGTAGCGGCCTTTTCAAAGGAGAAAGTTGCGGCTGACTGCGTCGCACTCGCCCCAAAGGGCGGGGCTCGCACGCTTGTCAGCCGATAGGAATTTTTCGCCAGGTACACGCCCTGGCGAAAAATAGACTGCAATTCATTCGCGCCTGCGGGCGCGAACTCTGCGAGGCTTTTGCGCGCCTGCGGGTGTGAAATTCTGCGAAGCGTTTGAGGGAGGGCTTCTGTGAAGATTGAGAAATTGGAGCCGTCCCGGCACAGGCAAGGCCGCTGGCTGGTGTGGCTGGAGGACGGCTCCCTGATCCGCCTGGGGGAGGGGGAGGTGGTCTCCCTGTCCCTCTACTCCGGAAAGGAACTGACGGAAGAGGAGGGGGAGGCCCTGGCCGCCGCCGAGATCCAGGGCAGGCTGAATGAGCGGGCGGTGGCTCTGCTCTCCGCCCGGCCGATGTCCCGGCGGGAATTGGTGGACAAGCTGT
Organism: uncultured Eubacteriales bacterium; assembly: GCA_900549885.1. Classification (GTDB taxonomy): domain Bacteria; phylum Bacillota; class Clostridia; order Oscillospirales; family Oscillospiraceae; genus Enterenecus. The sequence continues at coordinate 4,953 of URQA01000008.1, read as the reverse complement.
CCGCCCCGGCCCACCGCCGGAAAAAGCCCAGCCGGGAGGCCGATGAAGTCCAGCCCGACCCGGAGGCGTTGGAGCGGGAGCGGGAGGCTCTGCGCCAGGGAGCCGAGCGGGCCGCAGACTGGCTGGAGGGGCTGGGACTGCTCAATGACGGGGAGTATGCCGGTGCAGTGGCCCGGCATTACGCAGAAAAGGGCTATGGTCCGCGGAAGATTCAGGATGAGCTGTACCGCCGGGGAGTGCCCCGGGCATTTTGGGCGGAGGCGATGGACGGCGTTTCCCAGGGGGCGAACGTCTTGGACGAGCTGCTCATCCGCAGGCTCCGGGGGGCGGAGCCAACCCAGGAGAATTTGAAGCGGGCCTGCGACTACCTGGCCCGCCGGGGCTTTTCCTGGGAGGAGATCGCCCAGGCGGTGGAGCGGTACCGCCGTCAGGGAGAGGAATAGCCGCTTTTCAACATCTTTCCAGTGCGGAACCTGGATGACAGAACTCGTAAGAACCGGGGGCGGCACTCTGACTGGAGCTGAACGTCGGCCATTTTCCCCTTCAGGTGATTCGGACGGACGGGTGGGCGGCGAAGGGAGAAGTGCCGGATACGCCGCTGCCCGCTCTCTCATAACGTAGAAATTGGAGTGAACGCAATGTCGTACAAAGTGGCCTTTGTGTCCCTTGGCTGCGCCAAAAACCTGGTGAATACAGAACAGATGATGGCTCTGTGCCGGGACGCCGGCTTTACCGTCACCGGAGAGCCTGAGGGGGCGGACGTGGCGGTGCTCAACACCTGCGGCTTCATTGAGTCGGCCAAGAGCGAGGCCATTGACCATATCCTGGAGCTGGGAGAGCTGAAGCGGCAGGGCAAACTGAAAAAGCTGCTGGTGGCCGGCTGCCTCAGCCAGCGGTATCCCGACGGCATCCGGGAGGAGCTGCCCGAGGTGGACGGCATGCTGGGCACGGGCAGCTATACCGATGTGGTAGCCGCGGTCCATGAACTTATGGGCGGGGAGAAGGCGGAGCACTTCGGAGACATGAACCGCACCTATGAGGACGGAGAGCGGATGGTGACCACCCCGCCCTACACCGCTTACCTGAAAATCGCCGAAGGGTGCAGCAACGGCTGCGCCTTCTGTATCATCCCCAGGCTCCGGGGGCGCTACCGCAGCCGGTCCATGGAAGCCTTGCTCCAGGAGGCCAGAGGGCTGGCCAAGCGGGGGGTGAAGGAACTCATTGTCATCGCCCAGGACATCACCCGGTATGGCTGGGATTTGAAGGACGACACCACCCTGGCCGGACTGCTGACGGAGCTGTGCAGGCTGCCCTTCCACTGGATCCGGCTGCACTACCTCTACCCCGAGGCGGTCACTGATGAGCTGATCGAGGTGATCGCCCGGGAGAAGAAGATCGTCCACTATCTGGACATCCCCATTCAGCACGCCAACGACGGCATCCTGAAGGCCATGCGCCGCCGGAGCACCAAGGCGGAGATTATCGCCCTGTTTGACAAGCTCCGTGCCGCCATGCCCGATGTGGTTATCCGCACCTCCCTGATCTGCGGCCTGCCCGGCGAGGGGGAGGCAGAGTTTGAGGAACTGTGCGAGTTTTTGAAGGAGCAGAAGCTCCAGCGGGCGGGCGTGTTCCAGTTCTCTCCGGAGGAGGGAACTCTAGCCGCGGTCATGGACAACCAGGTGGATCCGGAGACTGCCGCCCGCCGGGTAGAGCTGGTGGTGGATCTTCAATCCCGCATCATGGACGGGTACAACGAGCAGCGGCTGGGCACCTGTATGGAGGTGCTGTGCGAGGGTTTTGACCACAACGAGGGCTGTTATGTGGGCCGGACCTACGCCGACTCCGTGGACATCGACGGCCGGGTGTTGTTCACCGCTGCGGGCCTGATCCCCGCCGGGGAATTCGTCTGGGTGCGCATCACTGGCGTGTCCGACGGCGACCTGACAGGGGAGATTGAGGAATGACCATGACGGACCGGGAGCAGAGAGCACTGGAATTTTTGAAGGGGCGGTTCAGCGCTTGCCAACGCTTCAAGGAACACCCGGCGGACGGGGCCTACCGGCTGGAACACTCCGTCCGGGTGGGCGGGCTGTGCCGGCAAATCGCCCAAGCATCGGGTATGGACCCAGAGGCGGCTTGCATCGCCGGATTGCTTCACGACGCGGCCTATGGGATGGATGTCCCGGCAGACTATGACTGGAACAACCACGGCAGAGACAGCGCCCGAATCGCCCGGCCGTTTTTGAATACACTTGGGCTGGACGCCCAGGTGGTGGAAGATATCTGCTATGGCATCGCCATCCATGTGGACGATCAGGCGGACTTTGCCGGCCGCCGCACGCCCTTTGCGGAGACGGTAGGGGATGCGGACAACATCGACCGCTTTGACGCGTTCCGCATCTATGACAATCTGCGCTTCAAGGGATTTTATGAGCTGCCGCTGAGTGAGCGGCTGGACTGGCTGACCAGCCTCCTTCTCCGGCTGGAACAGCTGGAGAAGATGGAGCTTGCCACCCCTGCGGCTGCCGCCCTGTGGCGGGACAAGGTGGCATTTCAGAAGATGTTCTTTCAGCGGCTGCTGGAACAGATGAAGGCCGGATGCCTGCCGGACGAAACGGAGGAACTGTAAATGAACACAGCCAACAAACTCACGATGCTTCGGGTGGCTCTCATCCCGGTGTATCTGGTGGTGCTGTACTGGGGATTCCCCGGCGCTGCCTATGCGGCCCTGGCCATCTTTATTATCGCCAGCCTGACGGACTTTGTGGACGGCTATATTGCCCGCCACTACAACCAGACCACCGACTTCGGCAAGTTTATGGACCCCCTGGCGGACAAAGTGCTGGTGCTGGCGGCCATGCTGTGGTTCTGTCAGGCGGGCCGCCTGCCCGCCTGGGCGCTGGTTATCGTGGTGGCCCGGGAATTTGCCGTATCCGGCCTGCGGCTGGTGGCGGTGGACAATGGCCGGGTCATCGCGGCCGCCTGGTCGGGGAAGGTCAAAACCTTTGCCACCATGGTATGCCTGTGTATCATGCACCTGCCGGTGCCCCCGGTGGTGGACTATGTGTGCGTGGCGGTGATTGCCGTCACCACCCTGTACTCCGGGGTGGAGTACTTTGTGAAGAATAAGGACGTGCTCAACTGGAACAAATAAGACCACAGAACGCAAAAAGGCTCCCCATCGGGGAGCCTTTTTGCTTGGTTCAGGCGACCGTTTCCACAGCCGGACGGGCAGCCCGGCGGTAGACGAAATAGGAAAGCGCGGCGGTGAGGGCCTCCGTTACAGGGAAGGCCCACCACACCCCCTGGGCATCCCAGACGCGGCTGAGCAGGAAGGCGATGGGGATGATGACCACCACATAGCGCAGGGCAGTAATGACCAAGGATGGTCCGCCCATGCTCAACCCCTCCAGCGCACCGGTGGACGCCACGGATACCGAGGACAGCACAAAGCCCAGGCTGATGATGCGCAGAGCAGCGGCCCCCAGGGAGATGGTCTCGGCATTCTCGGTAAACAGGCCCATGAGCTGGCCGGGCAGCGCCCAACACAGGGCGGTGCCCAGGACCATGATGCCGGCGATGAGGGCCAGAGAGGTGGTGTAGATCCGGCTCACCCGCCGGTGCTCTCCGGCGCCGTAGTTGTACCCCACCAAGGGACGGATCCCCTGAATGATACCATTAGCGGGTAGGTAGAGGAAGGTCTGTAATTTATAGTAGATGCCCAAAATGACCACATAGGTCTGGGAGAAGCCGGACAAAATGATGTTCAGCGCGGATACCAGCAGGGAGGGCAGTGCTAGGTTTAGGGTGGCGGGCACGCCGATGGCATACAGCCGGCCCGTCAGCGCCCCCCGGAAGGACAGACATTTGAGAGACAGCCGCAGAGGCAGGGGGCGGAGCAGATAGACAACGAGATAGATGACCAGGCTCAGACTCTGGCCGATACCAGTGGCCAGGGCGGCCCCTTCGATACCCAGTTCTGGGAAGGGACCCAGGCCAAAGATGAGCACCGGGTCCAGAATGATGTTGGCGATACAGCCGCTGAGTACGCACACCATGGCCACGGTCATCTTGCCCACGGCCTGATAGATCTTCTCAAAGCACATACCCAGGGCAATGACGACGGCAAAGGCAAAGGCGATGTTGGAGTAGCGCAGGCCCAGGCTGATGACCAGCTCGTCGTCGGTAAACATCCTCAGGAAGGCAGGCATCGCTGCGATGCAGCCCACAGTCAGAATCACGCCATGGATGGCGCTGAGCAACAGGCCCTGGGAGGCAGCGGAGTTAGCCTTTTCCTGCTCCTGGGCGCCGAGGTAGTAGGAGATGACCGCGTTGACTCCAATGGAGAAGCCGATGGTGACGGCGTTGATAAAATTCTGCACTGGAAAGACCAGGGACAGGGCGGTCATAGCGTCCTCGCTGATTTTGGCCACAAAATAGCTGTCCACAATGTTGTACAGGGAGCTGACCAGCATGGACAGCACCATGGGCAGCGACATGGTGAGTACCAGGGGAAGAATGGCCCGCTCCTTCATAAAGGTATGTTCCACGTTCTTTGATCCTCTCTCTTTTCTGTCGTCGGGTGCGGGGCAAAAAAAGCCACACAACGGCCAGAGAGCCGTCGTGTGGCTGAAATGTACATGTCGTACCAAAATTCCACCCCGCCCCCAGCGGGACGGTTTATAACATAATTATAGGGGATTTTTCCGGAGCTGTCAATCCCCTTTTGTCCGGCGGCGGGCGGAGAGCACGTCAAAGACGATAAGGGAGGCGCAGCCCAGAATGAGCACCGCCAAAATCAGGATGGCACAGTTGCGGAAAAAGACCTGGGGCAGAATGGTGATGATCTGGTCAGTTTCCGGATCAAACAGCCAGTTGTCCTTGCCGGGGAAGAACAGGGCGTGGAACACCACGAAGGCCCGGTCAAAGTCCAGGGCGGCCAGGCCTTCGTGG
>URQA01000007.1 GCA_900549885.1 uncultured Eubacteriales bacterium | reverse complement strand
ACCGGGTCGCGCATGTTGAAGTTGCCGCTGGCCAGGTCGATCTTGGCCCGCAGGGTCATGGAGCCTTCGGGGAACTCCCCGGCCCGCATCCGGCGGAACAGGTCCAGGGACTCCTCAATAGGCCGGTCCCGGTAGGGGGAGGTGGCGGGTACGCCGATAGTGCCCCGGTTGGCCTTGAACTCCTCCGGGGAGAGCTGGCAGACATAGGCCAGCCCCTTCTGGATCAGCTCCTCGGCGTATTCGTACATCTTCTCAAAATAGTCGGAGGCGTAATAGAACCGGTCCCCCCAGTCAAAGCCCAGCCAGTGGATGTCCTCCTGGATGGCGTCCACATACTCGGTATCCTCCTTGGTGGGGTTGGTGTCATCCATGCGCAGGTTGCACAGGCCGCCGTACTTCTCCGCGGTGCCGAAGTCGATGGTCAGGGCCTTGCAGTGGCCGATGTGGAGGTAGCCGTTGGGCTCGGGGGGAAAGCGGGTGTGGACAGTCATGCCTTGGTACTGCCCGCCCTGAGCGATGTCCTCATCGATAAAATCGTGGATAAAGTTTTGGCTCATGGATACGTTCAGCTCGTCTGCCATGTCTGTCACTCCTCGAAAAAGTATAATGTTTGGGTCCCGGCCACAGGCCGGGACCCAAACATTATACCTAGATCAAGTGGGAAAAGCAACTAAAAAACAAAGTGTTTTTCCAGAAAGGCGGTGACGGTGCCCCAGTAGAGCTCCGGGTCCGTGCTGGCGGACTCGGCGTGGCCCGCCCCGGGGACGGATAGCAGCTCTTTTTCCTGGCTAGCGCAGGCGTCGTACACCGGCTGGAGCATGGAGTAGGGCACGAAGTCGTCCTCCTCTCCGTGGATGAAGAGCATGGGCAGGGTGGCCTTTTTCAGCTGTTCCACGCTGGAGGCTTCCTCAAAGCTGTATCCGGCCCGGATCTGGCACACCAGGGAGGCGGCGTTGAGCAAGGGGAAGGAGGGCAGGCCGAACACCTCCTTGAGCTGGAGCTTGAACTCATCCCACACAGAGGTGTAGCCGCAGTCTTCGATGATGCATTTCACGTTGTCGGGCAGCTCCTCCCCGGACACCATCATCACCGTGGCGCCCCCCATGGACACGCCGAACAGCAGGATCTGGGCCTCCGGGTCCTGCTCCACCAGGGTGTTGATCCAGTCCACGATATCGTGGCGCTCGTGCCACCCCATGCCCACATAGTCGCCCTGGCTTTGCTCATGGCCCCGGGCAGCGGGGGCCAGGATGGAAAAGCCCATGTCATAGAACCGGGCGGCGTAGTCGGCCATGCCGCTGGGCTCGCTGCCGTATCCATGGCATACCACAGCGTACAGGTGGGAATCCTGGACCTGTGGGATGTAGCAGCCGTGGAGGGTGAGGCCGTCATAGCTGGTCAGCCAACGGTCCTCGCAGCTGGCGTCGAACCACTGCTGTTCAGCGGAAGGCTCCTGGGGCTGGCCGCTGTCGGCAGGGTTGAGCATGGTGCCCTGGGCGGTGGGGTCCAGGGCGTAGGTAAACAGGTAGTTGCCCGCGAAAGCCATGGCCGCCAGCAGCGCGGCTAGTACCACGGCTAGGACGATGACAAGAATGTTCCATTTCTTTTTTTGCTTTATGGGTCTTGCGGATGTGTTCATAAGGGCCTCCTTGACTGAAATATGTTTGCAGTTCGAATACTTTGAAGTTCAAAGTACGACGGTAATACAATATACCTGCTTTGACGGGGATTGTCAAGAAAAAAACAGGGAGAAAAGAAAATTAAGGGTTGCAAAATTAAAAAAATAGTATATAATAATATTATAATATTTTGCTGCTTTATTCATGATCAGGAAGGAGGGACAGTATGGAAGAATGGGAGGCGCTGTACCAGCGCCAGGCGGAGGTGCTCAAGGCGCTGGCCCACCCGGTTCGTCTGCGCATCGTCCGGGGGCTGCTGGAGTGCGGCTGCCGGAACGTCAGCTGTATGGAGCGGGCTACGGGCCAGTCCCAGTCGGCTATTTCCCAACACTTGAACCGCCTCAAGCACGCTGGGGTGTTGGAGTGTGCCCGGTCAGGCAATGAGGTGTACTACCAGGTGGCCGACCCCCGGGTGGCCGATATTGTCCAGGCCCTGTTCCACGGAGAGGAGGATTGCTGTGAGCTATGATATTTTGGTGGTGGGCGGCGGCCCAGCGGGGCTGACCGCTGCCATTCAGGCCCGGGTGCGAGATAAGACCGTGCTGGTGGTCACCAATGAGCCCACTGCCAGCCCCTTGTGCAAGGCCCGGGAGATGGACAATTACCCCGGTATGCCTCATGTATCAGGGCTGGCCCTGGTGGAGACAATGGTAGGGCAGGCCAGGGCTTTGGGGGTTCAGTTCCGTCTGGGTCGGGTACTGACGATCATGCCGATGGGAGATAGTTGCCTGGCATCCATCGGATCCGATGTGGAGCAGGCTGGGGCGGTGGTGCTGGCTATGGGCGTGGCCCGGGCCAATCCTTTGCAGGGAGAATTAGAGTACCTGGGCCGGGGGGTGAGCTACTGCGCCACCTGTGACGGGATGTTCTACCGGGGCAAACCTATTGTGGTGGCGGGAAACGCCCCAGATCTTAAGGAGGAGACGGATTACCTCCGAGGCATTGGCTGCCTGGTGACTGAGGCGCGGCTTCCCGGCATGGCCATCCTAGGAGATGGCAAGGTGACGGGCGTACGTACCGCCCAGGGGGAGGAGATCCCCTGTGAAGGGGTATTCCTCCTGCGGGACACCCTGGCCCCCACCCAGATTGCTCCTGGGCTGGAGCTGGAGGGAAACCACATTCAAGTAGACCGGTACATGGCAACCAATTTGCCTGGTGTGTTTGCCGCCGGGGACTGCACTGGACAGCCGCTACAGTTGGCAAAGGCAGTGGGTGAGGGCCAGATGGCCGCCCACAGCGCCATACAATATTTAGAACAAATTCATCAGGGAAAGGAAGTATAACAATGGCAGTCATTCATTTTAGCAAAGAGGGATTTGACAAAGCGGTGGCCCAGGGATCGCCTATGTTGGTGGACTTCTGGGCGAGCTGGTGCGGCCCGTGTAAGATGCTGGCCCCCACCGTTGACAAGCTGGCGGAGAAGTACGACGGCAAGGTGATTGTGGGCAAGGTGGACGTGGACGAGGAACAGGAGCTGGCCCGGCAGTTCGGCGTTATGAGCATCCCCACCGTGGTGCTCTTCAAGGACGGCAAGGAGGTCCAGCGCACTGTGGGCGTGCAGCCCCAGGCAGCCTTTGAGCGGCTGGTGAACGACATTCTGTAACAAGATCAGTCCTCAACCCCGGCGGGAGCATCTCGCCGGGGTTTTTCACGCCGGACGGGCAGGCATGAACAATTTGAAAACAACGCTGGGGGGCTATTGACAACAGGGAATATAGAGCGGTAATATATGTGGCGCATATCAAATGTGGCGGTGATGTTGTGTTCGAACAAAATTTAGCTACTGTAGAAGTGTTCCAGCGGCTAAAGGGAAAGATGACCCGCCTGCTGGAGCTGGCGCTCCAGGACGAGAGGCTGACGCCTCTCCAAGGCTATGTGCTCATGTTGCTGGCCCAAGAGGAGACCATGACGATCAGTGCCCTGAGTGAGCGCGCCCAGATGGGCCAGGCCAACACCTCCACCCTGTGTAAAAAGCTGGAGCGCAGCGGATACCTGACCCGGACTAGAGGTGAGCAGGACGAGCGGATCGTCACCCTGGCCCTGACCGGAGACGGCCGGCAAGCGCTGGATCGGACGGGGGCGCGGCTGGCCCGCTACAGCGCCCTGCTGGAGCGGCTGCCCGCGTCGGTGAAGGAAGATATCCGCCGGGGCGTCGAGGCGGCGGACTACGCCCTGGACTATCTGCAAGACCAGATCAAAGGAGAGCAAGACCAATGCTGAAGCTATCTCAGATCAAAAAAAGCTATACCGTAGGGGACAACACCGTGGAGGCCCTGCGGGGAGTGGACCTGGAGTTCCGGGAAAACGAGTTCGTCTCCATCCTTGGTCCCTCGGGCTGCGGCAAGACCACCACGCTGAATATCATCGGTGGACTGGACCGTTACACCAGCGGCGACCTCATCATCAACGGCCGCTCTACCAAGGAGTACAGCGACAGCGACTGGGACGCCTACCGCAACCACTCCGTGGGCTTTGTGTTCCAAAGCTATAACCTCATCCCCCACCAGACGGTGCTGGCCAATGTGGAGCTAGCCCTGACTCTGGCCGGCGTGTCCAAGGCCGAGCGTCACCGCCGGGCCCGGGAGGCACTGGAAAAGGTGGGACTGGCCGACCAGATGTACAAAAAGCCCAATCAGATGTCTGGGGGCCAGATGCAGCGGGTGGCCATCGCCCGTGCCCTGATCAATGACCCGGATATTCTCCTGGCCGACGAACCAACCGGCGCGTTGGACAGCGAGACGTCCGTGCAGGTGATGGAGCTGCTCAAGGAGGTGGCCCGGGACCGGCTGGTCATCATGGTCACCCACAACCCGGAGCTGGCCGAAACCTATTCTACCCGTATTATTCGCCTGAAAGACGGACAGGTGGTAGACGACTCCGACCCCTACCACGCCGGGGAGCGCGCGCCGGCGGTCACCGGCAAGGCAGCCCGGGCAGGGAAAAAGACCTCTATGTCCTTCCTCACCGCCTTATCCCTATCGTTGAACAACCTGATGACAAAAAAGGGACGCACGGTGCTCACCGCCTTTGCCGGGTCCATCGGCATCATCGGCATCGCCCTGATCCTGTCCCTGTCCTCCGGCATCAACGACTATATCGGACAGGTACAGGAGGATACCCTGACCAGCTATCCTATCACCATCCAAGGCGAGAGCGTGGATATGTCCACCATGCTCACTTCTCTTATGGGGGCGCAGCATGAAGGGGAGAATCATGCTCTGGATCAGGTGTATACTTCCACCGTGATGTATGACCTAATGGACTCCATGCTCAACGCAGAGACCGTGACCAACAACCTGCGGGACTTCAAGACCTGGCTGGATGAGGGAGGCGGCGGTATCACGGACCTGGCCACCGTCCGGTATGGATATAATTTTCAGTTTGACATCTACAATGAGGACGAGAACGGCACCATCGTGAAAAGCGATGTGACGAGTCTGATGCAGGAGGCTATGTCTGCCATGTACGGCGGAGACTATTCCTCTTACTTCGACTCCATGGGCGCCATGTATGAGAGCATGGACGTATGGGATGAACTGCTTCCCGGCGAGGACGGGCAGCTGATTGCCCAGCAGGAGAAGGAGGGATACGACCTGCTCTACGGCAAGTGGCCGGAGAGCTATGATGAGGTCATCCTCTTCGTGGACGAGAACAACGAGGTATCCGACCTGATGCTGTATGCCCTGGGGCTGATGAGCCACGACGAGATGACCGAGACTCTCACCGCCCTGCAGAATGGAGAGAGCGTGGAGGAGCAGGCCCGTACCTGGAGCTATGAAGAGCTGTGCCAGACCACCTTTAAGCTCATCCTCCCGGCGGAGTACTACCAGTATGATGAGAGCACCGGGACCTATGCCGACCTGTCCGCCACCCAGGCGGGGCTGGAGCTGCTGTACAACAGCGGCGACGTGGGTACGGAACTCAAGGTCGTGGGCATTGCCCGGCCTAACGGGGAGTCCGCCGTGGGCGGGACCATGCTGGCCGGGTCCATCGGCTACACCAGCGCCCTGACAGACTATGCCATCGAGACCACTGCCCGGGCGGACATCGTACAGGAGCAGTTGGCTGATCCGGACACAGATGTGTTCAACGGCCTGCCTTTCGCTACCGGGGATGAGACGGAGCCTACCGACCAGGAGAAGATGGACGCCATCGCCGAATACCTCCAGACCTTGGACACCGCGGGAAAGGCTGCCGCCTATACTTCCGCCGCAGCCCAACCCAGCCAGGACTATGTGGACCAAGTGGTGGAGCAGCAGATGGACGGCCTCACCCGGGAGGATATTGAGGCCATGATCGCCCAGCAGTACGCTGGAGAGATGGGTGTGGACGCGGAAACCATCACCGCCTATATCGCTGACATGAGCGACGAGGAGCTGTTTGAGCAGGTGGAACAGGCAGCCGCCGGCCAGGTGCGGGAGCAGTATGCCGCCGCTGTGGAAGGGCGGCTGGCCGCCATGAGCAGCGAGCAGCTGGCCGCTATGCTGGACCTGGCGCTGGAGCAGGGACCAGTAGAGGATTCCACGTCCGGTGGATTGACCCAGGAGCAGCTGGTTTACCTCTATGACAACGATATGCCTCCCACGGTGTCTGACTCCACCTACGAGGACAATCTGGACCGGCTGAGCTATGTGGACCTGGACAGCCCGGATACCATCAGCATCTATGCCTCTACCTTTGCGGACAAGGACGCTGTGGCCGACCAGATCGCGGCATACAACGCCGGGGTGGCAAACGAAGAGGATGAGATCACTTACACCGACTATGTGGCTCTGCTTATGAGTTCCATCACGGATATCATCAGCGGTATCAGCTATGTGCTGATCGCCTTCGTGTCCATCTCTCTGATTGTGTCCTCCATTATGATCGGTATTATCACATATATTTCCGTTCTGGAACGCACCAAGGAGATCGGCATCCTCCGGGCGGTGGGCGCGTCCAAGCGGGATATCTCCCGGGTGTTCAATGCCGAGACGCTGATCGTGGGCCTGGGAGCGGGGCTGCTGGGTATCTTGGTGACGGTGTTGCTCACCATTCCCATCAACGCCATCCTGCTCAGCCTGACGGGTATCGAGGGCCTGCGGGCGGCCCTGCCTGTGGCGGGGGCGGTTATCCTGGTAGCCATCAGCGCGTTGTTGACCATCATCGCCGGGCTGATCCCCTCCCGCGTGGCCGCCCGGAAAGATCCAGTGGAGGCGCTGCGAAGTGAATAAAAGTCATCCTTAAATACGGGATAGCTATGTGTAAAAGCGCTCCCCGGCTCAGCTAGCCGGGGAGCGCTTTGCTGTGTTCCGCAAGCTACCGATCGCCCCGGTTACCCGCCTCGGCCATAGGGTGGCGCATGGCGGCGGGTTTGCGGATATGGGTCTTGGACAGCTGTTCCAGGCAGTATTCATACTCCCTGTTGGCAAAGGCAGTGTACAGAATGTCAATGATGTTCAGTTGGGAGATACGGGAGGACATGGCCCCGCTGCGGAAGGTGGACTCATTGGCGGTAGTGTAGAGCTTGTAGTCGGCCAGCTCCGCCACCGGAGACGCCACGCAGCGGGTGATGGCAATGATGGGAGTGCCGTTTTCACGCATGGCCTTCATGCACTCAATGACCTCTACCGTCTCCCCAGAATAAGAGATGGCGATGCCTAAGTCGTCCGGAGTGGCGTTGCGGGCCTGGAGAAACTGGGAGTGCCAGTCTTCGTTGATGACACAGGGCTTGTTCAGCCGGAGAAACTTGAGATAGGCGTCCTTAGCCGCGCACAGGGACGCCCCCATGCCAAACAGCAGCACCGTCTTGCAGCTGCGCACTAGATCCACACACTTTTGGAGAGTATCCGGGTCCAGAAGGTTTTTCGTCTCCTCCAGCGAAATGATATTTTTGTAGGTGATCTTTTCGATGATATCTTCAATACTGTCCGAGCGGGTGATTTCCTTGCGTTCGTCCTCCTCGCTCTGCCGCCGTACAGCCAGCTCATAGGTCATGGCCCGACGGAATTCCTTGTAGCCCTCAAAACCGATGCGGTGGCACATGCGGATGATGGTGGAGGGAGAGGAAAAGGTGCAGGCCGCAACTTCATGGATGCTCAACTCGATAGCCTCGTCAGGATGATCCAGCAGGTAGTCTGCGATAGAACGTTCCGTGGCGCTGAAGGCGCTTCTGGCCTCCCGCAGACGGAGCAGTGCGCTTTTCATTCTCCGCTCACCTCCAGGTGTTATTTTTTTCTGCCTGGATCCAAAATCGCAGCCTTGATTTCCAGGATGCTGCCCGGGGTCATGGACAGCTCGTCCACCCCCATGTCGCAGAAGGCTTGGGTCAGGACTGGGTCAGCGGCCAGCTCTCCGCAGATGCCCACCCAGATGCCTGCCTGGTGGGCGTTTTCCACCGTGGTCCGAATCAACCGAAGGATGGCCTCGTGGTGCCGGTCGCAGAAGGATTCCGCCGCGGCGTTCTGCCGGTCGATGGCCAGGGTATATTGGGTCAGGTCGTTGGTGCCGATGGAGAAAAAGTCCACCTCCGGGGCCAGCAGGTCGCTGATGACGGCGGCCGCCGGGGTTTCAATCATAATGCCCAGCTCCATGTGCTCGTCAAAGGGAACGCCCTCATTCCGCAGTTCCTCTCGCACCTGGGCGCACAAGGCCTTGGCCCGGCGCACCTCATCCAGGGAGGTGATCATAGGGAACATCACAGCCAGCCTGCCATGGGCGGAGGCCCGGTATAACGCCCGAAGTTGGGTGCGGAATACCTCGGGCCGGGTTAGGCAGATGCGGATCGCCCGCATGCCCATGGCCGGGTTCTCCTCCTGGGGCAGCTGGAAATAATCGGCCTGCTTGTCCGCACCGATATCTAGGGTGCGGATGACTACCGTACGGCCATCCATAGCCTCGGCGGCCCGCCGGTAGGCTTGATACTGGTATTCCTCCGTGGGATAGTCGTCCCGCCCCAGATAAAGGAACTCGCTGCGGAACAGTCCGATACCGTCTGCATCCCCGGCCAGGGCCGCGTCCAGATCCTGGGGGGAGCCGATGTTGGCGCATACCAGTACCCGACGTCCGTTAGAGGCAATGGCCTGGCATCCCCGAAAGCCCTCCAGATAACGGCGGTGGTCCTCTTCCGCCCGTTGGCGCTGGCGCAGTTGGGCGGCGGTGTCCGGGTCGGGCGCGATATAGACCCGTCCGTCGGAGCCGTCCACAAAGGCGTCTTGGCCATCGTAGTCGGCCAGCAGGCTGTCCCCTAGCCCCACCACTGCGGGGATGCCCATGGTGCGGGCGAAGATGGCAGTGTGGGAGTTGGACGAGCCCCGGGCGGTGACAAAGGCCAGCACCCGGTTCCGGTCCAGACGGGCGGTCTGGCTGGGAACTAGGTCGTCGGCGGCAAGAATAACGGGTCCGTCACCGTCCAGCTCCTCCTCGCCCTGGCCGGTGAGCAGGCGGACCACCCGCCGTGAAACATCCAGCACATCGGCGGCCCGCTCCCGCATATAACTGTCGTCCATCTGAGCGAACATCCGGGAGAACTGCTGCCCTGTCTGCTCCACGGCATATTCGGCGCAGACACCCTCCCCCTGAATCATCCCGGTGACCGCATCCCGGTAATCCAGGTCGTCCAGCATCATCTGATGGATCTCGAACAGCAGGGCCTTGTCCTCTCCAAGCCGTGCGGTGGTGTCCTCATGGAGCTGGGCCAGTTGGGCGATGGCCTGCTGGCGGGCCTGCTCAAAGCGGGCGATCTCCCCTTCCCGGTCGGCCACCTCCCGCCGGGGCTGGGGCTGATTCCGGAGGAAGCGTAGCGTTCCCCCGGCGATACCCCGGGACACTCCCTGACCTTGCAATACCGGCATAGGTCCATGCCCTCCCTTCTCAGAAATGCTCCCGGAGGAAGGCCTCCAGCGCCTGGACGGCTTGGTCCTCGTCCGCACCGTCAACCGTGAGTTCCACCGTGTCCCCGCACTTGACCCCCATGCCCATGACGGCGAAGAGCCGCTTCAAGTCCGCCTTTTTTTCCCCACAGGCCAGTTGGATGGCACAGGGATACTTCTGGGCCTCCTTGACCAGCAGGCCTGCGGGCCGGGCGTGGAGGCCGTTAGGGTCGTGGATAGTATATCGCACTTGTTTCATGGTAAATTCCCTCGATTCTTAAAGATTGGATGCGGAATGAGCTGCCCGCCCCAGGTTAGTCCTGACGGGGATACAGGGTGATGAGAGCATTTCCCGGGCGCACCTCTCCGGCTGGCCGCAATTCCATCCGAAATTCGTCGTAGTTGGAGACAATGATGGGCGTGGTCAGCTCAAAACCGGCGGAGCGGATGGCGGCCATATCGAACTCCAGCAGCAGCTGCCCCCGGCGGACTTGGTCGCCTTCCTTCACATGAGCGGTGAAGTGCTTGCCATTGAGAGAGACCGTGTCCCTGCCCACATGAATCAAGACGTCCGCACCCGCTTTGGTGGTGATGCACACGGCATGACAGCTGTCCATCAGCGTCTCCACCGTGCCGTCCGCCGGGGAGTAAAGCATTCCCTCGGCGGGCTCCACGGCGAGGCCGTCTCCCAAGACCTTTCCGGCAAACACCGGATCGCTTACGGACTCAAGGGGTACTACCGCACCGGCCAGAGGACTGAGCAGCGCCTCTCCGCCTGCCGGGTCGGGGTCTAAAACCAGTTCCGGTTGGGGCGTTTTGCCCTGTGTCTTAAAAGGCCAAAGTCCCTTTTTTCCCTTCATGATTTTCTAACTCTCCTTTGTAAATAGTTCGTTCGGACTGCCTACGGAGCGGAACAGGCGGGCAATAAAGAAAAAACGCCCGCAATAAAACTGTACTTTTCCCGTTGCAGTATACACTATATACAGAAAAAGTACATTCCATTCGGACGCAGAAACGCGCGCATAAAGCGGCTTGGTTCAATTTTCGCTTGCGGGACGAGTATATCAACTTATGTTTGGAGTGTCAAGGGAAAAAATCAAACTTTTTTTGAATTTTATGTGCAGAATTTATGATTTCGACAACAAACAACAAAAAAGTTTCACCGAAATGACTAAAATGAAGGAAAACGCGCCAACCTGTGAAACAATGTGCCGCATATTGCCTAAATAATTGACGTAAAAAGATGAGTTTGTTAGGATAGATGCACAGAAGGCCGCCGCTTGCCTTGGGCCGGCCCCGCACTTTGACGGACGGAAGGGCGGGGACAAAGGGAAACACGCGCGTTTGCAAACGAAAGGAGAATGCGCATTGGATCTGAATTTGGACGCTATGACCACCGAAACCAGGAACCAGGCCACCATGGACCTGGACACCATGACGCCACTGGAGGTGGTCACGGCTATGAACCGGGAGGACGCGAAAGTCCCTCAGGCGATCCATTCCCAGCTGCCACAGATTGCCCAGGCGGTGGAGTGGGCCATCCAGTCTTTCAAAGACGGGGGACGAATGTTTTATATGGGGGCTGGCACCAGCGGACGGCTGGGTGTACTGGATGCAGCGGAGTGCCCTCCCACTTTTGGGGTATCGCCCAATGTTGTGGTGGGGCTGATCGCTGGAGGAGAGCCTGCCTTTACCAAGGCGGTGGAGGGCGCAGAGGACAGCCGCGAGATGGGGAGGGGAGATCTGGAGTCTCATGGCCTAACAGCCCGAGACCTCGTCGTGGGTCTGGCTGCCAGCGGCAGGACCCCTTATGTGCTGGGCGGATTGGAATACGCCAGGCAGGTGGGGTGCCATACAGTGGCTATCTCCTGCAACGCCGGTTCTGTCATCGGACAAGCTGCCGATTTGGCTATTGAGGCAGTGGTAGGACCAGAGGTCCTCACCGGGTCTACCCGGCTGAAGGCAGGCACCGCCCAGAAACTGATTCTCAATATGTTGTCGACCGCCGCCATGGTCGGAGTGGGCAAAGCATATCAGAATCTGATGGTGGACGTGGTACAGACCAATGAGAAGCTCCGTGTCCGGGCGGAAAAGATCGTGGCGGAGGCCACCGGCGTGGACCGCGCCGTTGCCCGAGAGAAGATCGACCAGGCTCAGGGCAGTGCTAAGACCGCTATTACCATGATTTTGGCCGACTGTGGAGCGGAGGAGGCCCGGGAGCGGCTGGCCCGGGCAGGTGGTCAAGTCCGGGAGGCGATTCGGTAATATTCTACGTTGGCAAAAACAGCATGGGCTGTTTTTGTGTCCTGCTCCAGCGGGACAGAGTCCTTACAATCTCAGATTGAGAAAAAGGAGAGGAGAAACATGACAAATCAGGAGCTTTCCCTAAAGATCCTGGAGCTGGTAGGCGGACGTGAAAATGTCAATAGCGCCACCAACTGCATGACCCGGCTTCGTATCCACGTCAAGGATGACGGAGCGATCCAGGACGAGGCGTTGAAGGGCGTTGAAGGCGTCCTGGGGCTGGTCCACGACCAACCTAACTATGTGGAGGTTGTTGTGGGTCCCGGCAAGTCCCGCAAGTGCTCTGACATCTTCAAGGACATGGGCATTCCAGTGTCCGCCGAGAGCGGTGTTGCCGCCAGCGACGACTGGAAGGCCAACAAGGCCGCCATCAAAGGCGGCCAGAAGGACAGCAGAATCAAGCACTTGCTCAAGACCTTTGGCGAGATTTTTGCCCCGCTGATTCCCGGCGTCATCGCCGCCGGCCTGTGCTCCGGCTTTGCGTCCCTGCTGACCCAGTTGGTACCCAACTACGCGGAGGTTCCTGTCTGGAGCCTAGTGTATAATTTCCTGAGCCTGATCAACACGGCCTTTATGACCTACCTCACCGCTTGGGCAGGCTATCGAGCGGCGGAAAAGTTTGGCGGCACCCCTATTCTGGGCGGTATGCTGGGTATGATCACCACCTTGGCTAACATTGACGCCATTTCTAAGGTGGTGGGCCTGTATAACGAAACCCAACCGCTGGATGCAATTCTCCGTGCGGGCCGTGGCGGCGTGCTTGCTGCCGTCATCGGCGTGTGGGTCATGTGCAAGATCGAGAAGGGCATCCGCAGTAAGATGCCCGACGCGATGGACACGGTTTTTACCCCTCTGCTGACTCTGATTGTCACCACCATTCCCTACGTATTAATCGTCATGCCGATCACTGGCCTGATTTCTACCGGCCTGTGCGAACTGGTGGAGCTGGTGGCCATGAATACCAACCCCGTGGTCCGTATGATTGCCGGCTATTTGGGCGCGGCCCTGTTCCTGCCCATGGTGGCCATGGGAATGCACCACGGCTTGGTGGCTCTATACACGGTACAGCTTGAAACCTTTGGTTATGTCACGCTGTATCCCGCCCTGGCCATGGCTGGCGCGGGCCAGGTGGGCGCGGCCCTAGCCATCACCATCAAGGCTAAGCGAGTGGGTAACCACCGCCTGCGTCAGATCATCGGCGGCGCGTTGCCTGCTGGCATTCTGGGGGTGGGTGAGCCGCTGATCTACGGCGTCACCCTTCCCATGGGCAAGCCCTTCTTGACGGCCGGCCTGGGCGCCGGTTTCGGCGGAGCCTTCGTCATGCTGATGCAGGTGGCCTCCACCACCTGGGGACCCTCCGGTGTGTTAGGCGCTTTCGTCATGACGGCCGGCCCCAATGGTGCGCTCCTGTCTGTGGTATACTTCTTTGTCGGCTTGATCATCAGCTATATCATGGGCTTTATCCTCACCTGGTTCGGCATTAAGGATCAGGATGTGGCCAATGCCTGACGGATTAGGACGCAGCGTTTACCTGGCCTCCTTTGAGCGCCAGCGGCCAGAGCTGGAGCGCAATGCCGGAACGGGCGCACAGGTATTTCTCTCCTTACACATGGGGGAAGAGTTTGCCCCTGATTACTGCCGGAGGGCAGAGGGGATGTGCCGCTGGCTCCAGGAGGCGGGATTCCGTACGATTGCGGACGTATCGGTCAAGACCGTGGAGCAATTCGGCCAGCCGGACTTGGTCCGGCTGGCCCGCCGTCTGGGCCTGTGGGCCTTGCGGGTGGACTACGGCCTTTCGTGGGACGAGATCGCCGCCCTGGCCTGTGAGCTGCCGGTGGTGCTCAACGCCTCAACCACTCCGCCGGAACAGGCCGCCCGCATCGCCCGTTCAAGTCCTTTGGCAATGGCGCTGCACAATTTCTATCCCCGACCGGAGACGGGAGCGGATGACGGCTTTTTTCGGGAGCGTACCCGCGCAATTCAGCAGGTTGGGCTAAAGGTGCTGGCTTTTGTTCCTGGAGATGGAGAACTGCGCGGGCCGGTCTGCGAGGGCCTGCCCACGCTGGAGCGGCACCGGGGCCTGCCCCCTTCTGCCTGCTTTGCCGACCTGCTGATCCGCTTTGGAGCAGACGGCGCCTTTGTAGGTGATCCGGGGATTTCTCCCCGGGAAGAGTCCCGGATCGAGCGCTTCTGCCGGGACGGAGTGCTGGAACTCCCCGCCCGGTTGGACGAGGCGTACGCCGGGCTGTATGACCGGGTGTTCACCTGCCGCCCGGATTCTCCTGCCCGGCTCATTCGATTTGCAGAATCCCGGGAGTACTCCTGCGATGGGGACCGAGTGGCGCCCCACCGCTGTATCCGGCGGATCAGGGGCAGCATCACTGTGGATAACGAGGGCTACGGCCGCTATTCCGGCGAGGTTCAGCTAGTCCGAGAGGACCTGCCCGCAGACAGCCGGGTGAACGTGGTGGGTCAGGTGTGGGACAGCCACCTGCTGCTGGCTGACTGCGTGGCCAACGGGGGCCGCTTTGCCTTGACCAGAGACTGACCTGCGACACAGGCCGTGAGCCCGGAACCGGGCCCGCGGCCCCATTGTTGAATAGAAAGAGAGGATGCCGCTTTATGACCTTCGACCTCATCGCACTGGATCTGGACGGCACTGCCCTCCGGCCAGACCGGACCAACTTTTCCATCAGGCTGCAGGCCGCCCTGGCGGCTGCCCACCAGAAAGGAATAGCTGTGGTGCCCATCACCGGAAGACAATACGGCATGCTTCCTCCTGCGGTCCGCACCGGCGCGCCCTGGGAAAAGCTCTGTGTGCTGTGCAACGGCGGCGAGGTTCGCACGCTCCCCGGCGGTCAACTGCTGGAGGCGCATTATCTGGCCCGCGGAGAGTTGCTGGCCCTGGTGGAGCTGGCCGGTGCGCTGGACATCCCTGTGGAGCTGTCTGCCGGGGGAGTACTCTACCTAACCCGGGAGAGCTGGCAGGTCCAGCGCCGAGCAGGGGACGGCCTGCGCTTCCACCTGGAAGAGATCCTGGCCCGGCGGGGCCAGGAGACAGACGACCTGCGTGCCCTGTGCAGCCGGGAGGACTTGGACTTTGACAAGGTCAACCTGCCTTGGGTGCCGGAGGACCGGAGGAAACAGCTCCAGACTGCCTTGGCCGCACTGCCGGTGGCTTTCGCCTGGTCCAGCGGCCAGAGTGTGGAAATCACCCACGCCCAAGCTACGAAAGAGTATGGAATGATCCGGGCCTGCGCTCTGCTGGGGGTGGATCCGGTACGCACCATGGCCATTGGGGACAGTGGCAACGACATCTCCATGCTCCGGGCCGCTGGGTTCGGGGTGGCTATGGGGGACGCGCCCCAGGAGGTGAAAGATGCGGCAGATATTGTCACCGCATCTAACCGGGAGGACGGGGCGGCTTTGGCCATCGAGCGGTATGTGCTGGAATATTAAAAAAGGTCCGCGGACGGTCGCCGTCCACGGGCCTTTTTGCGCGAATTGGGGAGAACCTCCGGTCGGAATGCTCAGGTTAGGGAGAGAATGAATTGCAGGGCGCAACGGGGGGTACGGGAGGCGTGGAACCGCTCCCAAGCCAGGGCTTGGCGGTGGAGTTCCTCCTGGTCCAGGACGATTTGGGCCTGGGCGGCCAGCTTGTCCACCAACTCTAGATATGCAGACTTGTCCAGTCCCTGGAACAGGATGCGAAGGCCGA
Source organism: uncultured Eubacteriales bacterium (assembly GCA_900549885.1). GTDB lineage: Bacteria > Bacillota > Clostridia > Oscillospirales > Oscillospiraceae > Enterenecus. The sequence continues at coordinate 18,478 of URQA01000007.1, read as the reverse complement.
ATCGGTCTGCCAGAGAGGTTTTTTCCCGGATAGTTTCACTGCGGTCCATTTCATCTCCCGCCCGCTCCGAGATGGTCTGACGGACCAAGTGCCGGCGGTTGGAGGTAGCGTAGATAGCCACGTTGTCCGGACGGCGCTCCAGCCCGCCTTCCAAAATAGTCTTGAGAATAGAGTAGGTGGAGTCGTCCCGATCAAAGGCCAGATCGTCGATAAAGACAAGGAATTTCTGTCTGCGGCCACGGAGAGAGCGGATCAAGGCGGGCAGGCCGGACAAGTTTTCCTTATCTGCCTCGATCAGCCGCAGCTCCTGGGTGCCGGGAAGGGTGAGCAAATGCTTGACGGTGGCGGATTTTCCAGTCCCACTCTCGCCGTAAAGAAGCACGTTGTTTACCCGACGCCCGGTCAGAAGTGCCTGGGTGTTGCGCCACACCTCTTCCCTCTGGTCGGTATAGCCCAGAAGATCGTTTTCCGAGGGACAATCGGGATCGGTTACAGGGATCAGAACACCGCCCTCCCACACAAAGGCCCGGTACCGGGCAAACATGCCTACGCCCTCCTTCCGGTAGAGATCGGTCAGGCCCTCAAAGGAAAAGGGGACGCAGCCGTTCCAGGTGGGCAGACCGTCTGTGAGCCATTTGTCCTCCGGGGACAGGCAGTCGGCCAAGGCATCCAGCCACAGCTGACCCTCCATGCCTGCCAGCAGGGAGAAAGCGGTCAGGTCCCGCTGGGCGGCAGTCTCAAGGGCGGAATCCTGTCCGCCGGACTCGGCCAGTTGGGGATAAGGGCCTTCGTCCCAGCGCAGAGCGTCGGCCAGCCAACTGCCCAGGCTGTCAAACCCTTCCTGACGCAGCGTGTAGAATAGATCGGTATAGGCGGACAGAGCATCCTCTCCCTGCCCTCGGGTTAGGACGGAGAGCAGGCGGAGCACGGTGCTCATCACAGGGGTGCGCAGCACGTCTTTGTAGGCGGAGACTGTGAGCAGTGCGGAATGGAGCGCGGAAGTGTTCATCAGGAAAGACTCCTTTGCAGTTACAGTACGGCGGTGCCGTTGATGGTCAGCTTGAAGTCCAGGCCGAAATACTCCGCCGCCTTGCGGCACAGGAGCATCCGGTCCAGAAAAATTTCAAAGTAGTCCATGACCGCGCAGATGCTGGTGTCAATGGTTAGGTCCAGAGTGATGGTCCTGCCCGCTGTGTCCAGCACCACGTCGGAGCGTTCCACTGCGTAGTTCACCCGGTCGTGGATGTCAAAGCGAATGGTGTCCCGGTTGCGTACCCGGCTGCGGCGCACGTCGGTCTTGTCAGCTAAAATGAGGGCGGCGGCCACGGCGTTGACCGGGTAGGCGGTGTGTTCGTCGTGGTTGCCGATGGCGGTGACCACAACGGCCACGTCTTCCGGGGCCATGCCCATCTTGTCCAGGATGCGGAAGGCCATAACGGCGCCGCTCTGGGCATGGTCCACCCGGTTGACCACGTTGCCGATGTCGTGCATATATCCGGCAATTCGGGCCAGCTCCACCTGCCGCTGGTCGTAGTCCAGCTGCGCCAGAATGGAAGAGGCCAACTCAGCGCACTTCGTCACATGGGCGAACGAGTGCTCAGTATAGCCTAAGGCTAACAAAGACGCGTCCGCCTGGGTGATGTAGGTGCGGATCTCAGGACTATTTTTGACGGTATTAAAATCAGGTTTCATAGGAAGTCTCCTTAGTTGCAGGTGATAGCCGGGTGGTTGGAAGGAGCGGCCAGCTGTCTCAGACGGCCAAATGACGCCGGACAGACTGGGGTGAACGGGCCTGGAGAGGCGGTAGCGATATTATAGCATAGATTTCATCTATGCGGTATATCCAGACGAAAGAAAATTTTTGATAGGCACAAAAGATAACAAGGAAAAGAGAAGCGCAGGCTGCCGGAACTTAAAAAAGTGTTTTTCCGAACGCTTTGAGCCTGCGGGGGACGATAAACCGCGTAAAAGCAGGGAAAAGTAATCGTTGACAAAGATAAAATGGATGAATATGATTGACATCATGATAGAGGTCTGAATAGGAGCGTCAGGAGGTATGCATCAATGAAGATGTCCCAGGTGGAGATGATCGTTGAGATCGCCAACGCCGGTTCAATTTCGCAGGCGGCGCAGAATTTATATGTTTCACAGCCCAGCCTGTCCAAAGCGCTGCAGCGGTTTGAGCAGGAGGTAGGGGCGCAGATTTTTGAGCGGGTGAGCACCGGCGTGCGCCTGACCCCCATTGGACGGAAGTTTGTGGAGCAGGCTGCGGATATCGTGGAGCAGGCGGAAAAGTTAGAACGGATCTTTGATAAGAATGGCAGCCCAGCCTCTATGGAACTGAATTTGGCCTCAGTTTCCTATCACTTTATGCAACAGATGATCCCAGAGGTGTACAATAAGTACAGACAGAACCCCATTGTGATCACCTATGTGGAGTGCGGGTTCGACGAACAGTTGGAAATGCTGAAAAAGGGCGCTGTGGAGATCGGTGTGGTATCCTTTTGGCATGGCGCGCTGAAACGAGGCGTGCGCCGTGCCCAGGCCCACGGGGTGGAGTACCACCGGGTGGGCGATATGCAGGCGTACATCGCCGTGAGCCGTCACAGCAAAAACTATCCCGAGAGCGTAGAAGGGGTGGATTTAGCGCGGCTGGCCCGCATGCCCTTGGTCAGCCTGTCTCCGTTTTCCCCTGCGCGGACCACAGGATGGGATTATATGCGTCAGGTCTTTCAGGAAAACCGTTTGGGTGACTCCAATCGGGAGATCCGCACCTCCAGCACAGGGACGATGAAAGAGGTTTTAAGTATGGTGGATGGGTTTTCACTGGTGGTGCTCAACCAGGGACTGTACCGGCAGTACGGCTTTTTTGAAGATGTGCGGCTCATCCCGATCTCCGGGGAGGATATGCGGTTTGAACTTGGCTGGCTGCAGCGCGAGAACACGGTGCGTTCGCCGCTGGCCAATGAGTTTGTAAGTATGCTCAAGGAATATTCTGACTAATTTGTACCTTTGCATCGGGTGTGCTATGCTTTTAATGTATAGATATCCATAACTAAAAAAACAAAAAATTTGCTGTCAGTCTCTTTTTAATAAGAGAATGACAGCTTTTTTTGTGCGGTTTTTACAACAAGGTGGGGGTGGAGATATGGGCAGACGCAAATAATTGGTATTGGCGAAACGAAATTATCCATGATAAACTGAAATTGCCTAAAGGGGTGAGCCGGGAAAGAATGGGTTGAGCAAAATCCTTGAACTGGAGGGCGCAGAGGGAGACGCATGGCGTCCCGGCACATGAAGCTTGGTCAATGCAAGCCATGGTGGAGAGACAGAGAATGAAATGTGAGGGGGAGTTTTGGTGAGAGGCAGAAGAAAGCCGAACAGCTATATTCAGCTGACTACCTCCTGCGGAGAGATCAAGGGGCTGCGGCAGGAGGGCTGTTTGGTGTTTGAGGGCGTTAAGTATGCCGAGGCGGGCCGTTGGGAGGACCCGCAGGTGATACGCGGCTGGGAGGGGGTGTATGACGCGACCCGCCGCGGTCCGGCCTGCTGTCAGCATCTCCAATTTCATCGCAGGCAGCCAGCCGCATTTAATGATTTCTACTACAATGAAAACGCGGAAAAGCAGATATATGAGTACAGCGAAGAAGACGGACTGAACCTGAATATCTGGGCCCCTGAGAAGGGGGAGAATCTGCCTGTGGCAGTGTTCGTTCACGGAGGTTCTTTTGTAAGCGGATCCAACACCTCGCCCAATATATTCCGCGGGGTCGACTACTGCCGACGGGGAATCATTCTGGTGAACATCAATTACCGGCTCAACGCGTTTGCCACCGGCTATGATAAAACACATCATGGCAATTATGCGCTGAAGGACCAGGTAGCCGCCCTGACCTGGGTGCGGGAGAACATCGCAGCCTTTGGCGGGGATCCAGAACGGGTGACGCTGATGGGAGAGAGCGCCGGCGCTTTGTCTGTGCAGCTTTTGATGTACTGTCCCTATGCCAAAGGGCTGTTCCGGGGGGCGGTGATGATGAGCGGCGGAGGTGACTTTGGACAGCTGGGAACGCCTGCACGGGCGGCCATATCGGAAGCCGTGTGGCAGATGGTGATGGAGCGGTTCGGAGTTCAGTCACTGGACGAGCTAAAGGACAGGCCGGCCGAAGAGATTTATGACGCATGGCTGGAGGCGGGTGCCACAGACGGAAACTTGGCCAATAACTGCGCCAAACCCATTGTGGATGGCGACTGGGTTCCCAATTACTTCTCTGCGCTGGCCGTTGAGGGGAGCATCGCCGATGTGCCCTGTATCATCGGCATGTCCAGCGACGATATGTGGCCCTTCTACCTCTACAGCTTTGCGGTAGAGTGGGGCGCATATCACACCCGGGCGGGCAGAAAGCCGGTATACGGCTATTATCTCGACCGGCAGCTCCCTGGAGGAGATGGAGAGGGAGCGTACCACGGCTGCGACCTGTGGTACGCCTTCGGCACACTGGACCGAAACTGGCGCCCCTTTGAAGAAACCGATTACCGGATTTCAAAGAACATGATCGACTATTTCGCCGGCTTTATCAAGACCGGCGTACCCCAGGCGGAAGACTTGGCGGAGTGGGAGCCTTTGACTGACATCCATACCAAATTCCTCAACTTTGGAGACCAGCCGCCCGCCATGTGCCAGCCTCCGGTTACTAAGCTGGCGGCAAGCCTTCGCAATTCACTTAAGCCATTTCCCGGCATGTGATAGTGTTGTGATCTTCGTCCAAGAGATCAGAGACAGTGATCGGCCTGTTTCCCGTAGCCGGTCCAGCCTATACTCGGTGAAAGGGGTAATTGACTTTGATTAATTTGTTGCAGAATTTATTTGCGGGCATATCGATTGGTAGCATTTACGCGCTGATCGGACTGGGGTTCGTTATTACGATAAACGGCGTGGGCATCCTCAATATGGCCCACGGTGAGATCCTGATGCTAGGCGGCTTTCTGGCTGTGACGTTCACCACAGCTCTGGACCTGCCGCTGTTCTGGGGGTATCTGCTGGCTCTGGTCTGTATGACCGTGTTTGGGTATATCCTGAATCTGGCAGTTTTGCGGCCCATGATCAACAAGCCCATCTTTACCGTGATGATCGCCACCATCGGCCTTAGCATGGTGCTGCAGTGCTTTGCCATGAATATCTGGGGCCCTTATGCTGTGGAATTGAAAGGTCCCTTTGGCAATAAAACGCTGGACCTGGGTGGCGTCGTGATCCCCTATCAGTATCTGTTGCTCATCGCCGCACTGGTAGTGGTGTGCGTGCTGCTGTGGATCTTTTACAATCGCACTATCACCGGGAAACAGATGCGGGCGATGTCCCAAATGCCTGATGTAGCTAAGCTCCTGGGCACGAATACCAAGCGGCTGACGGCAATTACTATCATGCTCAGCTGTGCCATTGCCGGACTGACCGGCATTCTGATGGGCCCCATCTACTTTGTCACTTATGCCATGGGCAGCGTAGCCATCGGCAAAGGGTTTACCGCCATTGTGCTGGGCGGCTTCGGCAAGGTCGAAGGTGCTGTGTTGGGTGGGATCCTGCTGGGCATCATCGAGACTCTGCTGGCCGCATATGTCTCGCCTATGTTCAAAGATGGCTTTGCCTTCCTGGTCTTGGTGGTGGTGCTTATCATTAGGCCCAAGGGCATCCTGGGTGAGCCCGTGTCGCAGCGTGTGTAACGGGGGGATAGAGTACGATGAAAATGAAAAAGGCAAAAAGAAACATGGCCATAGGCTATGTGATTGTGATGATCCCGCTGCTCGTGCTGCCGCTGCTCATCCAGTCCCGGGCAGACATGGGACTGATCAATAACGCATTGCTGCTATACATTGTCTCTCTGGGCCTGAACATCTCCTTAGGCTTGACAGGCATGTCCAATCTGTGCCAGGCGGCCTTCTGGGGTACTGGCGCTTATACAGCGGCTATCTTGGTCACCAAGTTTGGCCTGCCCTTCCTTGTGGTGGTCCCTGTTTCCGTGATCGTGACGGCTTTTGTCAGTATGCTGCTGGGTTTGCTGTCTACCCGGATCAAGGGTATCTACTTTGCCATTCTCACCATCGGATTTGCCCTGTTTTTCAGTCTGGTGCTGCAGAACTGGCCTGAAGTCACCGGCGGCGGGACTGGCCTGAGAGGCATTGGAGACCCCAACTTCATCTTTTTCTCTGTGACCTCCCGTAAAGGGCTGTACTTCATGCTTTTGGTCTTCTCCGCCCTCTCCACCTGGTTTTACAGTGCCGTGGCGAACTCCAAGTACGGCAAATCCATGGTCGCAATCAAGTTCAACGATATGGCGGCCGAGCTGCTGGGCGTAGATACAGTGAAGCGGAAGATGTTGGCTATGGCTCTGAGCGGCGGCTTGGCTGGTCTGAGCGGTGCGCTGAATGCCTTTACTTTAGGTGTGGTAAGCCCCACCCAGTTCATCTACGGCGCGGGCCTGACCATGGTCCTAATTCTGATCTTGGGTGGCAGCGGAACAGTGCTTGGCGTTGCGATCGGCTCGGTATTCATGGTGTTCCTGCCGCAGATGCTGGAACCGCTCCAGTACTGGATGACCGCCATCTACGGTGTGCTGGTGGCTGTTGTGATCATGGTATTGCCCGGTGGCCTAGTGAGCATCCTTTTCCGGTTCAAGTTTTTCCAGAAACTTTATTCCGTGTTTATGAAGAAGCGGGATGACGAGAAAATCGAGGATGTTCCTCGCATTTTGGAAAAGCGAGACGGACCGATCTCTAAGGAACCTGTGCTCTCCATCAAGAATGCCAGCATCAACTTTGGTGGTTTAGCGGCCATGAGCGACGTCTCTCTGGATTTGGTTCCGGGCGAGGTTCATGCCCTGATTGGGCCGAACGGCGCCGGAAAATCCACTCTGGTCAACTGTATTACCGGCGTATACAAGCCTAACAGCGGAACGATTGAGCTGGATGGGAAGAGCATAGTGGGACTGAAACCCCACAAAATCTCCCGCCTGGGGGTCTCTCGAACCTTCCAGAATTTGGCTGTCTGGATTGGGCTGACATCCATCGACAACCTCCTTGTGGCCAGAGACGGAATTGAAAAGGCGGGCTTCTGGGCTACGATCTTCAACACCAAAAAGGCGAAGAAGGAGCAGGCGCAGTCTCTGGCAGTGGCCAAGCGGATGCTGGTAGACATGGACCTGTGGGAACTGCGGGACACCTATATTGGTACCTTGCCCTATGGACACCAGAAGATGTTGGAGATCGCCAGAGCGCTGATGGCCAACCCTAAGGTGCTGCTGCTGGATGAACCAGCCGCCGGCTTGACTGCCCCGGAGGTGGCCATTCTGGTGAATATGATCAAGGAGATCAAGGACAGCGGCGTGGCGGTGCTTCTGATCGACCATAATATGAAGTTCGTGATGGATATTGCGGATAAGATCACTGTTTTGAATTATGGCAAGGTCCTGGTTTCTGACACTCCGGAGGTCGTGCGTGCCCATCCTGAGGTGATCGCAGCATATCTTGGTTCCGGTATCAAAAGGACGAAAGGAGTGGTGAATGATGCTTGAGGTCAAGGACTTGTCTGTGCGATATGGCCCAATCGTTGCGGTAGATAAGCTGAACCTGGAGGTAGAAAAGGGGCAGATGGTGGCCCTGATTGGAACCAACGGCGCAGGGAAATCTTCTACTTTGAAAGCCATCACCAACTCAGTTCTGAATAAGACGGGCGATGTGTATTTTGAAGGTCAACTGATCAACAAGATCTCCACGGATAAGCTGCCAAAGCTGGGCTTGATCAGCGTGCCGGAAGGCCGGGGGATATTCCCCAATCTGACGGTAGAGGAGAACCTGCTGGTGGCCGCCAAAGGCGCAGGTAAAAAGTTCTCTGACACAGAGGAAAAGGTCTATGGCACGTTCCCCCGGCTTAAGGAGCGCAGAAAGCAGATGGGCTGGTCGCTGAGCGGCGGCGAACAGCAGATGCTGGCCATTGGCAGAGCCATCGTAGCCAAACCCAAGCTACTATTGCTGGATGAGCCATCCCTCGGCTTGGCTCCAACTGTTGTAGAGACGATCTTCGAGGTGATTGGAAAGATCAAGGAGGAAGGGACTGGTATCCTGCTCATCGAGCAGAATGCAGTATTGGCTATCGAGGTATCGGACTATGCCTATGTCATGCGCATGGGGAAGGTGATCCTCAGTGGCCCATCTGAAGAAGTGGCGGCCAACCAGGACATGCAGGACACCTATCTGGGTGCTGTGTAACAAGTTGGTGGTAGAGAAACGAGCCCGCGTTCCAGAGAAAACATGTGCGCGAGCATATGTCAATAAATGAAAGAAAGGACAACAAAAGGAGGAACATCATGAAAAACATCAAAGGAAAGAACATGCGGCGGACGCTGGCTGCTGCGCTGGCCGCAGCCATGCTGCTGCCAATCGCTGGCTGCGGCAGCAACCAGGACGAACCTTCCGGCGGTAATCCTGACAACAATAATAGCGGAACTCCAGAGGTGACCGAGGTCAAAGTGGGGTATACGACCCTGCAGAGTGGTGCCATGGCCGCTGTAGGCCCCCTTATCGACACCTGTGTGAATATTGCCAAAGAGGATTTCGAGGCAACTCATGATGTGAAGATCGACCTGGTCATCGAGGACGCCGGCAGCACCGTGGAGGAGGCCATCGACGCCACCGTTCGTCTGATTGATGATGGCGTGTCCTGCATCATCGGCATCGTGGGAAGCAATCAGTACGCTGGTATGCTTGAGGAATTGGAGGATGCCAGGATCCCCATGATGACCACCGTTGCTCCGGACGAGATCTTCACACGGGGCTATGACTGGTTGTTCAACTCCTATGTCACCAGACAGCAGGAGAACGCGCCCATGCTGAAGTGGGCGGAATCCTTGGGGGCCAAGAGCGTGGCCTGCCTGCTGGGGACCGATGACGACAGCCGTAGCTTGATGGATTATTTTATTGAAGAGGGCGAAAAGATGGGCATTGAGATCTACCCTGAGTGGATCAATCCCGCCGACAACGACTTTACGGCAAACATCACGTCCGCCAGAAGCAATGATCCAGATGCCTATTTTGTCTTATCTGCTGATGTCACCATGTCCAAGATCCTGCGCCAGATGAAGCAGATGGGGATCGAGGAGCCTATCAATACCGGCGGCGCCATGGGCGTTCAGAGCTTTGTCGATCTGATGGAAGCGGATGAGCTGGAGGGCATTTATGGCCAGGCGTCCATCCTGCCTCCGTATATCATCGAAGACCCCAGAGTAGTCGAATACATTGCAAAGTATACTGAGGCCACTGGGTTCCCCGCCGATATCACGACTCTGGTGTACTATGACTGCGCAATGCTGATGTTCGAGGCGGCTGCCGCCACCGGCGGGGACAGTGAGGCGATCATCAAGTATCTGCGTGAGGACATGCAGGGCTATGAGGGACTGACTGGTGTCTACAATTTCGATGAGCGCGGTCTGGGCCGCTGGGAAGCCTACCTGCTTCGTATGGGTCCTGACAAGCAGATCGAGCACTACGACACGGTTGATATCCATGACTTTGCCTAAATAGCTGGGAACTGCTCTGCCGTGTTCTTTTCGTAACATATAGGATCAAGACGCCGGGCACATAGGCGAAACGTTGCCTGTGTGTCCGGCTTTCTTGCCAAATTGGGCTGATTTTGAGCATTTTATTTCTGATTTTACTGGTTCCTAAGGAAAAAAGAAGAATTTTTCCTTATCAAACCTTGCTGTATTTGAGACGACGGTTGGTTTTTGCGCTTGAAAAGGGTGAGTGATGTGGATGCTTTTACAAAGATCATGCAAGAATATGTGGACCTCGGTGAAATAGAGGGTGCCTCAGCCCGCATCGTGCACAAGGGGAAAGATCTCTACCGGGGCTGTGTTGGATGTTCCGATGTCGCCGCCCGGCGCCCCTTTGGCTTTGACGATATCGTGTGCATTTTTTCCCTGACCAAGATGGTAATTGGGGTGGCGGCCCTGAAGCTGTGGGAACAGGGCGGATTTCGGATGGATGACCCCGTGTCCGACTATATTCCGGCGTTTGGAAACGCCACAGTGTACTGGCCGACAGAAAAAGGGCCGGTGATCCGGCCCGCCCGGAAACCTGTCACCATCCGCAACCTGTTTACCATGACGGCGGGATATCCCTATCCGACGGTGGGGGTCAAGCCCTCCATGCCGCTGCACTATCTGAGTGTGGGACAAATCGTCGGCGATGCCTTTGAGAAGTGCCGGCGGGAGGCTGAAAGGACGGGGGAGGCCATCACCACCCTGAAAGCGGCGGAACTGCTGGCCTCTACCCCAATGTGCTTTGAGCCGGGGGAGGGCTGGCTCTATGGGCACTGCTCAGACATCCTGGGGGCGGTGGTCAGCGTGATCAGCGGGAAATCTCTGGCCGACTTCATTTGTCAAGAAATCACCAGGCCGCTTGGGATGGTGGACACTGGGTATCTGCTCACCCCGGAGCAGCGCGCCCGTACGGCCACGATATATGACCATTTTGACCCCGCCGGGGTGAAGCCGTATGACCTGGAGGCGGAAGCGCGGGATCGGCTTCTCAGCGTCCCTACAAAAGAGCTTGAGATCTGCTCCAGCAGTCTGTATTCCACGCTGGATGACTACTCCCGCTTTATTCAGATGCTGGCAAACGGCGGAAGCTTGGACGGCGTTCGCGTTCTGGGCCGTAAAACCGTGGAGCTGATGGCCTCGGACCAACTGACTGCGGGCCAGTATGCCGATTTCAAAAGGGATTGGTTCCCCAATGGGAATATGACATGGGGACTTCTGACCTGCGTCAGCAAATCCATGAACCATTCCGACATGGTGCGCTTCCCGGGTGCGTTTGGCTGGAGCGGCGCGGCGGGGACAGTCGCCTGGGCTGATCCTGGGGAAAATTTGAGTATTACGTTTATGACGCAGCGGTTCCCGGGGGACACGGAGCCGATTGTATCCAAGCTGATGCAGATCGCCTATTCCATGATCTGAGCCTTCGGTCTGGTATTCGGTAGAGCGAAAGAAAGGGAGATCGTAATTTATGATGAGACGAGCGATACGCCTGCTTCTGGTGTGTTTAACCGCTGCCGCACTGCTTGCCTTGTGCGCATGCGCCCCGGCGTCGGAGGAGGCGGAAAGCCCTGTGCCGTCTGAGAGCACAGAAAGCCCGGAGGCATCTGATGGCGCGAAAGAGTCAGAGGAGCCGGAGGTTTCCCAGGAACCGCAGGTCATCTCTCTGGATGAGACCGCGAAGATTGGGGCGCTTTCCTATGGGAGGGAGCTTTATCAATACAGGGGGCAGGACGTGTCCCGGCTGTATTATTACTATATTCCCTCCACCTATCAGGAGGGGGATAAGCTTCCACTGATGCTCACCCTGCATGGGAGCGGTTCCAACGCATCCGTTCAGTTGCAGTGGGGACAGTGGGTGGAGTGCGCCGAGCGGGAGGGCTTCATTGTGGTGGCCCCTGAATCTGTCACCATCCATGCCGACGGTATCCTGTCCAGCGAAGGCAAGAGCGTACTGGAGACAAAACAGACCGATTTCAACTACATTCGCTGGAACGCCGCCAGCACCGATCCCTGCGCTCAGTACCTGGTGGACGATGTGCAGTACCTGTGCGACCTGGTGGATCTGTTTGTGGACAGCGGGTACGCGGATCCGGCCAGGGTATACAGTTGCGGATTTTCCCACGGCGGGTTTATGTCCATGCGCCTGGCCTTGGAGGCACCCGAGAAATTTGCCGGTGTGGGCGTGGTTTCCGGCCTGCTGTGCACAGAGTATACCACGGTGGTCCCCACGGAGCAGGTGAAGATCGTCTTTATCCAGGGGACACAGGACCCCGTGGTGCCCATTGAAGGAATGCACTACGACTTTGACGGTGACGGCGAGCGGGAATATACCTGGGCTTATTCCTTGGACGACAGCGTGAAATGGTGGCTGGACCGCTACGGGGTGCCAGATGCTCCCGTGCATACAGAGCTGCCGGACGCCAATCCATACGATGAGACCATGATTACCCGGGATGAGTACGCCGATGAGGACGGCACGGTGCGGCTGGTGAAGTATGTGGTGGAAGGCGGCGGCCACACCTGGCCCGGCGGCTCTGAATATGCGGGGAGCGGCCCGGTCAGCTTTGACGCCCAGGCGTCCGAGCTTATCTGGGCGGAATTGAAGGACGCGGCCAAGGAATGAGACCGGCGGTCTTTTCTGCCGCTGTACCTGAGAAGGCAAAACGTGAGGAAATCTTTTGGAAAAGAGGTTATGAAAAGTGAGAGCAGCATTGATGGGCGTGGGTTCTCTGGGCACGATCATCGGCGCACTGGTGGCGAAAAACGGCGGGGACCTGACGCTGGTTGACGCCAACAAGGCCCATGTGGATGCGCTGAACCAGAACGGGGCTACGGTGATCGGAAAAATGGAGCTTAACGCAGTTCCGGTCAAAGCGATTACGCCGGAGGAAATGGACGGGATCTACGACTTGGTTATCCTTTTGGCCAAGCAGACCTACAACGATGTGGCCCTGCGCCAATTACTGCCCCACCTGGGGAAGAACAGCGTGGTGTGTACGCTGCAAAACGGCGTGCCCGAGGAGTCGGTGGGCAGAATCATCGGCCCGGAGCGGGTGGTCGGCGGCATCGTGGGATGGGGGGCTACCTTCCGCGGTCCCGGTGTGTCTGAACTGACTTCTGATGTGTCTGCCATGCGCTACGAGATTGGTGAGGTGGACGGCAGTAAGACCGAACGCATTCAGAAGGTAAGTGACCTGCTGAATCTGGCGGGTACCTGCGTGGTCATGGACAACCTTATGGGCACCCGTTGGTCTAAGGTGATCCAAAATGCTACCCTCAGCGGCATGTCCGCCGCTCTGGGCTGCACCTATGCGGACATCCTGGACAATGATAAGGCGGTGTCCTGCGCCGCCTGGGTGGGCAATGAGATCGTGAAGATTGTGCGCGCCCGGGGGATCACGCTGGAGGACCTGGTGCCCGGATGGAGCTATTACAGTCTGGCCTTTGACGACCAGGAAGGGCTGCAGCGGGCCAACCAGTGGCTGCGGGACTATTTCCGCCCCCATCGCCCTCTGAAGGCCAGCATGCTCCAGGATATGGAGAAGGGCATCCCCTGCGAGATCGACTACATCGTGGGCATTTGCAGCCAGTGGGGGCGGAAGCTGGGAATCCCCACCCCCACCTGCGATACCATTATCTCCATTGTAAAGGACTTTGAAAACGGAACGATCCCCATGCCCACCATGGCGTGCCTGGACCGCTTTGTGCTGCCCAACCTTTTGTGACGTGCAGAGAAGGAAAACAGGGAGGGAACTGTTATGATCCAAAACATCACGGTGATCGGCGCCGGTACTATGGGGCATGGCATCGCCCACGTCTTTGCCAGGCATGGCTACCCGGTGAGCCTGTATGAATCCTTTGACAGTGTGCGCAATACGGTCATAGGACAAATCCGGGAGGAACTGTCTTTTATGGCGGAGGAAGGGTATATCCGGCAGGAGTCCGTGGAACAGACGTTGGCCAACATCACCCTGTTCCAGGAGTTGGGACCGGCGGTGAAAGATGCGGATTTCGTCATCGAGGCCATCCCGGAACGCCTGGAGCTGAAAAAAGAGCTGTTTGCCCAGCTGGACCAGCTGTGCCCGGCCCACACGGTATTCGCCAGCAATACCTCCAGCCTGCCATTGGGCGAGATGATCGCCGACCTGCCAGAGACACGCCGGGCCCATGCCATGGTGTGCCACTGGTACAACCCGCCCCACCTGATCCCCATTGCGGAGCTGTCCTGCTTTGGCAATATGGATGAGGAGGTATTCCAACAGGTGTATGACCTGCATGTCAATGCGGGTAAGCGGCCGGTGAAGGTGCTCAAGGATATCCCCGGCCTCATCGCCAATCGGATGCTCCACGCCATGGCTCGGGAGGTGTTCCACCTCATTGAAATTGGGGCGGCAAGTGCGGAGGACATCGACACAGCGCTGAAGTTTGGCCCCGGCTTTCGTGGGGCCACCACCGGAATCCTGGAGGCTGCCGACATGGGCGGGCTGGATGTATGGTGCGCCTGCGAGGACAACCTCTTTGCCCAGCTGGACAATTCCAACCACGCCAGCGGCTACCTGCGGGAAAAGGTGGAGCACGGCAAGCTGGGACTCAAAAGCGGAGAGGGCTTTTTCCACTACCCGGAACAGGATCGGGAAACCGTCAAACGGGCGTTCAACAAACGGCTTCTGACTCAGCTCAAGGCCAGCCAGGCCTATTGATCGAAAAATTCAGGAGGAACATATTATGGCAAACAAAGTGATTTTGACCGCCGCCGTGACCGGCGCAGTCCATATTCCCAGCATGTCCCCCTATTTGCCGGACACGCCGGACAAGATCATTGACGAGGCGGTGGCTGCCTGTGAAGCCGGCGCCGCAGTGGTTCACCTACACGCCCGGGACCCCAAGGACGGAAGGCCCAGCAGCGATACAGGCCTGATGAAGTATATCACCGACGGCGTGCGCGCGCGCTGTGACGTGGTAGTGGGCATTACCACCGGCGGAGCTATCGGCATGAACATCGAGGAACGGCTGGCCTCCGTGCCGGTGTGCAAGGCGGAGCTGGCCTCCTGCAACGCAGGCTCGGTTAACTTCTGCTTCTCCCCCATTGCCGACAAGATCAAGCAACCCAAGTATGATTGGGAGATTCCCTTTGTGAAGAATACTTATACCGTGCCCTTCGCCAACACCTTCCAGGACATGGAGGACTATATCCGGACGATGAACGAACATGGAACTAAGCCGGAGTTTGAAGTCTATGAGGTGGGCATGATCAGCAACATCGCCTATTTTATGAAAAAGGGGCTTCTGAAAGCGCCAGTCTACCTCCAGTTTGTCACCGGAGTTATGGGCGGGATTCCAGCCACAGTGGATAATCTGCTGTTCTTGGTCAACACCGCAAAAAAAGTGTTGGGGGAAGGAAATTTTGTCTGGTCCTGCGCTGCGGCGGGAAAAGAACAATTTGACATCACCACCACGGCCATGATCCTGGGCGGCAATGTCCGGGTAGGACTGGAGGACAACCTGTATATTGCCAAGGGGCAGCTGGCCCGGTCCAATGCCGAGCCCATTGCCAAGATGGCCAGGATCGCCCGGGAGCTGGGCCGTGAAACAGCCACCCCGGAAGAAGCCCGGGAGATTCTGGGCCTGTGAAAGGGGCGGCGAGTCTATGAAAGAACTGCGCAGCACATTCACAGCTTCTGACGGTGCGGTCATCTCCTACTTGGACATTGGAGAAGGGATCCCCTTTGTGTGGATTCATGGTTGGGGCGGAGAGGCGTTGACACAACTGCCTTTACTCCGCGGGCTGGCGGCGCAAGGATTCCGCTGCCTATGTTTTGACCAGAGGGGTTGCGGCCAGTCCCCAGCTACGCCCAATCTGGGCGTTCCGCGTTCTGCCCAGGACACCAAGGAATTGTTGGAGCACCTGAATATTGACGACGCTGTGGTGCTGGGATACTCCATGGGAGGAGCGGTGTTGTTTCACTACCTCCAGGAGTACGGGACAGAGCGACTGTCCAAAATTATTATTGGCGATATGTCGCCCAAGCCAGTGAGCGATGGGGGATGGAAACTGGGGATCTATCAGGGGTGGTATACCAAGGAGCAGATGGAGCGAGATCTGTATAACATGGAGCACAACTATAAGGCGTTCTCGGTATTCTTTGCGGAGCAGACTATCTTTCAGCACACGCCGGATGAGGTGCGTACTTTTGACGAGAGTCCGGAATTTGAGCGGGCGGTACGGGAGAAATCTGCTGCGGCGGGAAAAACGGAATTGCTGGAGCATCTAATTGACGCACCGGTGGAAAATAGGCGCACCAACCGAATTTACTGGGAGTCCTGCGACAGCAGAGACTATCGCAAGGCTTTGAAACGGATTGATGTGCCTACCGGCCTATTTTTTGCAGACCCGGGTTCTTTGTATAGCCCGAAGATCGCTGAGTGGATTGCAGAACGGGTGCCAGATACTACAATTTACCTTTTTCACGGCTGCACCCATCTGGCCAGCGGGGAAAAACCGTTGGAATTTATTGAGGCGATTGCAGATTTTTCGAAAAAAAGCGGAAAAGAAAAAGGTGTTTTGCCGGCGTAGAGAAAAAGCAAATGGCCAAGTCCCTGAAGGGACTTGGCCATTTGCCATAGTAGAAAATAATATGTGCCTCTGACATGGAGCTGGGAAGAACGGAGATCCCACTCTAGCCGGCAGGGTCAATACTCAAAAACATACCGTCCGCTGGCGTTGATGATTGTGGTGCCGTGATAGACGGAACGCTCCGGGATGCCGGGACCGTAATTTTTGTGGATGTGGCCGTGGACAAAGTATTTGGGGCGGTACTGATCCAGCAGCCGTACAAAGCATTCAAATCCGCGATGAGTTAATGTCTCAAAATCGTTGATGTGCCGGGCGGGAGCGTGAGTTACCAGAATGTCGATTCCGCCGCTGCGCCAGAGCTTGGGCTTCTGCCGGAGGATCCTGAGTCCCATTTGAGCCTCGGTGAACATGTTGTTCCCCTTTCGGTAACGATAGGAGCCGCCCAATCCCAGAATTCGGATCCCTTGATGGACGTAGATGCGGTCCTCGATGCAGATGCAGCCCTCCGGCGGCTCCAGCGCGAAATCGTCGTCGTGGTTGCCCCGCACATAAAGCAGGGGGCACCGGGCCATGGTCACCAAAAATTCCAGGTAAGGCCGCTTCAGATCGCCGCAGGCTAAAATCAGGTCAAATTGAGAAAGGCAGCCCGGCCTATAATCGTCATAATATTCTCTGACGGCCACGTCAGATACCGCTAAAATTTTGATAGCTACCCCTCGCTTTCTGCGCCGTTTATCCCCTGAGAATACTTCCTTTATCCTTGGATGGATCCACGCCTACCATATCTACAGTGGCCTTGCCCACTTCGGACAGCTGATCATAACGGGGCAGTGAGCCCACGACGTTCTCTGCCAGCCAGTCCATGTTGACGATTTGTTCCGGAGAGAGATTGTTGTTACTTTCCCCGTTGACGGTCCACCCATTCTGGGTGTAGATCGGCCCGCTGAAGGGGTCGCAGATACCGCTGCAGATGCTCCGCCGAAGAAAATCCACCAGCTTTCTGGTGCTGGCCGGAAGACGTCCGGAACAGCGCAAGTCCACCACGCCGGCGGTCATGCCCCAGTAATAATTCAACGCTTTTCTGCTCTCTGTGTATTCTGTTTGAAAGGTGCCGTCTAGAATTTGACGGAGAATGGTCTCATAATACACACCCCATTGCAAAACGGGCATGGCCAGGTTAAGCGCGCCCTGCTCCGTTACTTGGGCCAACCCATAGGAGAAGCCGCCGGGGTCTACGCTGATCATATCCTGAAGGGAGATCAGGTTGATTTGGCGGTCGGCCAGCCTGCGCTTGGCCTCTTCCATACCGTCCACAGAGGACCATTCCAGATACACCTTTGCTCTGGGATTGACCATCTTTGCCCCCAAGGCAAAGGCGTTGATGCCGGCCACCTGGCCGAAAATGGGGTAGTCACAGATATAGCCCACCGGGTTGTCGCCGGCCAGTGCGCCCGCAATGGCACCGGTAATGAACTTCACCTCATACATCCGGGCGTAATAGGTGCGGATGTAGCGGTGGGAGGTGTTGAGGGAGCAGTTCAGAATGATGACCTCGGGGTGGTCCACCGCTGCCCGAAGGCTGGCGGGCAGCAGGAGGGGAGAGGTGGTGAAGAGCACATTGCTGCCCTCGTCAATCACTTTCTGAAGGGTCTCCAGGGGATCCCCGTCCATGGCGTTGAACCGGGCGGTGGTCTCCAGACCGTCCTTGAACACCCGCTCCAGGTGCTTCCGGCCCCGCTCATGGCCGTAGGTCCAGTCGGAGCGCTCCGGATCCTTGTCGTGGACAAAGGCGGCCCGGAGGAGCTTCTGCTCCCCCTTGGGCAGGAACCAGGACCAGGAGAAGAGCCCGGGACTCTTTTTCTCTGCCTCCTCGGGGAAGAGCTTGACGTCGATGGGCTCCTTCTCCTGCTGGAGGGTGATCTCCTCCCAGGCCCGGGCCACCGCGGCCTGAATGTCCGGAGCGCTGCCCGTCCGAAGGGCCTCATATCCGTAGATTTTCAAAAAGGCCAGCAGGGCGTCCCCCACCGTGGAGGTCAGCCGGTCGCCCCCCTGGGCCTCGTAGGCCTGGAGAAAGCGGTAATAGGCGGTGGAGAAGTCCCGGCGGTCGGTCTCGCTCCAGGCCTGACCCGGCTGTTTGCCCAGCTGCTTCTGAAGCTCCCCGTAGCTGCCCGACTTGGAGAACTCCACAAAGTTGATCCGGCTGCACTGATAGAAGTCCACAAACTCATAGTACCGCTCGATCTCCGGGCTGCCGTCCCGCTGAGGCAGAATGCGGGTGACCTGGGCGCTGATGGTGTTGGCGTCAAAGAATTTCAGTACG
>URQA01000006.1 GCA_900549885.1 uncultured Eubacteriales bacterium | reverse complement strand
TCTCCCGGCCCGCCCCGGGCCCGCTCCCCATGCCGTCGCACAGCAGCACATAGAGGGTGCCGTCCTCCCGCTTGAAGTAGGTCCCGGCGTCCCCGCTCACCGTCTCCCCGTCCTTCTTCCGGGCTGCCACGCCCGCCACCGCCATCAGCGGCTCCAGCTGGATCAGAGTCAGGCTCTCCTCCCCCGCCTCCGCCCGGGTAGGCACACCCAGCAGATCCGATAGGGCGGCCAACTCCTCCGGTGTGTCCAGAGTCTGGCATCCCTCCCCCTTCAGCTCCGCCCGCAGACGGCCGTACTCGTCCCGGTACACCGCCGTCTCCATCTCCAGTCCCAGCAGAGCCAGGTGCCGCCTCAGCTTCTGATTGCCTGCCGGGTCCGGGATCAGCTCCCGGCTCAGCTCTGCCGCCGCCGTCCCCAGAAGGGCGGACAGCTCCCCATACTGCCGGCACACCGCCGCCCGGCTCTCCCGCACCCGGCTGTCATACCGGCGCCGGGCCATCAGCCGTTCCAGCTCCTGGTTGGCACTGTCCAAAAAAGAGCGGAAATGGGCGCAGCGGTCGGCAAAGTAGCTGGGAAAGTCCTCCGGCTCTCCCCCTCCCCGGTCCAGCATTTTGGGCAGGGCGTCGCACAGGGCCCCTTTGGTGGTCTGGTAGTCCTGCTGCCAGCAGCGGGCGCATTGGGAACACTTGGCGCATATCTTTTCCGCCGCCCGGTCAAAGATCTTGGCCGCGTCGCCGTCGTTCACAGGCGCGTCATACAGCCCCGTCAGGCTGTCCGCCACCGCCCGGAAGGCCCCAGCGGTCTGCCGCAGGCGGCCGGCGGTATAGGCCCGGGTACGAGTGTCCTCTTCCCGGGCCCCCTCCTGCCGGACCAGCGTTCCCAGCCGCCGCAGCAGCTTGTCCGGCACCAGCAGAAAGAGCACGGCCGCCGCCGCCACTTCCCAAAGCAGACTCACCTGGGGGTCCCCCACCCAGGTCCACAGCACTGCTGCGGCGTTGGCCACCACATAGGCCAGCATGGAAAACAGCCTCCCTTGGCCGGAGAACACCCCGGTCATCAGCCCGGAAAAAGCATAGGCCATGGTATAGTAAGGGGGTGTTCCAGCGGCGAAGTCCATGGCCAGCCCTGCGGCCACCCCCACGGCGGAACCTACCCCCACGCCGCCCTTCCAGCCCGCGATCATCACTGCCAGGGCAGCCAGCACCCGGCCCACGCTCAAGGCATCCCCCACTGTCACCCGCGCCAGGGTCATGAGCAGGGTGGCCCCCAGCACCAATACCCCCACCACCTGGCGTACGTTCAGCTGGGGTTCCTCCCGGCGCTCTTCCCATACGGAAAAGGCCAGGCGGTAGAAGTATACCGCTCCTGCAGTCATCACCACCTCTGTGACAAAGTAGATGATCTTCTCCCCGTCCCAGCCTCCCGCGGACAGATAGACAAAACCCACCAGCCCATTGAGGGCGGCGGATACCGACGGCATGAACCATGGCCGCCGGTAAATGCGGAAATCACACAGGGCCATGGCTACGGCGAAGATCATCATGGCCGCCGCGATGTACCGCAGCCCTTCCAGAAATCCCTGGAAGGACAGGTAACCCAGCGCCGCGCCCAGCAGGGTGGCAAACCCCTCCAGTCCGGAGCCTGCCACTCCCACCATAGCCAAGGCGAACAGAGCATGGCCGCCGAAGATCTCCGTCCCCGCCAGGGCCGCGGCCAGCAAAAAGCGGATGGCGCACTCGCTCAGGCGCATGACCACCCCCAGGCGTAGCTGCCTCCTCCCCCGCCTGCGGCGGGTTTCCTCTTTTGCAGTCATTTGTCCGTTCCCTCCTTGGATGACTCCAGGCGGCTTGTCCGCCGGTAAACTTTCTCCCACTGAGCGGGGAAAATCGTGTCTCCCTGCGAGTATACTCCATATCTTGGAAAAACTTGGTCGGAAGCTGTCTTGCACCCACTGTCGGCTTGTGTTAAAATAAGAAATCATATCGATTTCTCTGCAAAGGAGCGCACCAGTGAAGATCGGCAACGTAACGCTTAACACCCAGCTCGTCCTGGCGCCTATGGCCGGGGTGACCGACCTGGCCTTCCGCACGGTCTGCCGGGAGCTGTCCGGCTGCTACACGGTCACGGAGATGGTCAGCGCCAAGGCCCTGTGCTACGGCGATAAAAAAACCGCCTCCCTGCTGGCCCTGGGGGCTGGGGAGCATCCCGCCGCCGTCCAGATTTTCGGCAGCGATGAGGCGTGCATGGAAAAGGGAGCTGCCTTGGCTTTGGAGCAGTCTGGGGCGGATATCATCGACATCAACATGGGCTGTCCGGTGCCTAAGGTAGTACAGAGCGGGGACGGCTCCGCCCTCATGCGGGACCCGCACAAGGCCGCCCGCATCGCCGCCGCCGTGGTACGGGGTGCGGCGGGAAAGCCGGTCACCGTCAAATTCCGCCTGGGTTGGGACAAGGGCTCCATCAACTGTGTGGAGTTCGCCAGGCGCATGGAAGACGCAGGGGTGTCTGCGGTGGCGGTCCACGGCCGCACCCGCACTCAGATGTACTCCGGCACCGCCAACTGGGACCACATCCGGGCGGTAAAAGAGGCGGTGTCCATCCCGGTTATTGCCAACGGCGATGTGTTTGAGGCCAAGGACGCTGTGCGCATCCTGCGCTACACCGGAGCGGATATGGCCATGGCAGGCCGGGGCGTATTCGGCAACCCCTGGCTGCTTCAGCAGTGCGCCGCCGCCCTGGCGGGCCGGGAGGTTCCCGACCTGCCTCCCCTGGCCCGGAGGTGCGAGACGGCGGTGCGCCAGTTCCAGCTGGCTATGGAGCAGAAGGGGGAACGCATCGCCTGTCTGGAGATGCGCCGGCACTACGCTTGGTATCTCAAGGGGGTGCCCTACGCCTCCTACTGGAAGGGACAGATCAGTCAGCTCCAGACTGCCGACGACGTATACCGGGTCACTGCGGGGATCCAGCGGGACCTGAACTAATTGAAACCGATCCCGGGCCGGAAGAAGGGAGGCGCCGCCATGCCCACAGAGGAAACACAACTAATCCGCCGGGCCCAGTGCGGCGATCGGGATGCTTTCGCCCAGCTGCTGAAACGGTTTAAGCTGCCGGTATATCACCAGGCTCTGCGTATGGTGGGCCATGCCGAGGATGCCGCCGACCTGACCCAGGAGGTCTTTCTCAAAGTCTGGCAGGGCCTGCCCAGCTTCCAGGGCGACAGCACCTTCTCCACCTGGCTGTACCGTCTGACCAGCAACGCCTGCATTGACTTTCTCCGCCGGGAGAAACGCCGCCGGGGCACCTTGTCTCTGGATGATGAAGAATGGGAACTGGCCTCCCAACTTCCCGATCCCGCCCCTACGCCCCAGAAAGCTTTGGAGCAGCGGGAGCTGCGCCAAGCTCTGGAGGCGGGACTGGCACAGCTGTCCGACGAGCACCGACAGGTGCTCATTCTCCGGGAGCTCAATGGCCTGTCCTATGAGGAGATCGCCCAAGTGCTCAGCCTGTCCCCAGGCACAGTGAAATCCCGCATTGCCCGGGCCCGGCTGTCTCTGGCGAATTTTTTGCGAAAAAGCGGGAACTTTTCCGACGCTTCTTCGTCTATGAGAACAAAGAGATGATTTTCAGTTCTCTGAACTGAATTTGACTTGTCAGGAGGTGACCTGCCATGAACTGTGACCAGGCGTTAGAGGCTATCAGCGCCGCCCTGGACGGGGAGTTGTCCGCCAAAGAGCGTACCCTGCTGGACGCCCATCTGGCCGACTGTCCCACCTGCGCGGCCCTGTTTGACGAGCTGGCTGGCCAGTCCCGTCTGCTGCGTCAGCTGGACTGCCAGATACCCGAAGATTTGACAGCCCGTATCCTGTCCCAGCTTCCGGAGCAGATCACTCCCGCCCGCCGCTTCTCCCCCCGCCGCTGGCAGCGCTGGGGCACGGTTGCCGCCTGCGCGGTTCTGGTGTTCTGGGCCGGGCTGGCCCTTCCCCTCCGGGAAAGCAATCCCGCCAATCTGGAACCGATGGTTAACAATACCACCGTGGGATATGATATGGCAGGGGACCCTTCTCCCGCCCAGTTCTCGGCGGATGGCGCCGCTACGGCACAGGAAGCTCAGCCCAACACGGACAGCTCCTCCTTCAAAGCCGGAGAACGGATGGCAGGTCTTTTGGGAGACGTACACGTTTTGTCCATTCCTGACGTGGAGATCGGCGCACCCGCCGCGCAGGTGCTCACCAGCGTTCAGGCGGTGGACGACTGCCTGAACCAATATGCCCTCCCGGAGCGCGCGGAGCTGCTGGCCCTTTACCCGGCAGATTATTTTATGGACGCGGCCCTCATCGCCGTCTCCCTGGAATCGTCCAGCGCCTCCGTCTCTTATACGGTGGAGGATCTGCGGCCCACAGAAGACGGGTACGAGTTGATGATCCGGCAGTCTGCGCCGGAAGAGCAGGCGGGCGGCGGAGCCGCCTGGCTGCTTCTGGTAGAATCTGACAACTCTATTACTCCGGAGGATGCCATCACTGTGATATTAGAGGAAACTTAAAAAGACCGGAGGCTTACCAGGCCTCCGGTCCTTCTACTGCGGGCGTGTTTTTTTCCAATTATGGAAATAAAGCTTTTCTTCCCGCCTGTTTCGTAGTAAAATGGGTCTGATGGGACAGGCGCAGCCTTCTGCGGGCCACGTTCTGCTTGGTCTGCGATCCCTTACCCTGTTTTGTGGAGGTCATTATGGAGCTTTCGGACGTTTTTGCCGGCGCGGCGCTGTCCGCCGGTCCCAGCCAGCAGGCGGCCTCTGCCGCCCCCTCTCTGGGGCAGACCCTGGCCGACGCCTGGGATACGGTTGTCTACGGCGTGAGCTGGTTTTTCGGCAATATGGAGCCGGCCGGCATCTGGGCTATCCCTACCTTGGCGGCAGCCATTGCCTTTTTCATCTATTTCTGGAAGGTGTCCGCCCCCCGGAAGAACTCTCTGGAGTGGATCGCCATGGCGGAGGCACAGCCCCGGCAGATGACCCTCACCCTCAAGCGGCACCCCTTTCAGAAAAAAGACGTGCTGCCTATGCTGTTGGTGACGGTGATTTACGCCGTCAGCGCCTTTTTCCAGTTGGGCAACACCCACGCCCCCCAGAGCTATACCGTCTTTGACGAGGACACCTCCATCAGCTTTTCCTACAGTCAGGTGGTGGATGTGAGCAAGATCTCTTTCTTTACCGTCATCGGCACCGGCTCCTACACCCTGGAGTATTCTGCCGACGGGGTGAACTGGTCCAGCCTGGAACTGGAACAGCCCTATAACTCCCTGCTGAAATGGGAGGTGAAGGACCTGAATTCCCCGGAAGAGGGAGAAGAGACGCCCGTGGGCCCCATCTCCGGCCGGCTGTTCCGCATCTCCGCGTCTGATATCGACCGCAGCGAAGGACTGTGGCTGGGTGAGCTGGTGCTTTGGAATGGGGACACCGCGCTCGCCCCTGTCTATGTGGACGAGGGGGGATCCGCCCTCTTTGACGAACCCATGGAGTGGACCGCCAAAGCCACCTATATGAACTCCTCCTATTTTGACGAGATCTATCATCCCCGCACCGCCCTGGAACACCTGAACAACGTCTATCCCTACGAGGTGTCCCACCCGCCCCTGGGCAAGCTCATCATCTCCCTGGGCATCCTGATGTTTGGCATGACTCCCTTCGGCTGGCGGTTCATGGGCACCCTGTTCGGCGTACTGATGCTGCCGGTGCTCTATGTGTTCCTGAAAAACCTCTTTGGCAAGACCCCGGTGGCCCTGTGCGGCACCTGTCTGTTCGCCTTTGACTTCATGCACCTGGTACAGACCCGCATCGCCACCATTGACACCTACGGGGTGTTCTTCATTCTGGTGTCCTACTACTTCATGTACCGCTGGTTGACCGTGCCTGCCGGTACCCTGCTTCGCAAGTCTGTGCCCTCTCTGTTTTTGTGCGGGCTGTTCTGGGGTATCGGCTGCGCTAGCAAGTGGACGGTGGTGTACGCCGGCGCGGGACTGGCCCTGTTGTGGCTGCTGGGCCTCATCTTCAAGGGCCGGGAGTGGCGGCAGTTGGCCGTCCGGGAGAACTCCATGGGCCTGCACTCCTCTCTGCCCCGGTTCGGCACCCATGTGGCCGGGACCATCGCCCTGTCGGTGGTATTTTTCATTCTCATTCCCGTATGCATCTATGTGGCGGCCTACCTTCCCTACGCCACCGCCGCGGCGGCCAGGGACGGCACGCAGGTCACCCTGCAGAGCTTGCTGTCCATCGTGTGGGACAACCAGGTATTTATGCTCACCTACCATCAGGGCGTCCACACCCCCCACCCCTACGAGTCCTACTGGTACGAGTGGATCTTTGACGGTCGTCCCATCCTGTACTACCGGGACCTGGACTACGCCAACACCGAGGGCATCAAGAGCCTGTTCGCCTCCTTCAACAACCCCCTGGTGTCCTGGACTGGGCTGCTGGCCTTCTTCGCCATGGTTATCGAGGCCATCCGGAAAAAGAGCGGCAAGGCTCTGTTCATCCTCATCGCCATTCTGTCCCAATTCGTCCCCTGGCTGTTTATCGGCCGCATCCTATTCGCCTACCACTACTTCCCCACGGTCCTGTTCCTGGTATTCGCCATCGCTTACCTCATGGATCGTATGCTGGAGCGCCGCCGGGCGGGGTATGCTCTGGCGATCTATGGCTTCACGGGGTACACCGTGGCGCTGTACGCCGTATTTTATCCCGCACTCATCGGCCTGTACACCCCGCTGTGGTATAACTCTATCCTTCTGCGTTGGTTCCCCAGCTGGCCGCTGTGAGGTGGGCGGAGACCTTCTTCGCTCCACTCCCTGGACTGCTTCCAACGCATCCTCTTGGCAGTACGCCTGCTGCCAAACGAAACTTTTAATTTTTGACAAAGGAGCAACGCGATATGAAACTCTCTCTGGGCTGTGACCACGGTGCCTATGCCCTCAAGGAGCACCTGAAGGATTATCTCACCGGCCAGGGCCACGAAGTGGTGGACTGTGGCACTTACTCCACCGACAGCTGCGACTACCCCATCTTCGCCAGGGCCGCGGCGGAGCAGGTGGCCTCCGGCCAGTGTGAGCGCGGCATTGTGCTGTGCACCACCGGCATCGGCGTGTCCATGGTCGCCAACAAAGTCAAGGGAGTGCGCTGCGCCCTGTGCCGGGATTTGCTGTCCGCTCAGCTCACCCGCCAGCACAACAACGCCAATATGCTAGCCCTGGCCGGCGGCTTTACCGGCAATTTTGAGGCCGAGCACATTGTGGATGCCTTCCTTACAACCGAGTTTGAAGGTGGCCGGCACCAGCGCCGGGTGGGCCTGGTCATGGACATTGAGCAGGGTTAAACTCTGTGATGTGAATCGAAAAGCCGAGGCGGCG
This sequence comes from uncultured Eubacteriales bacterium, assembly GCA_900549885.1. GTDB lineage: Bacteria > Bacillota > Clostridia > Oscillospirales > Oscillospiraceae > Enterenecus. Next base: position 26,919 of record URQA01000006.1, on the reverse strand, counting down.
CTGAATATCCGCGCCGCCTCGGCCTTTGTTTTACGGTTATAGACAGCAACCCCCCCGGGAGTCCTCCCGGGGAATTTTGCTATGACTCAGCTGGGTTCATGGAGCTTCTTTGTGGCGGTGTGGTAGATGGGCTTCCACTCTACCCTACGCACCAGGGCCACCACGGAGATGGGGATATAGGTGAACATAAAAATCGGGAATGTGAATACATACCCGATTTTTTGCATCGGCGCAGCGTCGATGTGCCGCCATTCGGACGCCACGGTGAGCATGCCGTAGGCCAGCAACCCCACATAAAAATTCCACAGGTTGGAGGCGATGAAGCCCAGCGTCACATCCACAATGCGCTGGGCCCAATAGGGAGGCTGGGTAAAACAGGCGGCCAGGATCACTCCGTTGAGCAAAAAGAGAATCACAGTGAACAGCATGCCAGGGGCCACGGTGGCAAACATATCATAGCAGGACAGACCCCTGCGCCCTCCGCGGAAACAGCCCCTCAGCAGGGGGAGAGCATACTTCCGGTCCACCTGGTAAAATCCCTTAGACCAGCGCAGCCGCTGATCCCAGGACTGGCGGAAGGTGGTGGGCTGCTCATCATAGACCACCGCCTTATCGCAGTAGCCGATGCGGCGGCCCTTTATGGCACAGTCCACAGAGAACTGGATATCCTCAGTGAGCAGGTGGAAGGGCCAGCCACCGTTGTCCCGGATCACCTGGGCGGACACCAGAAAGCCGGTGCCCGACACATGGCAGTTGGTGCCCAGCAGGGTGCGGGGGAAGTTGAGGAACCGGGCCTCCCGCAGAAACCAGATGGAATATCCGGCGGAGATCCAGTTACTGCCGAAATTTTTGGAGTTCCGATAGCAGGTCACCGCGTCATATCCCCGGTCGAAGGTACGGTTCATCTCGGACACGAAGTTGGGATCCACCAGATTGTCTGCGTCAAAGACAAAATACCCGTCGTAGACATCCTTTCTCTCCTCCTTCAAGCGGCGGAACAGGTAGTCTATGGCATAGCCCTTGCCCTTGTGCTTCTGGTCAAATCGCTCATAGACAAAAGCACCCGCCTGACAGGCCGTGGCGGCAGTGTTGTCGGTGCAGTTGTCCGCCACCACATACAGGTCCAGCAACTCTTGGGGATAGTTTTGTCTTTGCAGGCTCTCCAACAGTTCTCCGATCACCGCCTCCTCGTTGCGGGCGGAGACGATGGCGGCAAATCGGTGGAGCTTTTTTGGCTGGTACCGGTCCGTCCAGCGCCGCCGGACCAGGCCCACCACTATGTAAAAACCCTGGTATAAATACAGCAGGGTAAACAAAATCACAATGGCTAAGTTCAAACTCTTCACAAATTCCAGCAGTGTCATACTTACGATCCTCCATTGCGTGGTCCGAAGGAATCTGAGCCGCAGGAAGCTTTCTCTGCACATTACGCCTATGATAGCACATTTCCCAAAGATTACAACAGTGTTGCATACTAATTAACAAATCCTTAACTAATTATCTTTTATTTCTTTATACGAAGGAGGATTTTCACGCCTTATACTTCTCCAGAAGAACACGAAACTCGGGAAACTTCTCACTTTTCATTTACTTTCTCTCACCAACTCCCATTTGTTTCTCCAGCTCCGCACCCCTTGGCGGCCAGGTTCCCTGGCCGAAGGGATACCTCCCGGCATGCCACCCCGCAAGACAAAGCCCATCCCCGGCGAACAACGGCCCATTTTGTCGCACTCGCTACGCTCGCACGCTCTTGGGCCGAGAAGTATTTTCGTCCGCATACACGTCGCGGCCGAAAACTGATCACAATTTTTTCGCGCCTGTGGGCGCGAACGCTGCGAGATCTTTTGACAAGTCGAGGCCGCCTGCACGGGGTATCCCGTGCAGGCGGCCGTTTTGTTCTCTCAGGGCAGCTTGTCCAGGGCCAGGCACACACCGAAGCGCTCATCGCCTCCCTGCCCCCGGCCCCGGGCAAACAGTTCGTCCCCCTGGACGGCGGTATCAATGGTCACCGTCTCCCCCGCATGGCACTCGCCCACATAGTCAATCTGGACCGTGCGGACAAATTTGCCCCGTCCGTACCGCTCCAGGTGGAGGGCATCACAGGCGAAATCTGCGTAGTGGACGTTGTTCACATGGCCGTTGATGTCGGTGTCCGAATAGCGCATGGCCCGCTCCTCCCGGCCGTCAAATTCCTCAGGCAGCCTAACCCGGTGGAGCTTGACGTTTTTGCACAGTCCTCCGCCGTCGGTGCCCCGGAATTCCTCCAGGTCCTTCATACGGAACAGCTTGTGACTGTCCACATCCACCAGCACCCACAGCGTCACCGCCTGTCCGATGGCCTTTCCGTCCCGGAGAATGTCAAAATCACGGTAGGATGAGGCGCCCTGAGCTCCCCGGTGCCAGGTGCGCACAGTAAAGCGCTCGTTCCACCGCAGGGGCTGGTCCAGCTCCAGCCAACTCTTGGACACCATCCAAAGGCAGTTGTACTTTTCCAGCACCTGGGGTCCGGATGCGCCCAAGTCCAAGGCCGCCAGGGTGGCCGCCTCTTGAAGGTAGCCCAGCATAGCCGACGGGCGGCACTGGTTAAACATGTCCACCGCCCGGGAGTCCACCGTCCAGTCAAAATCCAGATATCTACTCACAGTCCTTGTTCCTTCTTTCCAGGAATGGTCAGGGTATATTGGGCGCACACCGCGTCGATGTCGTCCGGGGTAGCGGCATTCAGCCGCAGGGTGGCCCCGCATCGGGCGCATACCAGGTCTACGGCGGAAAAGCCCACCTTAACGCCGTATTCGGCGCTGCCGCAGCCACAGGCGATGCCTCCCCGTGCGGCGATCTCCTTGACCTCTCCCAGCACCTCGCCCATGACCACCTCGTCCAAAAACGCGCTCCGGCGGTCTGTCTGTCCGTCCATCACCAGCTTGTCCACCGCCTGCTCCAGCTGCTCCATAGCCTGGAACACCGCGTCCTCCTGCCCGATGTAGCAGCAGCCCAGCCCGGAGGCGGAGCAGGACAGAGACATCAGCCGCTGGTGGAGCAGTGCGTCGTTGGAGCAGGCCGCCGTGTGATCCTTGGCACAACAGACACAGGGCACCGTGATCTCACAGTGGTCGCCCATCTGTCGGATGGTCAGCTCCGACTTCCCGCAAGGGCAGGGCAGACGGCTGTCCGAAGCGGCCAGCTGAAATTCGCTGCGCTCCACCACCACCGCCTTGCCGCAGACGGGGCAGAGATAGCCGATGGTTCGTTTGTTCTCTGGCATAGAGTGGTCCTCCTGACCCATGATAGATGTTGATTTCCTGTATTATACCACCGGAACGGAAATTTTTCCATGGTCGATTTCCCCAGCGTGTCATATTTTTTCTCCTTTGGCGCAAACTAAGCCAAACGCTTCCAAAGGAGGCCCGTTCATCTTATGGAAAACACCAAGCTGGGCAGTCAGACTTTCCGGCCGGGCCGGCCGCCCACCATCATCGGCCACGGCTCCGCTGCCGGATATAAAGAGAGCCAGGGACCTCTGGGCCGCCATTTTGACCACACCTGCAAAGACGACACCTTCGGGGAAAAGAGTTGGGAGATGGCGGAGTCCCAGATGCAGCAGCTGGCCCTGGACGCCGCCCTGAAGCGCGCCGGGCTGCACACCCCGGACCTGGACCTGCTGCTGGCCGGAGACCTTTTGAACCAGTGCATCGGCTCCTCCTTCGCCGCGCGGCAGGCCAGCGTCCCCTATCTGGGGCTGTACGGGGCCTGCTCCACCATGGGGGAGAGTCTGGCCCTGGCTGCCCTGCTACTGGCTGGCGGGTACGGCCGGTATGCCGCCGCTGTCACTTCTTCTCACTTCTGCTCCGCTGAGCGGCAGTACCGCACCCCCTTGGAATACGGCGGACAGCGTGCCCCCACCGCCCAGTGGACCGCTACCGCTGCCGGGGCGCTGGTGTTGGCCGCGGAGGGAAAAACAGGCCCCGCCGTCACCTGCGTCACCATCGGCAAGGTGGTCGACAAAGGCATCAAGGACGCCAACAACATGGGCGCGGCCATGGCGCCCAGCGCCTACGATACGTTGAAAGCCCACTTTGAGGACACTGGGCGGGGGCCGGACTATTATGACCTCATTGTCACCGGGGACTTAGGCAAGCTGGGCTGGGAGATCGTCATGGAATTTTTCTCCCAGGACGGAACCCCCCTGTCCAATTACAGCGACTGCGGACTGCTCCTGTTCGATCTGAAAGAGCAGGATGTCCACAGCGGCGGCTCGGGCTGCGGCTGCTCAGCGGCGGTGCTGTGCGCCCACCTCATCCCCGGCCTTCTGGCCGGGCGGTGGAAACGGGTGTTGTTCTGCCCTACGGGGGCGCTGCTCTCCCCCACCTCTACCCAGCAGGGGGAGTCCATTCCCGGCGTGTGCCACGCCGTCGCTCTGGAAGGAGGTCACTGACTTTGGAATATTTGAAGGCTTTTTTGTGCGGAGGCATCCTGTGCGCCATCGGCCAGATCCTCATCGACAAGACCAAGCTCACTCCCGCCCGTATCTTAGTGGCCTATGTGGTATCCGGGGTGGTGCTGGGCGCGCTTGGGGTATACCAGTATGCAGCCGAATGGGGAGGAGCCGGCGCCACCGTGCCCCTCACTGGATTTGGCTACTCCCTGGCCAAGGGGGTACAGGAGGCGGTTGCGGAGGACGGCCTGTTGGGCGCCCTCACCGGCGGCATCACCGCCACGGCTGGGGGAATCACAGCGGCCATCTTCCTGGGACTTCTGGTGGCCCTTCTCTTCAAGCCAAAGCCCAAGCGGTAAAGCGCCTGTACCCCGGGAGTCGGTCCTCTGCGGGGCTGTCTTCCGCGGGTATTTGCAAAGAACAGCCGGAGGCCCGGGCCTCCGGCTGTCTTTCTCTCACCGCTGGGCGTACATCGTCACAAGGTGTTTCAAAATAGCCACCACGCTGTCCATCTGCTCCACGCTGGCCAGCTCGTATGGCCCGTGGAAGTTGCCCGCTCCCGTGCCCAGATTGGGACAAGGCAGACCCATGTAGGATAGCCGGGCCCCGTCGGTGCCGCCACGAATCGGCTCTACCACAGGGGTAACCCCAGCCAGCTCGGCAGCCTTTTTCGCGTTGTCCACCAGGTGCATGCATCCGGCCAGCTGTTCCTTCATGTTATAGTAGCTGTCCTTGACGGTCAGCTCCACCCCGGCGGTGGGATGACCCGCCCGGACCTGAGCAGCCGCCCGTTCCATGAGGGCCTTCTTCTCCTCAAACTTCGCCCGGTCATGGTCCCGGATGATGTAGTCCATCCGGGCGGAAGCCACGCTGCCCTCCAGCCGGTCCAGGTGGAAGAAGCCCTCGTAGCCCTCCGTTTTTGCCGGGATGGCGTCGGCGGGCAGGAGGGCGTTGAACTCTTGAGCGATGAGCAGGGCGTTCTCCATGGTGTCCTTGGCGGAGCCAGGGTGGACGGACACGCCGGTGATGTCCAGCCGGGCGGAGGCGGCGTTGAAGTTCTCGTACTCGATGGAGCCGGCTGCCCCGCCGTCCACGGTGTAGGCGTACTGAGCTCCAAAGGCGGCCACGTCAAAGTGGTCCGGACCCTCGCCGATCTCCTCATCCGGAGTGAAGGCCACGCAGATGCGCCCGTGGGGAATACCCTCGGTCAGCAGCTGCTCACACAGGGTCACGATTTCAGCCACGCCCGCCTTATCGTCCGCCCCCAGCAGGGTGGAGCCGTCGGCGGTGATGAGGGTCTGTCCCTTGAGGGCGGGCAGGAAGGGGAAATCGGATACCCGGATGACCCGGCCCTCCCTGGGTAGCACAATGTCCCCGCCGTCGTAGTTCTCGTGGAGAATGGGGTTCACGTTCTCGCCGGAAAAGGCGGGAGAGGTGTCCATGTGGGCCAAGAAGCCCAGAGCCGGAGCGTTTTCACAGCCCGGCGTAGCGGGCAGCCAGGCGGTGACGATACAGTTTTCGTCCACGCTGGGGTTTTCCAGCCCCAGCTGCTTCAGCTCGTCCACCAGCAGCCGGGCCAGGTCCCACTGGCAGGGGGTGGAGGGGGTGACGCCCTGGTCCTCCGCCGAGGTAGTATGGACCTTGACATACTTCAACAGTCTCTCATACGCGCGCATAAATGTCTGACTTCCTTTCTGTAAGTTCAACTCTTTCCCAGAAATACCGCACAGCCCGCTTTCTCCGCCGGGATCCACTCCTGACTGCGGTAGAATACCACAGCCTGGCTGTCCCCTGCGTCGGTAAGCAGCACCTTCTGCCGGACATGGGCAAAGTCGGCGCGCACCCGCTCCAATAAGGCGCGGCCGATCCCCTGCCGCCGGTATCGGGTGTGCACCAAGAGATCCTGGACATAGAGGATCGTCTCTCCATCCCCTACCGCCCGGAGCAGGCCGGCCAGTCGGGATCCGTCCCAGGCGGTATACACCGCCTGGGACTGTCTCACCGCTCGCTCCAGCCGGTCCGGGTCACTGGTATACGCGATCCAGCCCGCATCGGTATACAGCTCCAACAGCTGCTCCCTGCGGGGAAACAGGCCGATTTTGATTTCCAGTATTTTTTCGTCTTTGATTTTCATGGTTTTTCCTCCTTTGACCTGTGATCAAAGGAGCCTGCGCAGCCGCATCTCTCGTCCCTCCCCGCTTCAGTTTTTCCTATTTTTCGTCGGTCAGTCCCAAAATATAGTCCACGCTGGTGTGGTGCAGCTTTGCCAGCTTGATGAGCACCTCTGTGGGGATGTCCCGCTGCCCCAGTTCATAGTTGCTGTACACCTGCTGGGAACAGTTCAGCTCTTTCGCCACGTTAGCCTGTGACCAGTCTCTATCTTCGCGCAGTTCCCGAATCCTGCGGTACATACCCTCGCCTCCTATTGTGTTCAGCATATCACACAACAAAATGCGGTATTAAATTTTACCGCATTTTGCGGTAAATAATATCCGAGGTGATAAAATGCAATTTGACCAACACCAAGCACTCGACCAAGCCGCTGCCGCCCCGCTCCAAGACGCGGAACCATTCCGGCTGATGCCGTTCGGCCTGGAACTGTCCCTGGATGGACTGCCCCTCCAGCGCCTGTTCCGCGTCAGCGATTGTCTGGACCAGCACATCAATGGCATATGCCGCCTGAGCGGGGCCGTTCAGGGCGGCGAACCGGGCGCGGCCGGAGCGAAAAAGCGCAAGAGGTATGGCCAATGTCATTGAGCCAAGGGGTTCGGCCGGACACAAGAAAAGAACCCGCTCCATTTCAATAGGCGAGTTCTTTTCGCAACAGGTAAGAATTGGGGGCATGATGGGATTTTCCTGCCGTCTGACAAACGCAGGATTATGAAAACACATCTTTCATCACATGATGTTCCAGATAATATTTGAACGCATCATACTCTGCCTGTGGAATTGTCTTAGGAAAAGACATGATAACAAGAGTGTGCCCACTATTTTCCCTGCGGTACGGAGGATGCACATGGAAATATGGATTTTCGACAAAGCCGCCCCGCTCATAAAAACGTTTTCTTCGGATTGAAATTACATCAACGGGAGGATCAATTTCAAGAATAACCATCCTCCCGTTCTGGCGAAGAAGCTGCAACACCTTTTGTCCGTATTTTTTATTTCGCATTTCAGGTAAGATACAGAAATGCTCCACATACACAAACTCTTTGTTTCCCAGCATAAGGCAAGGCCAACAAAAGCTTCCTCGTCATATATTAAATTAAAATAATAGTCGTCATCATTCAAAATTTTCGTTTGAGAAACCATATCTCTTTGTTCATGGGATGGAAAACTGATGCTATATAATTCCAAAGCCTTTTTATACATTTCATGTTTCTCGTTGGTCAGTCGTTCAAATCGCATTTATATCTCTCATTCTTTATAGAATCGTGAAAATCCCATCGGCCACGCTGTGCTTTGGACCTCGCCGTTCCTTTCTTTGGCGCAGATCGATGGGCATGACCGTTTTTCTTACACTCATTGGTCTGCGCAGCGGTGCCGGTAACGCTACGGTTGCAGCCAAACTCCATCATAGGCAGATCTGCTATCCCGCACATTGCAGAAGGGGTTTGTCCGATACGGGATAAGGCGTTCCCCACAAAAGCCAGACTTTTGTGGGGAACCCTCATTTCGATCTACCCAGGCGAAGTGAATTCGCCCTGCGTACAAGGTTTCCGCCTCCCGGCTAAACGGCATTATAGCGCGGCCTTCAGCGCTTCCACCATATCTGTTTTCTCCCAGGGGAGGTCTAATTCCGGGCGGCCGAAGTGGCCGTAGGCGGCCAGCTGGCGGTAAATGGGCCGACGCAGGTCCAGCCGGCGGATGATAGCAGAGGGGCGCAGGTCAAAGACCCGCTCCACCGCCTGCTCCAGCGCCCCGTCAGACACGGACCCAGTGCCGAAGGTGTCCACCCGGATGGAGACAGGCCGGGCCACGCCGATGGCGTAGGCCAGCTGGACCTGGCAACAGTCGGCCAGCCCCGCGGCCACCACGTTCTTGGCCACCCAGCGGGCGGCGTAAGCGGCGGAACGGTCCACTTTGGTGGGATCCTTTCCGGAGAAAGCTCCGCCGCCATGGGGTGCGGCCCCGCCGTAGGTGTCCACAATGATCTTCCGTCCGGTGAGGCCGGAATCCCCCTGAGGGCCGCCTACTACAAAGCGTCCAGTGGGATTGACGTAAATTTTTGTACCCTCATCCAGCAGCCAGGCCGGGATGGTGGGCTTGATGACCAACTTAATCATGTCGGCACGGATTTGCTCCAGGGCTGCCTCAGGGCCGTGTTGCGTGGAGATGACCACCGTATCCACTCGCATTGGACGGCCGGCCTCGTCATATTCCACGGTGACCTGACTCTTGCCGTCGGGCCGCAGGTAGTCCACCAGCCCCTGCTTGCGCACGGCGGTCAGCCGCTGGGCCAGCTTGTGGGCCAGAGAGATGGGCAAAGGCATAAGCTCCTCTGTCTCCCGGCAGGCGTAGCCGAACATCATCCCCTGGTCGCCGGCACCGCCGTCTAATCCGTCGCCCAGTATGCCCTCCCGGGCCTCCAGCGCCTTGTCCACCCCCTGGGCGATGTCGGGAGACTGCTCGTCGATGTTGGTGATAACGGCGCAGGTGTCGCAGTCAAAGCCGAACTTGGCCCGGTCATAGCCAATGTCCCGGATGACCTCCCGGGTAATCTTGGGGATGTCTACATAGCAGGAGGTGGTAATCTCCCCCATGATGTGGACAAGGCCGGTGGAGGCGGTGGTTTCGCAAGCTACCCGGGCGTCCGGGTCCTTCTCCAAAATAGCGTCCAGGATGGCGTCGGAGATCTGGTCACAAATCTTGTCGGGGTGACCCTCAGTCACTGATTCAGATGTAAAAAGTCGCTTTGCCATGTCGTTTCTTCCTTTCTGTCTGGGGGATGAAAAAATCCCGCCGGCTTCGGCGGGATAGATGGTATCTTCATCCTCATCTTGCGTTTCCGCCGGAATTGGCACCTTGCAATGCAGGTTGCCGTGGCGTCATTGGGCCGGTCCCTCAGCCACTCTTGATAAGGTGGTATTCACTTGACAAAGTGATAGTATAACAGAAAATTTTTTGCTGTCAATGACAACCGCTGTTTTTTGTCAAAAAAGTCCCGCAGAAAGGATCTGTAGAATCGGTGACATATCGTTTTCCCCCTCTGGTGTGGGCCGACAAAAAGAATCCGGCGGCTGTCTGGCCGCCGGGTCCTTTTTGTTGTCTGAACTTACTTGCCGACGATCTCGGCGGTGTCCAGGGCAATCATCAGCTCTTCGTTGGTGGGGATAACTAGGGTGTGGACGGTAGCGCCCTCGGCGGACACGTCCACCTCCTTGCCCCGGCAGTTATTCTTCTCCGGGTCCACCTTCACCCCCATATACTCCAGACCGGAGGTCATCCGCAGGCGCATATCGGCGGAGTTCTCTCCCACACCGGCGGTGAAGATGATGGCGTCCACTCCGCCCATGGCGGCAGCGTAAGCGCCGATATACTTCTTCACGCCGTACTCAAAGGCGTCCATAGCCAGCTCGGCCCGCTGGTTGCCCTCCTGCTTGGCGCTCTCCAAGTCCCGGAAGTCAGAGGACACGCCGGAGATACCCTGCACGCCGGACTTCTTATTCAGGATGCTGAGCATCTCGGTGATGTTTAGTTGGTACTTGTTCATGAGATACTCCAGAATGCCCGCATCCAGGTCTCCGGAGCGAGTGCCCATAGGCAGGCCGGCCAGGGGGGTGAAACCCATGGAGGTGTCCACGCTCTTGCCGCCGTCGATAGCGGCCACGGAGGAACCGTTGCCCAGATGGCAGGAGATGATCTTCAGCTCCTCGATGGGCTTGCCCAGCAGGGCGGCGGCGCGCTGGGACACATAGCGGTGGGAGGTACCGTGGAAGCCGTAGCGGCGGACCTTGTCCTTCTCATAGTACTCATAGGGCAGGGCGTAGATATAGGCCTTGGGAGGCATCGTCTGGTGGAAGGCGGTGTCAAACACAGCCACCTGGGGCACGTCGGGACCCATCACGTCCATGCAGGCCTTGATGCCGGTGATGTTGGCGGGGTTGTGCAGGGGGGCTAGGGGGATGCACTCTTTCAGGGCGGCCATTACCTTATCGTCGATGCGCACGGAGCCGGAGAAGGCCTCCCCGCCGTGGACCACCCGGTGACCCACCGCATCGATCTCACTCATGGAGGCAATCACGCCGTTGTCCTTGTCCACCAAGGCATCCATAACGGCCTTGATGGCCTCAGAGTGGGTGGGCATAGCCACGTCCACAGCGTCCAGCACCTGCTTGCCCGCCAACTGGGGCTTGTAGGTGAACTTGCCGTCAATGCCGATGCGCTCACACAGGCCCTTGGCCAGCAGTTCGCCGGTGGCGGGATCCAGCAGCTGGTACTTCAAAGATGAGCTGCCGGCGTTGATAACCAAAATTTTCATGGGTGAAACACTCCTTAAAAAATAATTCCTTGTATCTGGGTGTGATTTGTATTAAGATAACAAGAGAAATCAGCAGATACATTCTAGCCCTTTTCCCAAAAAAGAACAAGGGATATTTCCGAAATTCCAGGAAAAATTTGAAAGGGAGGCGGCGGAGTGAACATTGTGGGCATCGTAGCGGAATATAACCCCTTTCACGCCGGGCATCGGTGGCACATAGCCCAGACCCGCCGCCGGTTGGGCGAGTGCGCCGTGGTCGCGGTGATGAGCGGGAATTTCGTTCAGCGGGGAGACTGTGCCATCGAGGACAAATGGGCCCGAACCCGTTCAGCTCTGGAGGGCGGCGCGGACCTGGTGCTGGAACTGCCCACGGTGTGGGCCTGCGCCTCGGCAGAATGGTTCGCCTGGGGCGCAATGTCTATCCTGCGCGCCGCGGGAGCCCAGGCGATTTCCTTTGGCAGTGAGAGCGGGGACAACGCGGCCCTGGCGGCCCTGTCCCTCTGTCTGGACAGCGGGCGGTTCCAGGCGGAACTGCGCCGCTTTCTGGAGCAAGGCCTGCCCTTTGCCGCCTGCCGCCAGGCGGCAGCGGACGCGCTGCTGGGTCAGGACGTAGCCGCTTGTCTGACCCGGCCCAACGACAATTTGGCCGTGGAGTACCTCAAGGCCGCCCGGCGGCTGAACTGGACGCCCCAGATCCTTGCCATTCCCCGGGTGGGGGCGGGCCACGACGGGGGAGCCCATCCGGAGTTTCCCTCCGCCTCCTTCCTCCGTGAGGAAATTTTGGCTGGGCGGCTCGAAGCCGGCAATCCGGCCGCGCTGAAGTACAATGAACGGGGAATCCTCACTCGCCTGCGGGCCATGGACCTGCCCGATTTTGAGGCCCTGCCTGACAGCGGGGAGGGCCTGGCCCGGCGGCTGTATCAGGCCGCCCGGCGGGCCGTTACCCTGGAGGAAGTCTATGCCCAAACCAAAACCAAGCGCTACGCCCATGCCCGCATCCGGCGACTGGTCCTGTGGGCTGCTCTGGGCCTTCGGGCGGCGGACCGCCCCTCCTCTCCTCCATACCTGCGGGTGCTGGGGGCCAACCAGCGGGGGCGTGCGGTACTCCGGGCGATGGATACCGATCTGCCTGTCGTCACCAAGCCCGCCCACGGCAGAGGTATTCCCCTGGCGGAACTAGAGGCCCGGTGTACAGACTTCTACGGCCTGTGCCGGAGGCACATCTGCCCCTGTGGATGGGAGTGGACACATTCTCCGGTCATCCTCTGAAACGTAAGGGGGACTGGACAAACCATCTCAAACACGCTACAATAAGCTTGCCCTTTGGGCCAACTTGATCTCAAGGGAGGACCGCTATGAAAGTCCTGTACCTTCTCAATCACGCCGGCAAGGCCGGCACAGAGCGCTATGTGGAAACCCTGGTCCGCTACCTGTCCGCTGACGGGCGGGTGAAGCCCTATTTCGCCTACAATGAACCCGGCCTGCTGGTAGAACGAATGCAGGCCATGTCCGTCCCTTGCCGCCAGATCGAAATGCGCAGCCCCTATGACCTTCCGGCCGCCAAGGTCCTGGCAAATCTGTGCCGGGAATGGGGTATTGAGCTGATCCATACCCACTATCTGCGGGAGAACTATATCGCTATGCTGGCCAAGGGCCGCAACAAGGCCATCCGCTCGGTGTACACCAACCACTTCGTGTTGGCCAACTCATCTCTCAACCGGCTGTCCAACCGGCTGATGGACCGCCGCCAGGACCGGATGATCGCTGTGTGCAACCTGGGCCGGGAGCAGTTGGTGAAAAACGGCTGGAGCCGGGACAAGATTTCCGTCATCTTCAACGCTGTGGACCTGGACGCCTGGGCCGGGGACCGGAGCGATTCCACCCTCCGCCGGGAGCTGGGCATCCCCGAGGACCGCTTTGTGATGCTGTGCGCCTCCCGGTTTGCCCACGACAAGGGCCACGCCTATCTCATGCGCTCTCTCAAGCGGCTGACGGAGTTGTCCGACATTCCCTTTACCATGGTGCTGGGGGGCGACGGGGAGTTGCTGGAACCCACCAAGGCGCTGGCCCGGGAGCTGGGCCTCACGGACGAACAGGTGAAGTTCATCGGCTTCCGCAAAGATATGAAAAACCTGTACAAAGGAGCCGACCTATATGTCAACTCCTCCCAGCACGAGGCTCTGTCCTTCCTCATTGTGGAGGCCATGGCTGCTGGCCTGCCCGCCGTCATCACCGACATGGGGGGTAACAGCGACATCATCAAGACTGAGGCTGACGGCGGCCTGCTGGTAACCTATGACGACCCGGACTCCATGGCCGGAGCCATGAAGCGTTTCCTGGAGGACCGGGACCTGCTGGCCCGCTGCCGGGAAAACGCCCTGCGCACGGTGGCGGAGAAATTTGAAATCCATAAAATGTGCGCGGCCACCTTTGAAGAATACCAAAAAGCCTGCCAATGAAAGGGACGCTCCTATGACGACCGCATTTCAAAACAGTTATCTTCGCCGCATCCTGCTTGTCATTGCCGCCCTGTGGGGGCAGAGCGGGGTGTGCGCGCTTCTTGACCGCCTGGACCGGGCCTTTCCCCGCTGGCTGGCGGGCAGCGCCGTCTTTCGTCTGTTTGCCCGGGATGGGGCGGCCACCCGGGCCTGGCCGGGCAGCATCACCTCCGCCGTCATGGGCGGGGCGGCCAACCTGCCCACCGCCCTGGTCCGCTGGATCTACCGCCCCTGCCGCAAGGTGCTGGAGGGCAGCTTCTTCTGGCGGCTTATCGCCCTGCTGGGACAGAGCACCGCATTGCTCACCGGGCTGTTCCTGCTGGTGCTGCTGTCCGTCCCCCACGATTACTGGAACAACGCCTACGGTTTCCTCGGGGCGCTGGTGCTGGCCGGACTGTTTGTGCTGGCCTCCGCCCGGGGCCAGCTCCAGGTGGAGCTGAAGCGCCTGGGCCCCTGGTTCGCCCTGTTCCTGCTGTCCATCGGGGCTGCCCTGTTCACCTCCTACTCCACCTCCCTGTCCCTGCGGTTTTTCCTGTTCTATGTGGGGGCTTTCCTGCTGACCCTGCTCATCGTCAGCTCCATCAGCCGTCCGGATCAGCTGCTGGCCCTGCTCACCGCCGTCGCCTTCGGTCTGCTCATCTGCGGAACCTATGGCTGCTGGCAGGCCTACACCGGGGTGGAGGTGGTAGCCTCCCAGCAGGACATGCTGGTCAACTATGGCATGCCCGGCCGCATTTACTCCTTCTTCGACAACCCCAACAACTTCGCGGAGATCCTGGTCATGCTTCTGCCTCTGGTCTTTGCTCTGCTCATTGTGAGCAAGAACTGGCGGGTCAAGGTGCTGTCTCTGGCCGCTCTGGCGGTAGGCGTGGTGTCCCTGGGGGCCACCCTGTCCCGCTCCAGCTGGATCGGCATTGCGGTGGCGGCGGTGGTCTTTCTGGCCCTGATCAACTGGAAGGTACTCCCCCTGTTCCTGCTGGTGGGCATCTTCTGCCTGCCCCTCCTGCCGGACACCATCTATAACCGTATTCTCACCATTGGGGACAGCCGGGACACGTCCACCAATTACCGCTTCCAGATCTACAACGCCTCCTTCACCATGATGAAGGACTATTGGTTCCGGGGCACCGGCCTTGGTTCGGACGCCATGGTATCCGTCTTTGAACTGTATCCCCCGATGCGGGACGGCAACTTCCCCGTCCACACCCACAACAACTATCTCCAGATGTGGGGGGAGCTGGGCCTGTTCGGCGGCATCTTCCACTTGGGCACCGTGTTCGGTCAGCTCAAGCAGGGTGTGAAATCCTACTATACTGCCCCCGCTGACCGGACCGTGCGCGTCATCCTGGCGGCCGCCATCGGAGCCTTCTGTGGTATTCTGGTGGTGGGCCTGGCGGAGTATACTTGGTACTATCCCCGGAACCTGTTTATCTTCTGGTCCCTGTTTGGGGTCATCGCCGCCTGCGTCAAGCTGTCCCGCAAACCGGAACAGCTCTCCGCTTGCTGAATCCGTCTTTTACCGCAAAAACAGGTCCCGCCGGTCATTCGGCGGGACCTGTTTCATGAAATACAGTAATTTTTCTGTGAAAAATCGCCTTATGCTATGATTTCTTGCAAGTTGTCTATCGGAGCAAGGAAAATACCTATATTTCCAAAGCTTTTCGCTTGTCAGAAATGTTCCGGTTCCTTGTGTAAGTTGCAATTCTTTCAATAATTTTATAATCTTCTTCTGTATAGCAGGCATTTCAAACCAACTTCATTGGAGAGTTCGAGAATGATCTTTTGCTCACCTACTCGTTCAAATCCCCTATGCTCATAAAATTGATATGTGCAATTTGTATCAGTGAATAAATAAATTTCTTTCCCTGCTTCTCGCCGTACTAGCTCATTTAATAAGAATGTCCCTATCCCTTTTATCTTACTTTTCGGATCAGCTGCTAAAAAACGAAGTTCTCCATCGGGAGCATAGCGCTTGGTGTATTGGTCCAGCATCTTCCTGTTTGCTTCGTTATAAGGCATAACACCACCGCTAAAAAACAGGTTTTGGATGATATCTATCAATTTGACATACAAGCCTTTTCCAACAGACTTGTATGGTTTTTCTTCGCCCTTTATGTCCGCCACAAGAACACCCAAAAGTTTCTTGTCCTCGTAAGCAGCAATGACTTGAGTAGCATTGATGTATTCTAAATACCAAAAATATCTTCCGTATATATTAAGCATAAGCTTATTCGTTAAGTATTCTTCGAAGTGCATTCCAGAAATTGCATATTCAATAACTTTTTGAAAATCTTTCTTTTGCAATTCTTTTATTTCCATTGTAGTACGTTACCCCATCAAATTTATATATTTTTAGCATAGCGTCCATATATGAATTTTTCTACCATTCCCCCCGTTTATATGAATTAGCAGAGCCAGCGGCCCTCATTAACGGTACCGTTAAATGTGTTTTGCCCGCTGTTGACAAGTGCCTCTGTCCCTGTTTACATGGCCAACAAACAGGCAAAGACAACGAGTGCTTTCGCCCTCACCTCGTATGATTTTTCTTATATCCGTCTGGCTGCTTTATATTTGATGGTATAAAATTTAGGCGCAATTTGAGCGCTTATGCGGAAAAAGTCAGTGTTTACAAGGAGTTTCAAGACTCATGGTCTTTTGAACGACAACCATTTACATGCTATTTTTGATTTCTCTCTTGACTTTTATGGATAAAAGCGTTAAACTGTTTTCCAGACTTAAACAGAAAGGAGCGTTTCCTCATGGCGAACCAGGCTTATGGGTATGGTTATTACCGCTATTATAATAGCGGTCTTTTGTCGTGCCCTTGAGTGGTCTGCCAGGAGCGTTCCAGACGCGGCTGCCATCGGGCAGCCGCTTATTTTTTATCAGAAAGGAACATTGTTATGGTCGTCATTATGAAGCCGGAGTTCACGGCGGAACAGCTGCAAACCACCATTCGGGCCATGGAGGCCGGAGGCGTCAAGGTGATGGTGTCCAAGGGCTCAGAGGTCACCATTCTCGGCGCCGAAGGGGACGCCAGCCGGCTGGATCAGGAGTACCTGTCCCAGCTGGACGGGGTGGACCGGGTTATGCGTGTGACCGAACCCTACAAAAAGGCCAACCGCAAATATCACCCTGACGACTCGGTAATCGATATGGGCGGCGGCGTGTCCATCGGTGGAGACAAACTGGTAGTGATCGCCGGTCCCTGCTCGGTAGAGAGCGAGAGCCAGATGGTGGGGGTGGCCCAGGCGGTAAAGGCCGCCGGAGCCTGCGCCATGCGGGGGGGCGCCTACAAGCCCCGCACCTCTCCCTACTCTTTTCAGGGCAAAGGAGTGGAGGGCATTCGTCTGCTGCTGGACGCCAAGGACGCCACCGGCATGCCCATCGTCACTGAGCTGATGAGTTCCGACCAGCTTCCCATGTTCGAGGAGGCGGTGGACGTCATCCAGATCGGCGCCCGTAACATGCAGAACTTCGACCTGCTGAAAAAGGTGGGCCGAACCAAAAAGCCCATCCTCCTGAAACGGGGGCTGTCCGCCACCATTGAGGAGTGGCTCATGAGCGCGGAGTATATTATGAGCGAGGGCAATCCAAACGTCATTTTGTGTGAGCGGGGCATCCGTACCTTTGAGACCTATACCCGCAACACCCTGGACCTCTCGGCGGTCCTGGCAGTGAAGCGGCTGAGCCACCTGCCGGTGGTGGTGGACCCCTCCCACGCCTGCGGCCAGGCCTGGATGGTGGAACGCATGGCCATGGCGGCCGTGGCCGCCGGGGCGGACGGCTTGATCATCGAGGTCCACAACGATCCGGCCCATGCCCTGTGCGATGGGGCGCAGTCCGTCACTCCGGACCAGTTTGCCGTCATCATGGACCGAGTGGAGTCCATTGCCGCCTGTGTGGGGCGCTCGGTGTGACCGTCCATCGAAAAAGGCATCGCCTTTTCCAGTGCATTGCCTGCGGAACACTTCGCCCCAGTCCGGGGCGTGTCAATGATTTCCCGCGCCGAAAGCGCGGCTTTGGAAGGCTGGATCAGTATGGAAAAAAAGACGATTTTAGTGGTGGGGCTGGGCCTGATTGGCGGCTCCCTGTCCATGGCCCTTCAAGGCTTTGAGGACTATGAGGTGGTGGGGGCGGTGCGCTCCCAGGCCACCTATGACAAGGCGGTAGTACGCCGCGCCGCCCACCGGGTGACCATGGACGGTCCGGCAGAGCTGCCGGGGGCGGACGTGGTCATCCTGTGCCAAGACCCCCAGGGCATCGTGGACTTTCTCCAGGACAACGCCGAACGCTTCAAACCCGGCAGCCTGGTGTGCGACGTATGCGGTGTCAAGACCGCAGTCATGGAGGCCGCCCAGTGTCTGCCAGAGGGGGTGGGCTTTATTGGCTGCCACCCCATGGCGGGCAAGGAGGTATCCGGCATCGACCACGCGGAGGCCACCCTGTTCCGCAACGCCCACTTCATCATGACCCCCCGGGCGGACAGCCAGCCGGAGCACATTGCCCTGCTGGAGCGGATGGCGCAGTACTGCGGCTTCCGGGACGTGGTGCGCACCACCCCGGAGCACCACGACGCCATCATCGCATACACCAGCCAGCTCATGCACGTGGTGGCGGTGGCGGTGTGCGACGACCCCGACCTGTTCGACTGCCGGGGGTACGAGGGGGGATCCTTTCGGGACTGCACCCGGGTGGCCGCCCTGGACGTACCCTTGTGGACCCAGCTGTTCTCCATGAACGCCCCGGCGCTCACAAAGGTCATCGAAGGGCTGGAGGACCGCCTGCGGGCCTACCGCAAGGCCATCGCCGAGGGGGACCCGGTCACTCTGGCGGCCATGCTGGCCGCCTCCGCCAGCCGGAAGCGCCAGATGAATCTGGAGGCCCGCCGGGGGGACGACGTGCGGTGATACACAGAAAAAGAGGACCTGGCCCTAGTAGGGCCAGGTCCTCTTTTTCTGTGTATCACCGATGTTTATTTCACAGCCACAGCCTCAATCTCAAACAGGCCGTCCTTGGGTAGAGCGCCCGCCTGCACACAGGAGCGGGCGGGGGGCTCGTCCCGGAAGTACTCGGCATAGATGGCGTTGACAGCGGCGAAGTCGTTGATGTCCGCCAGGAACACGGTGGTCTTGACCACGTCGGCATAGTCCATGCCGGCGGCCCGGAGCACCGCGCCCAAGTTGTCCAGGGCCTGACGGGCTTGGGCTTCTACTCCCTCGGCCAACTTCCCGGTGTCGGGCACCAATCCCAGCTGGCCGGAGCAGTACAAGGTGTCCCCCGCCAGCTTGGCATGGCAGTAGGGCCCCACGGCGGCGGGGGCTCCAGCGGCGGTGATGGTCTTATTCATGTCACTCTCTCCTTTTCTCATCTGTGGCGGATATTCAGGATATCTTCTGTAATGGGCTGCGTATACACCGGCAGCAATTCGTTGACAAGCTCCAGCACCCCTTCGTCGTCCAATTCATAGTAGGGGCTGATCCATTCCCCCGGCAGGGTGCCGGTTTTCAAGGCGGCGTCCAGATCCATGCCGATGGCGGCGGTGGCAAAATAGATCATGTCGTTCAGCGGCATATTGGTGTCCACATATTCATTGAGAATATTGATGAGTTCCGTGACCTTGGTGACGTTGGACAGGGTAACGGTCTGGCTGACCAGGGCGGCCAGGAAGTTCCGCTGGGTTTCCGCCCGGTCCAGGTCCTGCCGGGGATAGCCGGAACCGTCGTTGTTGTGGCGGAAGCGGACCACCCCGATGGCCTGCTCCGCGTTCAACTTCTGATAGCCTTTTTCCAGATGGATGTGAAGATCCTGATAGGGGTCGTCATAATTCATGTCGATGGGTACATCAAAATATACCCCGCCGATGGCCTTCACAATGGCACCGAAGGCATCCAGATCCACCGATACATAGTAATCCACCGGCACACCAAGCAGTTCGGATACCGCTTGGGCCATGGCCTCGCCCTTGCCGTTTCCGTATACAGCATTGATCTTGCTGTTTTTGCCGTTGCGCAGCACCAGGGTATCCCGGGGAATGGACACCAAGGTGGCGGTTTTGTTGTTGGTATCAAAGCAGCCCAGCATAATCGTGTCCGCCCGGAGGTTGCCCTCATCGCTGCCGGTGAGCAGGCAGGTATAAACTCCCTCCCGTCGGGTGTATACCACCACGTCGTCCGAGGGGGTGGTCTCCGGCTCCTGTGACGCGGTTACGTCCTGGCTTGGCTGCGGGGACGTGATGGGGAAAGTTACTTGGTCCTCCACATCCGGAGGACCGATAAATACCTGATAGGCGGCGAAAGTCCCTACAATGATAACAGACACGATTACCAGCATAATGTACAAGACCTTCAACACCCGCACCAGGGGCGAGGTCCGTTTTTTCTGTACGCGGCGGGCCATGGCGGTAAACTCCTTTGCAGCGCATTGTCGCATTATGTCAACTTTTCAGACAATGTCAGTAGTATACTCCATGCCCTAGGAAAAAAGCAAGTATAAATTGTGAACAAAACGGAAACAGCTTTTGTAACCATTTTGTTCCTTGACAGTATAGAGCAGCTCGTCTATAATCAAACTGTCTCAAATGAAACAAAAAGAGGTGGATGCTTCCTTGGAGGTACGTTCGATTCTGACCTGGCACCCGCTGTTCGCCGGAGTGGACCAGGCTGCACTGGAACGGCTGCTGCTGGACGCGGAATCGCTCAATGTTCCGAAAGGAGAAGCTATCTACACACCCTATCAGTTCCGCCGGTGCCTGGGGCTGCTTTTGTCCGGCCGGGTCCAGGTAACTAAGGACATGTTGCTGGTGTCTCACCTGGGCGCCGGAGACCTATTCGGCGCGGCCGCCCTGTTCACCGACAACCAAGATTATGCCACTACCCTCACCGCCCTTACTCCCTGTCGGCTAGTGCTCTTTCCCCAGGACGGGGTGGAACGGCTGGTGGAAGAAAGCTCTCGGTTCGCCTTGAACTATATCCGCTACCTGTCCAGCCGCATCCAGTTTCTCAGCGGGCGGTTGGACACGGTATCCGCCGGCACCGCCGAGGGTAAGCTGGCCCAATACCTGCTCTCCGCCGTTGGAGATGAGGAGCAGGTAGCCATCTCGGCCACGCAGCTATCCGCCCGTATCGGCGTAGGCCGGGCCACTCTGTACCGGGCCTTTGAGGCGCTGGAGCGAGAGGGAGCCATCGCCCGCGAGGGAAAGGTGATCCGTATCCTCCGGCGGGAACTGCTTCACCACGCCAGCCACAAAATGGAACATCCACAACAATGAAAGGAACCTCTGCTATGAAACTGAAAAAACTTTCCGCCCTGCTGCTGGCCCTGTGCATGGTCTTTGCTCTGGCCGCCTGCAACAACAACGAGGAGGTCACCCCCAGCCCCTCCCCTGTGACCTCTGACGAGCCATCTCCCTCCCCCGACGACGAACCAAGTCATGAGCCCCAGGGAGAGACGGTCCGCCTGGGCGTGCTGTCCGGTCCCACGGGCATCGGCGCGGCCAAGCTTATGAGCGACAGCGACGCGGGTACCACCGCCAACCACTATGACTACACCATCGCCGCAGATAACACCGAGTTGGTAGCTGGACTGACGAATGCCGAGCCCACCTTGGATATCGCCACTATGGCCTCCAATGCGGCGGTCAACCTCTACAACAAGACCGACGGCGGGGTGAAGATCATCGCCCTGGGCACTCTGGGGGTACTTCATATCCTGGAAAGCGGCGGCGGCACCTCCATCCACTCGGTGTCTGACCTGGCGGGCAAAACCATCTGGTCCGCGGGCCAAGGGGCTAATCCGGAGTATGTGCTGCGCTATATCTTGGAGCAGAACGGCCTGGATCCTGACAAGGACGTAACCATCCTCTTTGCCGAGGCCAGCGAGATCACCCAGAAGCTGATGACCGGAGAGGCGGAGGGAGCTATGCTGCCCGTCCCCGCCGCCACCGCCGCCATCCTGCAAAGTGAGGGCCAGATCCGTGCCGCCCTGGATGTCACTGAGGAGTGGAACGATCTGAACACTGGCAGTCAGCTGATTATGACCGCCGTGGTGGCCCGCACGGAGTATCTGGAGGAGCATCCCGAGGCGGTGGCCGCTTTTCTGGCGGAGTATGAGGCCTCCATCGACTATGTCAGCCACAATGTGGACGAGGCCGCAGAGCTGGTGGCCAGCTTTGGCATCACTCCCTCCGCCGCCATTGCGAAAGCGGCCATTCCCCAGTGCCACCTGACCTATATTGCCGGCGCGGACATGGCTCCCGCCATCTCCGGCTACTTCTCCATCCTGTACCAGGCCGACCCCACCTCAGTGGGCGGTTCTCTGCCGGATGACGCCATCTACTATGTCCCCTGAGCCTATCAAAAAACTGCAGAAGATCATCATACCCCCAGCCATCTGGCTGGGGGTATGGCAGCTTGCGGCCCTTTGGGTTGGGCGTGACCTGCTGCTTCCCTCCCCATTGTCGGTGGTCCGGTCGTTGGCCGCTCTAGCAGCAACCGGAAATTTTTGGCTGGCGGCCATCGCCTCCTTGGGGCGCATCTTCGGCGGCCTAGCCTTTGGCTGTTTTCTAGGCGGCCTGCTAGCTGCGCTTACCTACCGCTTTCGCTGGGGAGAATACATTCTGGCTCCTGCCATCCGGGTAATCCGGGCCACGCCGGTGGTGTGCTTCATCCTGTTGCTCTACTTGTGGGTCAACCGCACCCGCATCCCCGGTGTGGTATCCGCCCTGATGGTGCTGCCTGTCATCTGGGGCAATCTGGACGCGGGGCTGCGCTCCACCGATGGGCAGCTTCTGGAGCTGGCCCGGGCCTACCGCTTCTCCCCGTGGAAAACCGTGCGTCTGATCTATTTGCCTTCCCTCCGGTCCCACTTCACCAGCGGTCTGCTCACCTGCATGGGGCTGGCTTGGAAGTCCGGGGTGGCCGCCGAGGTCATCTGCCCGCCCAAGTTGGCCATTGGCACGGAAATCTCCCAAGCCCGCACGGCTCTGGAAACTCCGGAACTCTTTGCCTGGACTCTGGTCATCATTGCCCTGTCCCTTCTTCTGGAGGGCCTGGTGCGCCGCCTGCTAATGGGGAGGGGGAATACACTGTGATCGTTCTGGACCGTCTGTGTCTGGCCTATGGGGAAACAGTGGTTCTGGACCATTTTTCTCTGGAGCTGCCCCTCGAGGGGCTGGCCGCCCTCACCGGGCCTTCCGGCTGCGGCAAAACCACCCTGCTGCGGGTACTGGGCGGGTTGATCCGGCCCCAGTCGGGCACCGTGTCTGGCCTGGATCCATCCAGGACCGCCTTTCTCTTTCAGGAAAACCGCCTGCTTCCCTGGCGCACCGTCCGCCAGCATATCACCGACGTGCTCCCCCGGCAACGCCGGGGAGAAGCCGATGCATGGCTGGCCTTTGTCGAACTGGAGGGAGAGGGGGACCGCTTCCCCTCTGCCCTGTCCGGCGGCATGGCCCGGCGGTTGGCTCTGGCCAGGTGCATCGCCCTGGGGGGCGATTGCCTGCTGTTGGACGAACCGTTCACCGGGGTGGATCAGGACCGACGGGGCCGACTGCTCTCCCGGCTGCGGGCGCTGGGCACGCCGGTGATCCTGGCGTCCCACGAACCGGATGTGCTCTCCGCCTGCAATCAAGTATATGCCTTTCAGGACCCTCCCCTCCGCCTGAAGGGGGAGGGCTGAGGCCCTTGCTCCCATGGACGTTTACACTGGGATCAAACGCGCCCCGCCAAAAAGGCGGGGCGCGTTTTTCATCCTGCTCTCCGGTCCGGGTCCAAGGAGATGCGGTCGGCGATCATGGCGATAAATTCAGAATTTGTGGGCTTCCCTTTGGCGTTGGACACAGTGTAGCCGAAATACTTTTGCAGGGTTTCCAGGTCGCCCCGGTCCCACGCCACCTCAATGGCATGACGGATGGCCCGTTCCACCCGGCTGGCTGTGGTGCCGAATTTCTTGGCTACCGCAGGGTACAATACCTTCGTCACGGCATTGATGACCTCCATGTCTTCCACGGCCAGGCCGATGGCCTCCCGCAGATATTGATACCCTTTGATATGGGCCGGTACACCGATCTCATGGATAATAGCGGTGATTTCCCGTTCCAGCCGCTGTCGGGTGGGTTCTTCCCGGCTATTCCGGACTTCACTGCCCTCCGTCTGAGCCAACTGGCGGATACGCTCCACGAGAGCAGTCAGGCGGCAGGGCTTGAGCATAAAATAATCCACTCCCAGTTCCGGCAATCGGTCGTTGAACACTGAACGGGCAAAAGCGGACAACACCAGCACCCGGGGCCGCTCCTGCCCCAGCTGAGCCAGCGCCCCCAGCCCGTCCAGACCGGACAGCACCAGGTCCATGACTAACACCTGAGGCCGCAGGGACCGTACCATGCGCAGCAATTCCTCGCCGTCTCCCGTCTGGCCCACTACCTCCATGTCAGCTTCCTGTTGAATCATCTCTGCGGCCATGTGGCGGAACTCGTCCGCGGCATCTGCCAACAGTACACGTGTCTTTTCATTCATGTGGAACAACCCCTTCTGTCAGTTGCCAGCTTCTGGATAGAACTGGAATATTTTTCCTTCCTATCTAAAATACCACAGAATCTGCCGCTTGACAAGAAAAAGTTTCCAAATTCCTCCGGATTTCTTTCGACTCTGTTCGTCTGTCCCCGACCTGTCCCGGACGCATGCTACTGCGCCGCCTTATCAGCCGCAGACAGCATACGCTGGGCACTGATGCCGTACCCGCAGGACGGATCGTTAATCAACACATGGGTTACCGCTCCAATAAACCGTCCATCCTGGAGAATCGGGCTGCCGCTCATTCCCTGAACGATACCCCCGGTTGTCTCCAGCAGACGCTGATCGGTGACGGTGATCAGATAATCCCGTCCATCCTGCTGGCTGTCTGGAAAAATTTTAACAATCTCAATCTCATATTCTTCCACCTGGTCTCCGCTGATGTTGGACAGAATGGTGGCCTTGCCTGTGTGCACCTGGCTGCTTTGGGCCACTTCCACTGCCTGGCCATCAGCCCAGTTCACGTTCTCCAGCTGGCCAAAGATACCGCTGGATGTGTTGGCCTGGAGAGAACCTAGAAAGCCGCTGCTGTCAAAGCTCCCTTTGAGCTGGCCGGGGGTGCCCGCCTGTCCCTTATTCACCCCTACCACAGTAGCAGGAAGGATTGTCCCTTCTTCTAGAGGCATAAGCAGTGCGGTATCCACATCATTGATCCCGTGGCCCAGGGCGCCGAAGGCGCCGCTGTCCGGGTCCACATAAGTCACGGTCCCGATGCCCGCCATAGAATCCCGAATCCAGGCCCCCAGCTTATAGGTGCTGTCGCTGGAACACAACACCGCTTGCGCGGTGAGCTGCACCTGCTTGTCATCCCGGATGGCCCGGATGCTCATGGTCTGCCCCTCCAGCTCTTGGAGCAGGGCGGACACTTCCTCAATGGAATCCACCTCGGTGGCGTTGATATGGGTGATGATGTCCCCCTCCTTCAGCCCGCAGTCCTTGGCTGGGTTCACATTGCCGGTGTCCGTGGCTACCTCCGAAGTGCCCACCACCACAACGCCATCGGAGAAGAGCTTGATACCCACGGCACGGCCCACCGGAATGACCGTGTCCGGGACGGCGGCATAACTGCGAATCGGCATCAGCGCCAGCATCAGCAGAAGGACTGCTGCCACCGCCCAGCCCCATGGTCTGCTTTCCTCGTTCAATCGGTATCACCCGCCTTTCTCTTGTTTTGATTTTTAAAAAAGCGCGGCTCGAACGTCCGCCTTCTTAATATGGCACAGCAGCCGGATTTCCTCCGTGGGAAAGTCCGGCGGGTTTGGGAACCTCCTATTTCCAATCGGCCCGGCATGGGGATTTTTGTTTTTATTCCTCTAAATTTTGGAAATCTAAAATAAAATTTAATTTTTCTTGTTTCCCTTTCTCCTATTCACGGAAACTTCATAAAGCGTTTTCAATTTGTCCAACACTTTCTCCCGGAACGTGGTATTCTATACTCGTCAGGAAGATGAAGCACATAATGTAAACTCCTTTCTCAATCCCCCTCTCTCTCTTTTTTCACACGCCGAGGCCGTTCTGATGATTATCAGAACGGCCTCGGTCCGTTTTTTCAATCATTTTTGAAGCTCTGCCGTTCGCCGCTAGCCCAGCTTTTCTGGTCAGAGGCCCAGCAGCCGGCCGGTAGTGGCCACCACAAAGCACAGCACCAGTCCCAGCGCAGTGGGCAGTGCCACAGCCAATGCTGTCCACTTGGCGCTGCCTGTTTCTTTATAGATGGTCAGGCAGGTGGTAGAGCAGGGCCAGTGGAACAACGAGAACAGCAGGGTGCACACCGCAGTGGTCATAGTCCATCCCTGGGCGGTGAGCAGGGCGCTCAGCGCCCCCAGGTCGCCCATCTCCACCAGCGATCCCGTGGACAGATAGGCCATAAGCATCACTGGCACTACAATCTCATTGGCCGGCCAGCCCAGCAGGAAAGCCATGAGGATGACCCCGTCCAGCCCGAACAGCCGGGCGAAGGGGTCCAGGAACCCGGTACACCAGCTTAGCAGAGACTGTTCTCCCGCCTGCACATTGGCCATCAACCAGATCACCGCCCCCGCCGGGGCAGCCACCGCCGCTGCCCGGCCCAGCACGAAGAGAGTCCGATCCAGCACCGAGCGCACCAGCACCTGGCCTACCCGTGGCCTGCGGAAGGGGGGCAGTTCCAAGGTAAAGGATGAGGGGACTCCCCGCAGCACCGTAGAGGACAACAGCTTGGAGCAGCCCAGGGTGGCCGCCACCCCCAGCAACAACGTCCCCAGTAACAGCGCCGCCCCCTGAAGAGAAGGGAACAGGCCCACCTGTCCGCCCACAAAAAACATGGTGATGAGGGCAATGAGGGTGGGAAATTTCCCGTTGCAGGGCACCAGGCAGGCGGTAAGGCTGGCCACCAGCCGCTCCCTGGGGCTGTCGATGATGCGGCAGCCAGTGACACCGCAGGCGGCGCACCCCAAGGACATGCACATGGTCAGCGCCTGCTTTCCGCAGGTTCCCGCCCGCTGAAAGGCGTGGTCCAGCACGAAGGCCACCCGGGGCAGGTAGCCCAGATCCTCCAACAACGTAAACAGGGGGAAAAAGATGGCCATGGGGGGCAGCATTACCGACACCACCCAGGCGGTCACCCGGTATATCCCATCCACCAGCAGGGCGGACAGCCATCCCGGCGCTCCGTCCAGAACGCCGGTCAGCCAGATCCCCAACTGGTCAAACCGGGCAGACAGCCAGGCCGACGGCCCGTTCGCCCCCGCCACCGTTAGCCACAGCACCACTCCCAGCAGCAGCACCATCAGCGGGATCCCTGCCGCTCGGGAGGTGAGCACTTTGTCTGCCTGTCTCTGGCGGCGCTGGTAATCCGCCCGACGGCACCGCACCACCTGCCCGGCATACCGCTGGGCTAAAGTGGCCCGTTCCTCAGCTCCGGCCCTGCGGGCCAGGCTGTCGGGCGTCAGCGCGCCG
>URQA01000005.1 GCA_900549885.1 uncultured Eubacteriales bacterium | reverse complement strand
GGAGGGCGGAGGCCGCCGAGCTGGGGCGGGCCATCTCCGATTTCCTGCGCACACAGAGGCCGGGGGCGAGGACGGCCTTCCTCCGGCGGTATTGGTACGCCGAGGGCGTGGAGGAGGTGGCCAGCCGCCTGGGCTGGAGCGTGAGCAAGACCAAGAGCAGCCTGTTCCGCACCCGGAACAAGCTGCGGGAGTACTTACATCAGGAGGGATATTTATGGTGGACAAGGAGCGGGCGCTGGAGGCGCTGGGCCATATCGACCCGGAGCTGATCGAGCGGATGGAAGTTCAGAAAAAGCGGAGACTGCCCCGGCCCCTGCGCGCTGGCCTCATCGCTGCCTGCGTGTGCCTGGCCCTGGTGGGGACGGTGGGGGCCGTGATGGTCGGCTTTGATTTTGTTGGGTCTTTCTCCCAGACGGGGTACACGGTCTATGGGGAACTGACGCGATATCCCATGTCCGCCTTTTCCCAGGAATTTCAGGAATTGACCGCAGCCCCTGGGATATCTGATGTGGAGTGCCGTTCCGTGTCGGAATTGGAGGCGCTGCTCGGTATCGACCTCTATGATAACCCAGTGCTGGACGCGGCGGACGAGCAGAGAAGCCACAGGCATATCCTGTCCCGCGGAGCGGATGGAACCGTGGAAAAGATTCGCATGATGAATTTCTATTATTTTGTGCCCGCGGGGCGCAGCCGGACGGAGCTTGGCAATGGAGAGCCGGACAGCGACCTGGTGGACATGGTACAGGTGGGACTCTATACGGATCTCTACACGGAATACGGGCAGGGAGAGCTGGAAAACGACTTCTACTATCCCAATCGGACCACCCCTGACGCGATGGACCGGGAAGAATATCTCACGGCCCAGGGATTGCCGGTGGTGATTCTCACCTTTGTGTCGGAGGACAGCGAGGGAGATATCAGGGTTTCCCGCGAGGCACACTTCATCTACCGTGGGATGCGGTGGTGCATCACCTGTTCCCCAGGCCGGGCCGGCAGCCAGGACCAGGCAGAGCAGACCCTGAAAGACATTCTGGACGCATTTGCATGAAAAAATGGCGGATCCAAGTCCCCGCCCCGTCAGGCGCACTCCCGTGGGCTGCTGAGAGTGCCGTCTTTGCCAGTATGAGCGGCAGCGGAAAAAGAAGCAGGGGGTGTCCTGACTTTGCGCGCCGGACGGAGTAGGATGCACTCCTTATCCTGGGCCCTCGTAAAAACGGGGGTCCGGGGGTGCAGGCGCTGGGAACGAAAGCGCGCCCTTGGTGCTTGAAGTTCCTCCGCGCCTGACCTCCGGCGCATTTTTGGTTTCTTTTTGTGCGCACAAAAAGAAACTCGCCGCAAGGCGAAACCTTGCCCCGAAAAGCCGGGATGGCTTTTCCCACCGTTTCTTTTGGCGCTGTCAAAAGAAATGGGGTCGGGAAAGATCGTTCCCCAAGGCGCAGCCTTTGGACGCCCCCTCTCAGTCCGCCTACCGGCGGGCAGCACTCCCGCGGAGGGAGGAGCCAATGCAAGGACTCCGCCCTTGCCCCCTTGACAAACCCCACGCTTTTGCATATACTGTCAGGGTAAAAAGGCTTGGAAGGGAAGGAGTACGCGCCAGCCCTGACACAGAGAGACGCCGTTTGGTGCAAGGCGTTTCAGTGCGGGCGCGGAAGGTGGTCCCGGAGCCCCATCCCTGAACGGTGTGTAGGGGATGGCGGGCCCTCCCGTTACAGGGGCAATGAGCGCGTGCCTGTTATGGGGCGCGAATTCAGGTGGTACCGCGGTTTTTTTAAATCGCCCTGAGCAAAAACGCTCGGGGCGATTTTTTGTTGCCCCGAAAAGGAGTTGTACAACGTGAAAAAGGAACTACCCAAGGTATACGAGCCCCAGGAGGTGGAGGGCCGCATCTATGAGATGTGGGAGAAAAACGGCTGCTTTGCCGGCCACCGGGACCCGGAGAAAAAGCCCTTCACCATCGTCATGCCGCCCCCCAACGTCACCGGCCAGCTCCACATGGGCCACGCCATGGACTGCACCCTCCAGGACATCCTGACTCGATTCAAGCGGATGCAGGGCTACGCCGCCCTGTGGGTCCCCGGCACCGACCACGCGGGCATCGCCACCCAGATCAAGGTGGAGGAGGATCTGCGGGTGAACGAGGGGCTCACCCGCCACGACCTGGGCCGGGAGAAGTTCCTGGAGCGGGTGTGGGATTGGAAGAACAAGTTCGGCGGCCGCATCGTGGAGCAGCAGAAGAAGCTGGGCGCCTCCTGCGATTGGGACCGCTCCCGCTTCACCATGGACGAGGGCTGCTCCAAGGCGGTGCGGGAGGTGTTCGTCTCCCTATATGAGAAGGGCCTGATCTACAAGGGCAGCCGGATCGTCAACTGGTGCCCCCACTGCGTCACCGCCCTGTCTGACGCAGAGGTGGAGTACAAGGACAAGCCCGGCCACCTGTGGCACATCAAATCCCCCATCGTGGGTGAGCCGGGCCGCTACGTCACTGTGGCCACCACCCGGCCGGAAACCATGCTGGGGGACACCGGCGTGGCGGTCAACCCCAACGACGAGCGCTATCAGGATATCGTGGGCAAGAAGTGCCTGCTGCCCCTCATGGACCGGGAGATTCCCATTGTGGCCGACGAGTACGTGGACATGGAGTTCGGCACCGGCTGCGTGAAGATGACCCCCGCCCACGACCCCAACGACTTCGAGGTGGGCCTGCGCCACAACCTGGAGTCCATCCGGGTGCTGGACGACCACGGGGTGGTGAACGAAAACGGCGGCAAGTACCAGGGAATGGAACGGTATGAGGCCCGCAAGGCGGTGGTGGCCGACCTGGAAGCGTTGGGCCTGCTGGAGAAGATCGAGGACCACCAGCACAACGTGGGCACCTGCTACCGCTGCGGCACTGATGTGGAGCCCATTATCTCCGCCCAGTGGTTCGTCAAGATGGCCCCCTTGGCCAAGGAGGCCCTGCGGGTGGTGAACGACGGGGAGGTCAAATTTGTCCCCGAGCGCTTTGCCAAGACCTACACCAACTGGATGGAGAACGTCCACGACTGGTGCATCTCCCGGCAGCTGTGGTGGGGCCACCAGATCCCCGTGTGGTACTGCGCGGACTGCGGCCATATGACCGTTACCCGGGAGGACCCCACCGAGTGCGAGCACTGCCACTCCAAGAACATCACTCGGGACCCCGACGTGCTGGACACCTGGTTCAGTTCCGCCCTGTGGCCCTTCTCCACCCTGGGCTGGCCGGAGAGCACCGAGGATTTGAAGTATTTCTACCCCACCGACGTGCTGGTCACCGGGTATGACATCATCTTCTTCTGGGTGGCCCGGATGATCTTCTCCGGCTGCGAGCACACTGGCAAGCCTCCCTTCCACACCGTGTTCATCCACGGCCTGGTCCGGGATGACAAGGGCCGCAAGATGTCCAAGAGCCTGGGCAACGGCATCGACCCGTTGGAGATGGCGGACAAGTACGGGGCGGATGCCCTGCGCTTCAACCTGATCACCGGGAACAGCCCCGGCAACGACATGCGCTTTTATGTGGAGAAGTGCGAAGCCATGCGCAACTTCGCCAACAAGATCTGGAATGCCAGCCGGTTTGTGCAGATGAACCTCACCGTGGAGGACAACCGCCTGCCCGAGCATCTGGAGCTGGAGGACAAGTGGATTCTCTGCCGACTAGGGGAGGTCATCGGGGAGGTCACCGAGAACATGGAGGCCTTCGAGCTGGGGGTGGCCAGCGCCAAGGTGTACGACTTCATCTGGAGCGACTTCTGCGACTGGTATATCGAACTGACCAAGGCCCGTCTCCAGGGGGACGACCAGCAGGCCAAGGAGGACGCCCAGCACGTGCTGGTATACGTGCTCACCGAGACCCTCAAGCTCCTGCATCCTTTCATGCCCTTTATCACCGAGGAGATCTGGCAGTCCCTGCCCCACGAGGGCGATTTCCTGATGCTCCAGAAGTGGCCCGAGTATCGGGAAGAGCTGAATTTCCAGGCTGCGAAGGAGGCTATGGAGTCCGTCATGGATGTTATCCGGGCGATCCGAGCCAGGAGGGCGGAGATGAACGTGCCCCCGTCCAAAAAAGCTGCGATTACCATCGCCACGCCCAAGGCGGAGGTCTTTACCGCCGGGCGGGGATTCTTGACCCGTCTGGCCTACGCCGCCTCTATTGAGATCAGTCAGTCTGAGCCGACAGATACCTCCGGCATGGTGGTAGATGTGACCCACGACGCTAAGGTATATATGCCCCTGGCAGAGCTGGTGGACATCGAAAAGGAGAAGGCGCGGCTCCAGAAGGACCTGGGCAAAAAGCAGGGTGAGCTCAAGGGCCTGGAGGGCAAGCTGTCCAATCCCGGATTTTTGGCCAAGGCTCCTGAGGCCGTGGTGGCGGGGGAAAAGGACCGGGCGGAGAAGCTCCGCGCCCTCATCGCCAAATTGGAGGAACAACTGGCGGCTATGGGGTAAGACCCAAAAGAGAGGGGAGGGAATGCGGCGTGCCGCTTTCCCTCCCTTTCGGCTGAAATATCATGTCCAGACGGCAGATCGTCCACTGGGAGACCGCCAATTTTCTGGTGAGAGGAGCCATGCGAGGATTAGCGGCCACGGCCTCCAGACAATTCCGGGTGGTTACCCGCTCTAGGGCGGACAGCTTGCTCAGCAGGACTACAACTATTTCACCCCGTGCTTTCGGGAAAGGGGTCAGAGCAGGACGGGGCCACAAGTGTGCACAAGGTATGAATGGTTTGGATTCAGATGGCGCGGTTCGGCTTTGTGTGATAAAATGGTCGCAGGATCCCCTATAAAGCAGGCGAAAAGGACGCGCATTTGAGAAAGAAGGGAATTGATAAAACAAAAGGCGTCAGCGGAACGAATACCGATACAGGAAAGGTTGTGCACTCAAATGAAAGTTGTGATTGTGGGTGGCGTGGCGGGAGGCGCTACGGCGGCCGCCCGGATTCGCAGGCTGGACGAGCAGGCGGAAATCGTGGTGTTTGAACGTTCTGGATATGTCTCTTACGCCAACTGTGGCCTGCCCTATTACATCGGCGGGGTCATTGAGGACCCGGAGGAGCTGACCCTCCAGACCCCAGAAAGCTTTTTCGCCCGGTTCCGGGTGAATATGAGGGTGAGGCACGAAGTCACCGCCATTCACCCGGAGCGAAAGACCGTATCCGTGTGTAATTTGGAAAGCGGCGAGCGGTTTGAAGAATCCTACGACAAGCTGCTGCTTTCCCCCGGGGCCAAGCCCACCCAGCCCAGGCTGCCTGGTATGGGGCTGGAGAAGCTCTTTACCCTGCGTACCGTGGAGGACACCTTCCGGATTAAGAAATACCTCCAAAACCATCATCCCAGATCCGTGGTGCTGGCGGGCGGCGGTTTTATCGGGCTGGAGCTGGCAGAAAACCTGCGGGGACTGGGGATGGAGGTCACCATCGTACAGCGCCCCCTGCACCTAATGACCCCCTTTGATCCGGACATGGCGGCCTTGCTCCACAACGAGGTGCGCCGGCACGGGATCCGTCTGGCTCTGGGCTGTACGGTGGAGGGCTTTGCCGAGCGGGATGGTGGTGTGGACGTTTTGCTAAAGGAGGGAGCGCCCCTTCACGGGGACATGGTGGTGCTGGCCATTGGTGTTACGCCGGACACCCATCTGGCCAGAGAGGCCGGATTGGAGCTGGGGCTTAAGGGCAGCATTCTGGTTAACGACCGGATGGAGACCTCAGTCCCGGATATCTACGCCGTGGGCGACGCGGTACAGGTGAACCATTTTGTCACCGGGCAGAAGGCGCTGATTGCCCTGGCCGGGCCGGCCAACAAACAGGGACGCATCGCCGCAGACAATATCTGCGGGGGAGACAGCCGGTACACCGGCTCTCAGGGCAGCAGCGTCATTAAGGTCTTTGGACTGACCGCGGCAGTCACCGGCATCAGTGAGACCGCAGCCCGTCAGGCGGGTATCCCGGCGGATCAGGTGGTGCTCTCTCCCATGAGCCATGCCGGCTACTATCCCGGAGGCCGGGTGATGACCATGAAGGTGATATTTGAAAAGGGTGGCGGCCGCCTGCTGGGGGCACAGATCGTGGGATATGAAGGAGTCGACAAGCGGATCGACGTGCTGGCTACAGCTATCCGCGCGGGGATGACCGCACCCCAGCTCAAGGAGCTGGACCTGGCCTATGCGCCCCCCTATTCCTCGGCCAAGGACCCGGTCAACATGGCGGGCTTTATGGCGGAGAACCTGGCCAAAGGGTTGGTGAAGCAGTTCTATTTGGAGGAAGTGGACGGCCTGCCCCGAGACGGCAGCATGACGCTGCTGGACACCCGGACACAGGCAGAGTTTGCCCAGGGGCATATCGACGGCTTTGTCAACATTCCTGTGGATGACTTGCGGCAGCGGCTGAGTGAGATCCCTCTGGAAAAGCCGGTCTATGTCATCTGCCAGAGTGGCCTGCGCAGCTACATCGCCTGCCGCATCTTGGCGGGAAGGGGCTACGACTGCTATAATTTTTCGGGCGGTTTCCGCTTTTATGATGCCGTGGTCCGGGATAGACGACTGACTGAGACGGCATCTGCCTGTGGGATGGATTTGACCTGACCCGCGATTCTCCATGGGCGGGGGCACGGGCATTCAGGTTGGCTTTGAACAAAACAATGTGCTGTTCAATTACCCGGAATTTGGCGATCAGCTCATCATCGGAAAGTTTTGCTCCATCGCCTCTGATACCAAGCTTACCATGGGGGCGGCCAACCACCGGATCAGCAGCGTGACGACCTAACCCTTTCATGTGTTTGGCGGGGCATGGACGGAAAACACCCCGCCTCACCTGTCCCAGCTCCCCCGAAAAGGGGATACCATTGTTGGAAATGACGTCTGGCTGGGACGTGAGTGCACCGTTGTGCCTGGGGTAAAGATTGGCGACGGCGCTATGGTGGCCGCCTGCTCCGTGGTGGTCAACGATATCCCACCCTATGCGGTGTTTGGCGGCAATCCCGCGAGATTGCTTAAGTATCGGTTTGACGGAGAACTGATCGACCTGCTTCTGGTGTTCCGCTGGTGGGAACTGCCTCCGGAGGAGCTGGCGGAAGTCCTGCCTTTGCTGTGCGACCCGGATTTGGAACAGGTGAGGCAGGAACTCCGGGCAAGAGT
The DNA here is from genome assembly GCA_900549885.1 of uncultured Eubacteriales bacterium. Lineage (GTDB taxonomy): Bacteria > Bacillota > Clostridia > Oscillospirales > Oscillospiraceae > Enterenecus. The sequence goes on along the minus strand of URQA01000005.1, from coordinate 39,790 downwards.
GAGATCGCGGGCGGCGGGAGCGTCGCAGCCGGAGCTGTCATGAGGGGACGCCTCATGTGGTGGGCAGTGGAGGCAAGCCACGTTTTGACCGCAAGAAGATGACGTTGGAGATGATTCAGCAGTTCATTGGGATGGAAGACTAGCCTGCCTTTTGCAATGGCCATTGGGCGGAAGGAAATAATGCCGTTTCACGGAAATAGAAAAGGACAAGCTCCGTATTCAGGGAGCTTGTCCTTTTCTACAGTTGTTGCCGGTTATACAAAAATAGAGGGCGTTCTTGTTGACCGCTGTCTCACAAAAGACGGCGACGCCGCAGAGGAAGCAAGGAAAGACTAAGACAAGGGCAAAATAAGCAACCGTAATTAGCAAAGCCAGCCGAGCCAGTGAACGCTGGGAGGCCGCCGCGCGCCGTCTTTGACAACTCCGGCTGCCTTTGCTGGTAAGGCAAGTATGGGGCGAAAGCAAAGAGTGCTTTCGCCCCACACTTATGATCCAGGGAGGGGAAATTCCCATGACCAAAGAGGAAGCCTACAAAGCGCATATCCAGCACACCGTTAACGCCATTTGCAAGATTACCATTTATCACAGCATTACCTTTGGCTGGCTGACGTATCAGCAGAGAAAACATCCAGGTAAGCCTGCTCCACGGCTAGATGGGTCTCATGGAGGTGGGCCTCCGTGTCCATGGCGAGAAATGCACAGAGCACATTCACCAGAGAGATTGGCGCGGTAATAGTATTGAAAAAGAGCAGGTCCCCTGTGGCGCAGGTGAGACTCTGGGTCGCATAGATTGTGACTGGAGCGGTCAACTGATCGGTAATGGTGATCAATGGGATCTGTTTTTGGTGCAGATAATGACCAACACGGGTTATCTCTGGGGCGTGGTTGGGAAAGGAAATGGCCACAAATACGTCTTGAGAGGTCGCTTGGATCAAACTGAGCAACAGCTGGCTCCGGTCTGAGAGATTAAGCTGAACGGCGTTATAGCCCAAATAGTGGAGCCGGAGCAGCAAAAACTGGACCACTGGAAGGGAAACATCATAGCCAAGAAGAAAGACCTGCCGAGCGCTTTTGAGCATGGCTGCCGCCTGATGCAATCCTTCTTCTGGGACTGCGGCATAAGTACTGGATAAGGCAGCAAGTTCATTCTCACAGAAATCGTGGTAAATCCCCCCTTCACTGCGGGAACGCACGTTTTCCATAGCATAAGTGATTTTTTCATTGGGGGACAGGCGCATGCGGATATAAGCTTGAAGCTCCCTCTTAAGCCCGGTAAAGCCATCGATTCCCAAGCGGCGGGTGAAATTCATCACGGTGACCTCTGTAGTGCCCACGGCCTCGGTCAGTTCCTTTAAAGAGGCGAAGCATGCATCCTCCGGTTGCCGCAGGATGAAATCCGCGATCCGCCTCTGCGCCCGGCTCAGACGGGGATAGTTGGTTCGGATCACGCTGAGGATATCGCCGCCGGTGGGTTTAGGTTCCGTTGCGTTCATCATGGCGACACTCCCGTTATGCATCCACGCCCGCGTTGGCAAAGCGGGCCACGAGGGCCACCAGCATTTCCGTGATTTTCTCCAGAGACTCGACGGGGACGCACTCAAACCTGCCATGGCAATTGTGGCTGCCGGTGTTCAGATTTGGACAGGGAAGCCCCTGGAAGGACAGACGGACGCCGTCCGTACCGCCCCGGCAGGGCATGAGCTCCGGTTCCACGCCCACGTCCCGCATGGCGGCCATGGCGTATTCCACCAGCTCAAAGTGAGGTTCTACAGCCTGGCGCATATTCTTCATAGTGTCCTTGATCTCGATGGCGAAGGTGCCGGCTCCGTACACGCCGTTGAGGTAATCGCAGGCAGCGTGCAAACGGGCCTTCCGGGCGTCGAAGCGGTCCTGCTCGAAATCGCTGACCTTATAGACTAGGACCGCCTGCTCCACATCCCCCTGAAACTCCATCAGATGATAGAAGCCCTCATAGCCCTCCGTGTGACTGGGTGTCTCCGCAGGAGGCAGCATGTTCTGTAACTCAATTGCCATGAGAATGGCGTTTTTTAACTTGTTTTTTCCCCGGCCAGGGTGGATTGAGGTTCCAGTTACAGTGATGCGCGCCTCGGCAGAGTTCAAATTCTCAAAGCTGATCTTGCCCAAGTCTGCGCCGTCCACCGTGTAGGCCAGCTTGGCGCCGAAGCGGGGAATGTCGAAATAGTCCGTTCCCCGCCCAATTTCCTCATCGGGGGTGAAGCCCACACAGATGTCCCCATGGGGCAATTCCGGGTGCTCGGAGTAATATTCCAGCATCCCCATGATCTCGGTGATGCCGGATTTGTCGTCGGAGCCCAGCAGGGTGGTGCCATCGGTGACTACCAGGCTCTGGCCCTTATAGCGCTTGAGCTCAGGGTATTCCTCAATGCGAAGGACACAGCCAGTCTGCTCGTTGAGCACGATATCTCCCCCATCGTAATTGGACACAATCCGAGGCTTAATGTCCTTTCCGCTGAGGGCGGGGGAGGTGTCCAGGTGCGAGATAAAGCCCACCGCAGGAAGTCCGGGACGGTTGGCGGGCAGCTTGGCATAGACATGGCAGTGGTCTGTCAGTTCAATATCCTGTGCGCCGATTGCGGACAATTCTTTGCACAGCGCCTGAGCCAATACAAATTGGCCCGGCGTGCTGGGGACCTGCTCCTGGCCAGGCTGGGACTGGGTGTCAAAAGCCACATAACTCAAAAATCGTTCCAAAGGCTTCTTCATAGACAAGCTCCTTTCAAAATTAAAGTATTCACTATAAATCAAAGCATAAACGACTTCAAAAATAGTATACAGCGAAAATGTATAAAAATCTAGCCATTTTTTCGACGTGAAATACAAAAAAGCTACGGGATCTCACGCGAAAAACTGACACTTCACCCAAAGTTTGCGTGGGAGAAGCAGGAGCGTATTGACAAGGCAACATTCCTGTTGTAATGTAAATACATTAAAGCGCTTCATCACATCACGCTGATAAAGCGGTGAGCGCTTTTGCAGAAGCGGTTTTGCCTGACCAATGGGGGAGAAGGAAGTCGCTTTGCGATCTGACATATGGAGGGAACGGAATCATGAAATGGATGAAGAAATTGTTTGCTGTGGCAATGGCGTCGGCAATGGCTCTGACGCTGTTTGCCAGCTGTGCACCCATCGGCTCCAACGACACTGGTAACAACAACGGGGGCAACGCAGGAGCAGAGAAAGTCTTCCGCTTTGCGACCTCGACAGAACCCACCTCTTTGGACCCTCAACTGGGCAGTGGTACCTGGATTACCAATGTGACCGGCGCTATTTTTGAGGGCTTGGTCCGCCGTTATAACGGCGAGATTGAGCCGGCTATTGCCGAAACCTGGGACGTCTCCAATGATGGCCTGACGTATACCTTCCACCTGCGGGACGTTGCCTGGTCGGATGGCACGCCCATCACGGCACAGGACTTTGTGGATTCTTGGAATCTGCTCATTGAGCGAGCCACTCCGATGGCTCAGCACACCGAATACTTCACTGTAGATGGCAAGGCCAACGCCCGGGCCATTGACGAAAAGACCCTGGAAGTGACGCTGAACTACAAAGTGCCATTTATCATGGAAGTGTTCGCTATGTCCGCTATGGCGGTCGTTCGGGTAGACAAATATGATGAGAAGGGAGACGCCTACTATCAGACGATTCCCGAGACTATGAACGGCCCCTTCCTGCTGGTAGACTGGCAGCCTAACAACGTGATGGTGCTGGAGCCCAACCCGGACTACTGGAATGCCGAGCGGGTCAATTTTGACCGGGTGGAGATCTACACCGTCACCGAGGACACCACCCAGGTGAACATGTACCGCAACGGCGAGATCGATATGCTGGATGTGCCTGAGACCATGTACAAGGACTTTGAAGACGAAGGCATGATTTACTACGAGGATGGCGCCAACTTCTATATCCAGTTCACCACCGACGGCCAGACCGATGAGACTGCAAAGTATCTGGCCAACCGGAACTTTATCGAGGCGGTTTCCGCCTGCATTGACCGGGAGGATTTTGTTAACTCCGTCTACAATGGATCGTTCGAGCCCACGGTCGAATTTGTGCCTGGCTCTGCCACCGGATATAACGGCGGAACAAAAGCTGACGCTAACGTGACTATCAGCTCACCGTTCATGATCAAGGCGGATTTGACTGTGGCGCAGGAAAAACTGGATGCCGCGCTGGAAGAGCTGGGCACCACTGCAGATGCTATGCCGACCTTTACTCTGGTGGTCAGTGATGCGACTGACCGGCAGACAGCCGCGCAGTACATCCAGGACGTTTGTGGCCAGATTGGAATTCAGATAGAAATCGACACCATTCCCTCGGCCACATTCTGGTCTACGCTGCGGGAGGGGTACCGCTATGACTTTGCTATGGCAGGCTCCGGCCCCGACGTAGACGATGCCAGCACATTCCTGAAGGTGTTCGACGGCGAGGGATTGTATGCGGATACCTTCATGCGCTGGCACAATGACGAGTACGCTGCGATCTTGGCGGACTCCTGGGCCACGACCGACACCGAGCAGCGTACGGAGGACCTGGTAGCCATGGAGGACTTCCTGCTGGCCAACGGTCCCGTCATCCCCCTGTATTTCACCCGCGCCGGCTGGATGCTGGCCGACGGCTTCACCGGGATCTCCCGCAATATGACGGGAGCGGACCTAGACTATATCTTCGGGGATAAGACCTGATTCCCGCCGGTACGCGGCGGAGCGGACAATGACCTGTCGGGCGATAGCCCGATTACAAAGACTCTGTCTGCCGCCCGGAATTTCCGGGCGGCAGACGCATCATTAAGGTATTGTTTTGTGGAGAAGGAGTGTAACAAGATGCGTAAAGTGTTATCCATCAAACAACAGGCGGAGCTGTTCGACAACATCCTCCAGCAGCGGCTGGATGACCTTCTACCCACGCTGATGAAGCGGCAGGGGATTTCCATGTGGATTGTGATGAACCGGGAGTACAACGAGGACCCGGTGTACCTCTCCCTGGTGCCGGCCATGGCACGGTACGCCCGCAGGCTGTCCTGCCTGATCTTTTATCTCAACGGTCAGGGAAAGACGGAGCGCTACAGCCTGGGCAATGACCGGGACTTCAAGGGAATGTACACCGTGATCCCATGGGCGCCCCCCCAGGACCGGATGCAGCTGCTCCGGGAGACCATCGAGCGGCTGAATCCGGACAACATCGCTCTGGACTACTGCCAGGACAATCAGTTTGCCGACGGCCTTTCCAAGAGCCTGTACGATATGTTTAAAGCCGGCATGTCCCCGGAGATCATGGCCAAGGTCATCAGCGCCGAGCACATTGTCACGGACTGGCTCCAGACCCGCAACCGCCAGGAACTGGTGCGATACCGTGCGGTGAACGCCCTGGCCAAGGAGATCATCGAGGAATGTTTCTCCTCCAAGGTCATCACCCCTGGGGTGACCACCACGGCGGATGTGGAGTGGGCGCTGATGGAGGCAGTGAGCGAGCAGGGGCTGGAGTGCTGGTTCACTCCCACAGTGGATCTGCAGCGTAAGGGGTGCCCCGGCGGGCGGATCCGGGACGAGGTAATTCTCCCCGGCGATATGCTCCATTGTGACTTCGGTCTGAAGTACCTGGGCCTGTGCACCGACACCCAGCGTATCTTCTACGTACCCCGCCCCGGCGAGACCCAGCCCCCTGCGTACCTCCAACGGGCCTATGAGAACACTCTGCGCTTTATGGACATTGTGGCGGAGAACTGCATCACCGGCCGCACGGGGGATGAGATCCTCACTGCCTCTGTGGAGCAGGCCAAGGGAGAGGGGCTGCGCCCCCACCTATACACCCATCCCATCGGGGTCCACGGCCACGCCGCCGGCCCCACCATCGGGCTTTTCTATAAAGATGGGCCGGTGGGCGGCATGGGAGAATATCCGCTGTATCCCAACACCTGTTACGCTTTGGAGCTGAACACCAAGGTGAGCGTACCGGAATGGGATGATGATGAGCTGTGGGTGATGCGGGAGGAGACCGTCTGCTTCAAGGAGGACGGTAAACTGGAATACCTGATGGAAGATCACGACGTATTCAAGCTGGTCCAATAATGGGAAAGCGGTGACGATATGCTGAAATATATCATAAAACGTATCATACTCAGTATACTCACGATTTTTGTGCTGTGCACCGTGGTGTTTTTTGCCATTAAATTTATCCCGGGCGACCCATTTTCCGGCCCGGAGTATACCGAAGAGGTACGCCAGCAGCTCCACGAGCTGTACGGATATGACCAACCTATTATCGTGCAGTACATCAACTATATGGGGAATTTGCTCCAGGGGGACCTAGGTATCTCGGTATATTACCGGGGAAGGTCTGTGGTGGACATCATCAAGAGCGCTTTCCCGCAGTCTCTCGACCTGGGCCTGCGGGCGTTGCTCACGGCCACCATCGTCGGCATCGGCCTGGGGGTGATTGCAGCCCTCAACCGAAAGAAGCCGCTGGACTATCTGTCGATCATCATAGCGATCATTGGCATTTCCATTCCCAGCTTCGTGGTGGCGTCGCTGCTGCAATATGTGTTCGCCATTGTGTTCCCAATCTTCCCTGTGGCCCGGTATACCACCTTTGCGCACACGGTATTGCCCACGATTGCCCTGGCTCTGCCCACCATCGCCAAGTTCTCACGGTTCATGCGCACCAGCATGCTGGAGGTCATCGACAGCGATTTCGTCAAGACGGCCCGCTCCAAGGGTCTGAAAAAACGGCAGATTATCTTTAGTCATGAGATCCGTAACTCCCTGCTGCCGCTGCTGTCCATCCTGGGTCCCACCACGGCCTCGTTGCTCATGGGGTCCTTCGTGGTGGAGAGCATCTTCGCGATTCCGGGGCTAGGCAACTATTTTGTAGAGTCCATCAACACCCAGGACTATTCCCTCATCATGGGACTAACCATCTTCTATGGGATGTTCTTGGTAACCATCAACTTTGTGATCGATATTCTGTATGGCGTTGTGGATCCCCGGATCCGGCTGGGAGGAGAGAAAAATGGCTGAATTGACCAAACAAGAGTTATATGCCCATGTAGGTGCCGACGAGGTCCAGGCAGAGCACATCGAAAAGCCCCAGTTGTCTTACTGGAAGGATGTGGTGCGCCGGTTCTTCTCCAATAAGGTGGCTATCCTGAGCGTTGCGGTTTTGGCGGTCCTGATTGTTATGGCCATTGTCGGCCCCTTCCTGTCCCCCTACAACTACCGCACCACCGATGTCGCCTCTGTGTCGGACAAGCTGGCTGAGGTGGGCCGGGAGGCCCTGGGCCCGGATCGTGAGCATTGGTTTGGCGTGGACACTCTAGGTCGGGACCTGTGGGCCAGAGTCTGGATGGGAACCCGTTACTCCCTGATGATCGGCTTCGTAGCCGCCATCGTGCAGGCTATCATCGGCGTTATGGTGGGCTGCGTCAGCGGCTACTGCGGCGGTATGGTTGACGTGGTCATCATGCGCATCGTGGATATCCTGGACTCGATCCCCTACCTGATCTATGTCATCATCATTATGATTATTTTCGGTTCAGGGCTGTTGCCCATCATGTTGGCCCTGACGCTGACAGGCTGGCTGTCCATGGCGCGTATGGTGCGCGGCCAGATCCTCACCCTGAAGAGCGAGGACTATATCTTGGCGGCCCGGAACCTGGACACAAAAGCGGTGAGCATTATGCTCAAGCACCTGATCCCCAACTGTATGGGTATCATCATCGTGTCCCTGTCCATGGCTATCCCCAACGCCATCTTCTCTGAGGCGTTTCTGAGCTTTCTCGGCATCGGCCTGGCCGCGCCTCTCACCAGCCTGGGGCAGCTCATCTCCACCGGCATTCAGGAGATGCAGAACTACCCCTACCAGCTGATCATCCCCTCCGCGGTCATCAGCCTACTGATGCTCTCTCTGCAGCTGATCGGAGACGGCCTGCGGGATGCGGTGGACCCGAAACTGCGCAGATAAGCGGAAAGGCGGGCTCATAATATGGAAGAATTATTACAGGTAAAGGACCTGTCTATCAGTTTTCACACCTATAACGGCGAGGTCCAAGCGGTCCGGAACGCCTCGTTCGACCTGCACCGGAAGGAGGTGCTGGCCATCGTGGGCGAGTCTGGCAGCGGCAAGAGCGTAACCATGCAGACGGTGCTGAAGTTGACACCCTGCGAGCTGAAAAGCGGCCAGATTATCTTTGACGGCAAGGACATTACCCATTACACCGACAAGCAGATGCAGGAGATTCGCGGGTCCCAGATTGGCATTATTTTTCAGGATGCCATGACTTCCCTCAACCCCACCATGAAAATCGGCAGGCAGATCACGGAGAGTATCCTCCGCCACCAAAAGGTAAACAAAGCCGAGGCTAAGGAAAAGGCGCTGGAGCTCTTGGTCCAAGTGGGAATCAACAACCCGGAAAAACGATACCACCAATATATTCATAATTTGTCCGGCGGCATGCGCCAGCGAGTGATGATTGCCATCGCTCTGGCCTGTAAGCCCAAGCTGCTCATCGCGGACGAGCCCACCACGGCGCTGGACGTGACCATCCAGGCCCAGATCATGGACCTGCTGGCTAAGCTTAAGGAGGAGGTGGGGTGCTCTATCGTGCTGATTACCCACGATCTGGGCGTAGTGGCGGCCAATGCCGACCGCATTGCGGTCATGTATGCCGGCCAGGTAGTGGAATCCGGCACGGCCGATCAGATTTTCTATCACTGTGCCCACCCCTATACTCGGGGCCTACTGGAGTCCATTCCCCGGCTAAACGCCGCACACGACGCACGGTTGACGTATATCGGAGGTACGCCGCCGGATGCCCTCAATCCGGCTCCCGGCTGTGCCTTCAGCGCCCGGTGTAAATATGCCATGTGCATCTGCCGCCAGCAGGCGCCGGAAAAGCGGGAAGTACAGCCCGGCCACTTCTGCTCCTGTTTCCTGATGGATGACGAGGCGGAGGACACCCGCAAGAAAACAGGCTGGGAGGTGTCGCTATGAGCGGGCAGACGAAAGAAATCCTGTTCGAGATCCAAGATCTGAACAAATACTTTGTGCTGGACAAGCGGAATACCCTTAAGGCGGTCAACCATGTATCTCTGACGATTCACAAGGGGGAGACGGTGGGCATCGTGGGGGAGTCGGGCTGTGGAAAGACTACTCTGGGCCGGACGATCAAGCGCCTGTACCGCGCCACCAGCGGCAAGGTGCTCTATAAGGGCCAAGACATCTTCTCCATGAACAAGGCCCAGGCACACCAGTACGCCAAGAACGTCCAGATGATCTTCCAAGATCCTTATTCCTCCCTGGATCCCCGCATGACGGTGCGGGAAATCATTCGGGAGGGAATGCTCAATCACGACATCTGCAAAGGGGACCGGGCTGCTCAGGATAAACGGATCGGTGATCTGCTCCAGATGGTGGGGCTGAACGCAGAACACGCTGACCGATTTCCCCATGAGTTTTCCGGCGGCCAGCGCCAGCGCATCGGCATTGCCCGTTCTCTGGCGGTAGAGCCGGAGGTCATCATCTGTGATGAACCAACCAGCGCACTGGACGTGTCCATCCAGGCCCAGGTGATCAACTTGCTCAAGAGCCTGCAGGAGAAGTTCGACCTGACGTTGATCTTCATCTCCCACAACCTGTCGCTGGTCAAATATATCAGTGACCGCGTGGGGGTCATGTACCTGGGCAGCATGGTGGAGCTGTCCACCGCAGACGACCTGTATGAGCACCCGGCCCACCCCTATACCCAGGCTCTGATTTCGGCTATTCCCATTCCAGACCCTGTGGTTCAAAAAGACCGGAAGATCATCGAACTCAAGGGCGACATCCCAAGCCCGATCAACACGCCGGACGACGCCTGCTCCTTTGCCAGCCGGTGCCCTTATGCCACACCGGAGTGTGCGGGCCACCCGCCCAGACTGGAGCAGGTCGGGGAAAATCATTTTGCCACGTGTGACCGCGTCATGAAAGGAGAGCAGGCGGTATGAGCCTATACCAAGAGAAAATGCGCCAAGCATGCCAAATCGTCCAGGAGGAAGGCGTCGATGTCTGGCTCATCATCGCCCGGGAGACTGTGATGAACAATGACCCGGTCCTCCAGCTAATCAGCCCCGTAGATTTTGGCGGTATGACCTGTGTGTTCATTACCAAAGACGGACAGAGTATTGCCCTGGCTAGTCAGCTGGATCACCTGGGCTTGGAGCAGACGGAGACCTACGACGAGGTAGTGGATTACGGGCTGGACTTCGAAGCCGGCTTCTTTGCCATGATGGAACGGCTGGCGCCCCACACGGTCGCACTCAATTACTCCCGGGATGTGGCTGCTGACGGCCTGACCCACGGCATGTACCTCTACTTGATGGAGCTGTTCCAGAAGTGCGGATTTGACGGCCAGATCGTCTCTGCGGAACATATCATCGGCAAGCTCCGGGGCCGCAAGACGCCGGAGGAGATCCGGCGCATCCGGGAGGCCACTAAAATGACGGAGAAGATCCTCCGGGAGGTGACCGGCTTTATCAAGGAAGGGGTGTCCCAAAAGGATATCTATGATTTCTGCCAGCAGCGGATTGCCTACTACGGGGTGGAGGACGCCTGGGACCACGCCCAGAATCCCGGGGTGTTCATCGGCCCCAACCCGGTGATCGGCCACGCCGGTCCCGGGGACCGCAAGGCGGAGAAGGGCGACCTGATCAATCTGGACTTCGGCGTCAAGGTGGAGGGCTATTGCTCGGACATCCAGCGCACCTACTACCTGCTCAAAGATGGGGAGACCGACGTGCCCCAGGTGTACAAGGACCATCTGGCCAACCTGCACCGGGCCATCGACAAGGGCGTTGCCCTGATGAAGCCCGGTAACCAGGGCTGGCAGCCGGACCGGGCCGCCCGGGACGGGCTGATCGAGCAGGGATATCCGGAATTTAAGTACTCCTTTGGCCACCAGGTGGGCCGGGCTGCCCATGACGGTGGGGTGAGCATGGCCCGCCGCAAACCCGGCGGAGCCAGCGAGGGTATTCTGGAGGAGGGCCTGGTGCTGACCGTGGACGCCAATCTGTATCTGGACCGGGGCCGCATCGGCCAGGAGGATGTGGCTTATCTTACAAAGGATGGAGCTGAGTTTATTAGTGAGCGGCAAGACGCAATCTGGATCTGTGGAGCGTAAGCTGGACAAGGACTTTTTGTTGGGCGTCATTTTCATCCTGATCTCATCCCTAGGCTTCGCCCTGAACCAAAGTTTTTCCAATGCTCTGGGAGACCGGGTGGGCGTATTTGAGAAAATGTTCGTACACAACATGGTGGGCGTGGTGATCTTCGGGATCATCCTGCTGAAAAAGCGCATCAGCTTCGTGGGGAAAGAGCCAAAGCTGCTATTTTACCGGGCGTTCTTTGGTTTCCTGTCCACTCTTTTCGTGGTGGTGGCCACCACCTTCAGCCAGCGGCCGCTGTTCGAGCTGAGCGTGCTCACCTCCACCTCCGCTATCTTCACTATGATCACAGCGGCCCTGTGGCTCAAGGAAAAGGTCGGGAAAATGCAGTATCTGGTGGTGCTGGTCTGTTTCCTGGGTGTGGTGATCACGGTGCGCCCCTCTCCGGCCCTGCTTACCGATCCATTTTGCCTGTTCGCTATTTTAGGCGCAGCTTTCGGTGGAGCGGCCTACTGTGTGGTACGCAAGCTCAAGGATGCCGCCCACCCCTACACAGTGGTGTTCGCCTACTGTGCGCTGTCTGCGGCCTGTGCGCTGCCGGTGTACCTGATCAAAGAGGTCATGATGGATGGGGCGGGTCTGTGCTCCCTCCAGGACTTCCTGTGTATGGTGGGAATGGGCCTCGGTGTGAGCGTGGGCCAGCTGTTCCTAAACCTAGCCTACCGGAAGGCGGAAGCATCCCGGCTGTCCCCCTACTCTTACGTGCAAAATGTGTACACCCTGATCATTTCGCTGGTGGTGTTCCACCAGGCCATCTCAGCGTATGCTTACATCGGCGCGGCGCTGATCATTGGCGCCAATTACATGAATCTGCGGCTGGGCCGCAGAGAGACACGAAAGGATGGGATTGTTCATGAGTGAACTGGATAAAAAAGCGCTGCCGCTGGAGCCCTATGGCTGCTTGGATGTGGAGATGCTCCTGCGCTTTTCCGAGGCCAACGGCATCTGCGGCCATGAGAAAGGGGCCAGCCGGGTGATGGCCGAGTATCTGAAGGATGCGGCGGACACCATCGACTACGACAACCTGGGCAGCATCATCGGCTGCAAAAAGGGCAAGGATGGCGGCCCCAGCGTGGCTATCTTTGGACATCTGGACGAGGTGGGCTTCCTGGTCAAGAAGATCGAGGACAGCGGTTTTATCCGGCTGATCAATGTGGGCGGCATGTGGCCACACCTGCTGCTGGCCCAGGAGGTCACCATCACCACGCGGGACGGCCGGGAATATGTGGGGGTCATCAGTTCTCCACCGCCCCACGGGATGCCGGCGGAGGAGCGGGCTAAGGTCAAGGAGTTGGAGGACCTTTTTATCGACCTGGGCGTCAATGATGCCGACGAGGTCAGGGCCTTGGGCATCCGGGTGGGTGACACCATCACCCCCCGCACCCAGTTCCGGGTGATGAACAACCCCAACTACCTCATGGGCAAGGCTTGGGACGACCGGATCGGTGCGGCCATTGCCACGGCGGTGTTGCGCAACCTTCAGGGTGTGGCCACTGATGCGGATGTCTACGCCGTAGGCACTGTCCAGGAGGAGGTGGGGCTGCGGGGCGCCCAGACGGCGGGCTATGCCGTCCGCCCTGACATCGCCATCGCTTTGGACGCCACCCTGGCCTCCGACGTGCCCGGCTCCAAGTACGGTGCACCGCTGGGATCCGGCGTGACTCTGTGCCTGATGGATGGCTCCGTCATCTGCAACCGGGAGCTGGTATACATCATGGAAGAGATTTGTGAGGATTTGGGCCTGAGCTATACCCACGACATCTTCCTGAAGGGCGGCACAGACAGTGGCTCCATTCACAAGCTGTTTAACGGTGTGCTGAATATGACCATCTCCATCCCCGCCCGTGCCATCCACTCCCACCGGGCGGTAATCCACCGCAAGGACGTGGCTGACACCATTGCCCTGCTCACCGAGTTCTGCAAGCGGCTGGACTGGGATATGGTGGAGCGAATCCGCCGCTCCAACCGCTGAGGAGAATGGCCATGATGACATACAGCAAAAAGCGGATCGAAGCGCTGCAGGAGCGACTGGAACAGGAGGGGCTAGACGGTTTGCTGCTGGCCACCGGAGCCAGCTTCGCCTATTTACTGGATATGGCCAGTCTGCCCTTCCAGCGTACCAGTGAGACGAAAAACCAGAGGGGCGCACCCAGCATCGAGGCGCTCAATGTGCCGGACTGTCTGCTGTACATCCCGCGGGAAGGAGAGGGGCGGATCGCCTGCGTTCCTTGGCGGGAGCGCGACCTGCAATGCGCCCCTGTCCCAGTGGAGGTCACCTATCTGGACGTTTTCTCTGAGCGGATGCGCCGGCACATCCGGGGTAGAAGGATTGCTGTCGGCGACTGCTGCGGTCCTTGGCTGTCCGAGTTCCTAAAAAGCGTGGCGCCGGATATCGAGAGTGTTCCCGGGGAGAAAATGGTGGAGGAGCTACGCCGCTATAAGGACGACAAAGAGATCGCACTTCTTCAGCAGGCCGCTGGTCTGACCGATGCTGTCATGAGCCGGGTAGTGGCCAACCTGAAGCCCGGCGTCACTTCCTACGAGGTGGAGGAGATGCTGGTGGAATTCGGGCGCGAGGCCGGGGCAGAGGACTTGGCATTTGGCCCGGCGGCTATGTTTACCCGGTCCGGGCACCCCTCGGCTCAGACTCTCGGGGGCTGTCCCAAAGATACGCCTTTGGCTTCCGGTTGCTCTCTGGCCTTTGACTTCGGATATGTCCTGAAGGGCTATTGTTCGGATTTTGGCCGGTCTTTTTACTGTGGCAGAGCGCCAGAGCTGATCCGGGATGGCTACGCCGCCCTCCAGGCGGCCCAGTGTAGCATGATTGAGCGTTTGGTGCCTGGCCAGACCAACATCAAAGACATTGATGGCATGATCCGAGACGAACTGACCCGCATGGGGTTCGGCGAGTACATGACGAATAAGGAAAAAGGTGTCATTGGCCACCAGATTGGAATCGACTGTCATGAGATGCCCTGGATGAACAAATTCGTAGATTTTGTCCTTCAGCCAGGGATGGTGTTCTGCGCTGAGCCCAAGATGTGGTTCCCTGGAGAATGCTATATGCGGGTGGAAGATATGATTCTGGTGACCGGCCATGGGGCGGTGAGCCTGACTAATTACGACCGGGCAGAATTTGAATTGCCCGGGTTTTCCGAATAAAACAGGCTAGGGCTGTGAAATCGTGTCTATGCAGGGCTTAAAGGGGAAGGATGCTGGAAAACAATTCTTCCTCTGAGAAAAGGCTCCTGATCGGAACTATTAGTTTTACCTGGAGAGGCGGCGCGGGAGCGACGCCTCTCCAGTTTTTAACTGGATGTACGGTTGGCTGTTAAAGTGAATACAATGGTCAATCATTTTGGCAGCCTCGGGAAAAGCAGACGGATTATGCCGGTAAATACACTCTGATTTAAGAATGGAGAAGAAATACAGGTGTACTGAAATCCTGAAAAGCAGAAATCCCAAGCCATCAAAGAACTTGATAGCTCAGGATTTTTGCCAAATACATTTACATTATGACGGAATTGTATTTAGTGTTTGAATGATTGCAAGGATCTCATCGAAGGCGTGTATTGTATAGTCTGGATGAATGTTTTCTGCTTTGCAAATTTCTTTAATTGCTTTCTCCTGTTCAAAATCTGTAGCTGTCCAATGGGAAATCGCAACCAATTTTGAATATAGCTCATCCTGCCCTTTTGCGTTATACGAATACTTACACAAGACAGAAAGTGCGCCTGCTCTTCTTGCCATATAGACATCTTTTGTCAGGCTGTCACCGAGATAAACAATTTCCCCGATAGCGACACTTTCTTGCTGACATATTTTATGGATTACAGCCGGGTTTGGCTTCTTTCCATGGACAATTTGCGTTTTCTCCGAGGCGGGAAGGTAATCTGGCAGCTCAAATTGGCTGTCAGAAACATATACACTTTGAAAATAATCATCAATTCCTAATCTCTTCAGCCTATAAAAACCATTTTCTTCCGCTGAGTCTGTGTATCCTACAACTTTTATTCCCATCCCGGCTATCTTTTCTAACGTTTCTTTCACACCTGGATAGAGTTCCAGCTTCTTTTTCCTAATAGAATTAAACTTATGGAATACAGGGTTTAAGATGTTTAGCAATTCTTCTTTTGTTTTACCAGGATATGCGGCTTTCACTGAAGGCAGATACAATGTCGCAAACGGGTATTCTACACTGCCCTTTTCTTGATGCACATGTTGATATTCATCCAACAAATCGCTTTTGGATACGCTTAAAATTAGGGATAGTTCATCCAGCATTCCGTAAAACGCTGGAATAAAAAAGCCAATCCATGAATACAGAGTATCGTCTAAGTCTGTTACGAGTAATTTAATCATAGATATCCGCCTTCTCATTTAAGAGAGAGTCTCATCGACTGGCACAAGTGGCCCTCACTGGACTCATCGCTATAAATATTGTAAAAATCAATGAGTACATCATCGCGCTCAAAACGAATAGTAGCAAATTTGTTTTGTACACCACTTGCACCAGTACTTCCCATACCGACTACAGCAACGCAGTGCATACACTCGGAATTTATATTGGCATCACGCCGCTTGGGATAATTAACTTGGGAAACAAAAGTCTTGTGCTTATGGCCATGCAGCAATAGCTTTACTTGGTACTTCACAAGCCAGCTCATAAGTCGGTCTGCGTCGTATACTACGCTGCTGGAGCGTGTTGCATCTATAGCTTCCGCATAACAGGTCGGCAGGTAATGATGATGCATCATGACGATCCGAATGGCATTTTGGTTTTCCTCATCATCCCATTTCATTTCCTTGGCAACGAAGTCCAGCTGCTCTTGTGTCAGGTAACCGTGTCCCTCAAAATTTGGATACTGCTGTAAGATTACGCTATTCAGCGCGGCAATTTCAAGCATATGCCCTGAGGAAAGCAAAAGTTTTCTTCCTGTTGCAAAATATCGATTTGGAGCTATGTTATATATAGATTTATAAAATTCAGAGTATGTAACAGTATGTTCAGACTTGTTATATATAAAATCTGGTGCCATGCTGCGTGGTAGATCTATAGTTGCTCTAGCAAAATCATGATTTCCTGGGCATAGTAAAATATTTTCTGAGGAAACAGGAGCGGGCAGTTCATTGTTTAAGTCTTTCATCAATTGTTTTGCCAAATCGAACCCCTCTGGCTTTGCATAAGATGTAATATCACCCGAAATTAATACCCCGCCTATCCTTTTATTTGAATTCTTACGAATACATTCATATATTTGTGCTCCTAATGTTTTCCGAATTGCCCCTTCCTTAGACTCATAATTCCGCTCAGACAGATGCAAATCGGATAACCAAATCAATGTGTCACCGTATGTTTGGAAATATTGCCGACTAAACCATGCAGGCTGAATCATTTCAGAATTTAGCAAAATGATCTCATTTTCAAGGTCATCTTCTGTAGCCGGCCTTATAAACCATACCGTACGATTTTGTTGAATAAGCTCAGCGGCAGAGTAAATCTTTTTATGATTAAATTTACTGTAGTCAATATTTTTGTTCTCAAACAAGGCTGGGCAATCAACATAAGAGAATTGCTTTAAATCAGATTCATCGCACTGTTCAATTTGAGTGAATTTAAACCAGGCATAGTACTCCTGATCTCGATAATATTCTGGAGTTTTATCTGTCTCTGGTGAAGGTATTTTTTGAGCGGCTCTTAAATCAACATCTTCGCATTTGGCCCGATATACCAATCCTTGCCCCGAGTCTACTAAAAAAAGATTTACTGGCGCAGTTTTCGCGTTTGTTGCCAAAGAAGAAAATTCCGGTACAGGGGTAGTCTCATTCCCCTTTTTCCACCACGCCCACCATACATAGCCGTTTTGTGCAATAACATCTTGGTGCCTTTTAAT
Organism: uncultured Eubacteriales bacterium; assembly: GCA_900549885.1. Classification (GTDB taxonomy): domain Bacteria; phylum Bacillota; class Clostridia; order Oscillospirales; family Oscillospiraceae; genus Enterenecus. The sequence continues at coordinate 22,662 of URQA01000005.1, read as the reverse complement.
GGTTCCATTTTCCTCTGTTACTAAATCTCTGAATCGCAGAATAATAGTTTGAAAGTCCATGTGCATGTTTCACCCCTATTTCTTTTTCTGCACTCGTTGCTTATGCTACCTACTGCACAATTAATTTCATTCATAATCGGCGAGAGTGGCATTTCTTTATCCTAGAATTTGCGCAAGCAGGGAAAACGTTTTTACACCCACTCTCATTATGGAAACTCTCAAAATGAGAGGATAGGAGCTTCAAGCCTAATCTATATTCTATTTTACCACAATCTTCTTGCCGCCGTCTATCACAATCGTATTAATACAGTCTACAATCTTGCTCAGCGGATATAATCCATAGCGACTCTACTTGGTTTGGCACTCCAGCTTACATTGGAGAGCTTTCACTCTTTCATGCCACAACCGTCTCTCCAAGGTAAAAAGGGCCATGGCGCAGACTGATAGCCTTTGAGAGGATAATGTCACATTTCATTTTCCACTTCCGCGATCTAAGGGACCCTTTCGCCGTATCCTCCCTTCGGGCTTGGGATGACGTTAAGACTGTCCAGGATAATCTTGGGCGTTCTACAGCGGCATTTACCCTGGCTATATATGGACACGTTACCGAGCAGATGAAGAAAGACAGCGCCCAGCGCATGGAGGGCTACATCAAGGAGGGTTTGAACCTGTAAAGGGTCAATTAAAGGGTAAACCCATCAAAAATAGGCATGAAAAATCCCTAGAACCGATAAGGCTCTAGGGATTGTCGTTGGTGGACGATACAGGACTCGAACCTGTGACCCCCTGCACGTCAAGCAGGTGCTCATACCAGCTGAGCTAATCGTCCATATTTACAGCGCAGATGTTATTATAGCGGGGAAAGGGTCGCTTGTCAAGCGTTTTTTTCCATGATATACTGCTGAAAAAGAAAAACGCCGGGACTGCATCCCCCCAAACCTAAAATGATGGGCGAACCGGCAGAAGGAGGCAATTATGATTTATAAAACGATCTCCCGGATGGAGCTGAATATTCCGATACCCGGCGGGGAACAGGTGCGCTTGCGGGCCTATCTGCGGCCGAAGCAAGGCTTTGTGGCCGACGATGGCGCGCGCTGGGCGGTCATCGTATGCCCCGGAGGCGGGTATGGGCTGGTGGCGCCCGGCGAGGGGGAGCCAGTCGCCCTGGCCTTTCTGGCCGCAGGGATCCAGGCCTTCGTGCTGGACTATTCTGTGGCGCCGGTGCGCTATCCCGCCGCCCTTATGGAGCTGGCCGCTTCGGTAGCCTGGGTTCGGGATCATGCACTGGAATACGGCGTCGCCCCGGACCGGGTGGCGGTGTGCGGTTTTTCCGCCGGGGGACACCTGGCGGGCTGCGCTGCAAATTTGTGGGGACATCCGGTACTTGCTCCCCTGGGACTGGCCCCGGAGTGGATGCGGCCAGACGCTTGTGTGCTGTGCTACCCTGTCATCACTGCCCAGCCGCCTTACGGCAGCACCATGAGCTTTCAAAATCTCTTGGGGGAAGGAGTGCTGGTACCGTCCCAGCTGTCTTTGGAAAGCGCAGTGACTGGCGATACGCCTCCCACTTTCCTGTGGGCCACGGTGGGCGACAACACTGTGCCGGTGGAGAATACTATGTTGTATGCCACCGCCTTGCGCCGGGCCGGGGTGCCTTTTGAGCTTCACCTCTATGGAGACGGTCCCCATGCCATGGGCCTGGCCACGGCGGAGTCCGTCTGGAGGCCGGATTATGTGAATCCCCACGCCGCCACCTGGCACGGCCTGTGCGTGGAGTGGATGAAAGGACTGAAGTGAGATGAAATATGCGCTGATTACAGGAGCGTCTCGCGGCATTGGAGCGGCTACGGCCCGGGAGTTTGCACGCCGGGGCTGGGGGGTGGCGGTGAACTACGTTCAGAGCCAGGCGCAGGCGCTTCATCTGGTGACGGAGCTGACCGAGATGGGAGCGCCAGCCATAGCGGTACAGGCCGACGTGGCGGACCGGGAACAGGTCCGGAAGATGGTTGACAATGTGTTGGAAAAATTTTGTCAACTTGACATTTTGGTTTGCAATGCCGGGGTGTCAGAGACGGGGTTGATAAGTGAAATCGACGAGGCGCATTGGCGCAGGATTTTTGCCGTAAATGTAGACGGGATGCACTATTGCTGTCAGGCGGTACTGCCCCATATGATCCACCGGAAGTCGGGAAGCATCATCACCGTTGCGTCCATGTGGGGACAGGTGGGAGGTTCCTGCGAAGTGGCTTATTCCGCCACAAAAGGTGCTGTGATCGCCTATACTAAGGCCGCTTCCAAGGAGCTTGGACCCTCAAATATCCGGGTGAACTGCGTATCTCCCGGGGTGATCGACACGGAAATGAACGCTCATTTGAACCGGGAGGACCTGGCTGTTCTGGCTGACGAGACCCCGCTGGGCCGGCTGGGAACGCCGGATGAGGTGGCGAAAGCCATTGCCTTTCTGGCCTCTGACGAGGCGTCCTTCCTCACCGGGCAGGTGCTGTCTCCCAACGGCGGCCTGGTGGTCTAGACCGTGAATGTCGTCAATATAGAATACAATGACCGTCTGTGAAAGACGGTCATTGTCTATTTTTGCGGTTGACAATTTTCGAAAATCAACATATAATTGTCAACAATCTTACAGCTGATATGAGAGAGATTCTCCCTTTCCTTGCTTGCCGGGGGAACATGGCTGTGAAATAAGGAGGTTATCTGAATGAAAATGAGAAAAGTGTGGGCGATGCTCACAGCCGGAGCTATGTGCTTTGGGCTGATGGCTGGCTGCTCCAATGATGCCGGCACCGATTCCCAGGCCCCCGACGACGGCGATACCCAGCAGTCCCAGCCCGCGGGCGACGAGCAGTCCCAGGCCCCCGCTGGAGAGGCTGGCGGCACCTTCACACTGGGTGTCATTGGCCCGCTGACCGGCAGCAACGCCATCTACGGCACCAACGTGGCCAACGCGGCCCAGATCGCCGTGGACGAGATCAACGCTTTGGGCGGCGATATCCAGTTCAAGCTGATCAGCGAGGACGACACCAGTGATGCCGAGACTGCCGCTAACGCCTACAATACCTTGATGGACCAGGGTATGCAGATCCTGCTGGGCACTGTCACCACCGGCCCGGCCTTGAACGTGGTTCCTCTGACCTACGAGGATCGGGTATTCACTCTGACCCCCTCCGGCTCCGGTGACGACGTCATTGAGGGAAACGACAACGTATTCCAGGTGTGCTTCACCGACTCCAACCAGGGCACCCGCTCCGCCCAGTACATCAACGAAAATTTTGAGGATCCCAAGATTGCCATCATTTACCGCAACGACGATGCTTACTCTCAGGGTATCCGGGATAACTTCGTGGCTGAGGCCGAGAGCCGCGGCATGTCCGTGGTCTATGAGGGCACCTTCACCGAGGCTAACCAGACCGACTTCAACAACCAGCTCACTGGCGCTCAGTCCGCCGGGGCGGACTTGATCTTCCTGCCCATCTATTACGAGCCCGCCTCTGTCATCCTGACCCAGGCCAACGCCATGGGCTATGAACCCACCTTCTTCGGCGTGGACGGCATGGACGGCATCCTGGGCGTGAAGGGCTTCGACACATCCCTGGCTGAGGGCGTGTACCTGCTGACCCCCTTCTCCGCTGACGCGGAGGACGAGGCCACCCAGAACTTCGTGGCGGAGTATGAGTCCCGCTTTGGCGAGACCCCCAATCAGTTCGCCGCGGACGCCTATGACGGGGTATACATCATTTATGAAGCCATCAAGGCCGCCGGCGTCACCGCCGATATGTCCAATGAGGAGATCTGCGACGCGCTCATCGCTGCCATGGGCAACCTGTCTTTGGTAGGTCTGACCAGTGCCGGTTCTGAGATGACCTGGGACGAAAACGGCGCCGTCAGCAAGGACCCGGCCGCCGTGGTCATCGAGAACGGGACTTACGTCACGCCCTAATCGGGGAAAATCGAATACAGAGCAGGGCAGGCTGCCGGGGAGACACCTGGCAGCCCCCCTGCGTTTCTGCGGCAGGACCAGTGAGCACGGCACAGCGCCGTTCCCTGGTTCCTGCCATAACAGGGAAAAGAGAGAGGTGTGAGCGCGTATGGAATTTTTGTCCTACCTGATCAACGGCATCAGCATGGGGAGCATCTACGCCATCATTGCCCTGGGGTATACTATGGTGTACGGAATTGCCAAAATGCTCAACTTCGCCCATGGCGACGTCATCATGGTGGGTGCCTATGTATCCTTTTATGTTACGTCCTTTGCCACTGGCAGCCTGCTGGGGGATACCCCCTCGTCCTTTGCCACTGGAGCTGCGGCGCTGGTGTCTGTGCTGATTGCCATGGCGGTATGCACAGTGCTGGGCGTGGTCATCGAGGGACTGGCCTACCGGCCATTGCGCCAGGCTGGAAGCTTGGCGGTGCTGATCACCGCCATCGGCGTGAGCTACTTTTTGCAGAACGCGGCTCAGATCCTGTTCGGCGCTAACCCCGTAAACTTCACTCCTGTCGTCAGCGGCCAGCTGACCCTCTTCGGCGGCCAACTGCGGATCTCCTATGTGGCGCTGCTGACGGTGGTGGCCTGTATCGTCATCATGCTTGCCTTGACCACCTTCACCAGTAAGAGCAAGATGGGCAAGGCCATGCGGGCCTGCTCGGAGGACCGAGGGGCGGCCCAGCTCATGGGCATCAACGTCAACCGGACCATCTCCATGACCTTCGCCATCGGCTCAGCCCTGGCGGCTGTAGCCGGGGTGTTGCTGTGCTCTTACTCCCCGGTGCTCAAGCCCACCACTGGCTCCATGCCTGGCATCAAGGCGTTTACCGCCGCAGTGTTCGGCGGCATCGGCTCCATTCCCGGGGCTTTCCTGGGAGGGTTGTTGCTGGGGATTATCGAGGCCATGGCCCAGGCGTATATCTCTACCCAGCTGTCCAACGCCATTTTGTTTGCTGTGCTGATTGTGGTGCTTCTGGTGAAGCCCTCCGGCCTGCTGGGCAAGTATGTGCCCGAGAAAGTGTGAGGTGGCGGGGATGAAAAAACAGAATAAGCCGGCCAACGTCAAAAAGCCGGACGGGAAACTGAAGCGCTATTTCAAGGAGATGAAAACGGTCACCAAGGTGGACTACGCCACCTACCTGGGGGTCATCCTGGCCTTTGTCATCGTGATGGTCTGCCAGTCCCAGGGGTTGCTCAACCGGTCCATGAGCGGCATGCTGGTGCCTATCTGTGCTTATGTGTGCATGGCGGTGAGCCTGAACCTCACCGTGGGTATTCTGGGCGAGCTGAGCCTTGGTCATGCGGGGTTCATGAGCGTAGGCGTGTTTTCCGGCATTATTACCGCCATGAGCCTCCAGTCCGCGATTCCCAATGACCTGATCCGCATGATCATAGCCATCGTGGCGGGTGCTATTTTCGCCGCCATTGTGGGCTTTATTGTGGGGATTCCCGTGCTGCGCCTGCGGGGAGACTACCTGGCCATTGTCACCTTAGCCTTTGGCGAGATCATTAAGGACATCATCAACTGCCTGCTGGTGGGCTGGGATGAGAACGGTCTGCACATTGCCCTAAATATTGACGGAACGAAGAGCATTGACAGCCTGGGGCTGAGCGAAAACGGCATTGAGATCATCAAAGGCGCCCAGGGCGCCTCGGGCAACACCCGTATCGCCACCTTTACCATGGGCTTTGTGCTGGTAATGATCACCCTCATCGTGGTGCTCAATATGGTGCGCAGCCGCACGGGCCGGGCGGTCATGGCCATCCGGGACAACCGGATCGCTGCCGAGAGCGTAGGCATCAATGTGACCAAGTACAAGCTTACCGCCTTCGTTACCTCTGCAGCCCTGGCGGGTGCGGCCGGCGCTCTGTTCGGTCTGAACTACTCCAGCGTCAGCGCAGCTCAATTCGACTTTAACCAGTCCATTCTGGTGCTGGTGTACGTGGTGCTAGGCGGCCTGGGCAATATTTGGGGTTCCATCATCGCAGCGGTGGTGCTCTATGTTCTGCCAGAAGCCCTGCGGCAGTTTGCTGACCTGCGTATGTTGGTGTATGCCATCGTGCTGATCCTGGTTATGCTGGCCACAAATAACCCCCAGATGCGTGGGCTTGTGGGCAAAATCATTCCCAGACGAAAGGGGGCGGCTGTGGATGGCTAAGAAATTTGAAAAGGGTAAGATGGTGCCGGTGCCCAGCCATTCTATCATCCCCGAGCGGGACATCGATAAGTCCCCCATTCTAGAGTGCAGCCATCTGGGCATCGATTTCGGCGGCCTGAAGGCGGTGGACGACTTCAACCTGACCATTGGCCGCACGGAGATCGCCGGACTTATCGGGCCAAACGGCGCAGGCAAGACCACAGTGTTTAACCTGCTCACCAAGGTCTATCAGCCCACCCGGGGCACTATCCTGCTGGACGGGCTGGACACCTCGGGTAAGACCACCGCCCAGATCAACCGAATGGGCATCGCCCGCACCTTCCAGAATATCCGGCTGTTCAACAACCTGTCGGTGGAGGACAACGTGAAGATCGGCCTGCACAATCAGGAGAAATACTCCGCGCTCACCGGAGTGCTGCGCCTGCCCAAGTACTGGCGGCAGGAGAAGGCGGCGCGGGACCGGGCGCTGGAGCTTTTATCCATCTTTGATATGCAGGACCTGGCGGGCCACAAGGCCGGATCCCTGCCCTACGGCGCCCAGCGCCGGCTGGAGATTGTCCGGGCGCTGGCCACCAACCCCTCCCTGCTGTTGCTGGACGAGCCAGCCGCGGGCATGAACCCCTCGGAGACGGCGGAGCTGATGGAGAACATCGTCAAGATCCGGGACACCTTCCACATTGCCGTCATGCTTATTGAGCATGACATGAATTTGGTCATGGGCATCTGCGAGGGGATCTGCGTGCTCAACTTCGGCCGGGTCATCGCCAAGGGCACCTCGGAGGAGATCCAGGCCAACCCCGCGGTGATCGAGGCCTATCTGGGCAAGAAGAGAGGGGGCTAATGCCGTGCTGAAGGTCAACGATATCAATGTATACTATGGGGCCATCCATGCCATCAAGGGCGTGTCCTTCGAGGTACAGGATGGGGAGATTGTTACCCTCATCGGGGCTAACGGAGCGGGTAAGTCCACGATTCTGAATACTGTATCCGGCCTGCTCCCCTCCAAGACCGGCTCCATCGAGTTTTTGGGCAAGAGCCTGGCAGGGGTGCCCGCCCATAAGATCGTGTCCCAGGGGCTGGCTCATGTGCCTGAGGGGCGGCGCATCTTCTTGCAGATGACGGTGGAGGAAAACCTGGAGATGGGCGCCTATACCCAGCCCGGCTCCACTGTGGACCCAGGGATTGCCCGGGTCTATGAGCAGTTTCCCAGGCTGAAGGAGCGACGGAAGCAGATTGCCGGCACTCTGTCCGGCGGCGAGCAGCAGATGCTGGCCATGGGCCGGGCGCTGATGGCCAACCCTAAGCTGTTGATGCTGGATGAGCCATCCATGGGGCTGGCACCCATTTTGGTGGATCAGATTTTTGAGATCATCCAGAGTCTGCACAAGGCCGGCACCACCATTCTGCTGGTGGAGCAAAACGCCCAGATGGCCCTGTCCGTGGCGGACCGAGGCTATGTTCTGGAGACGGGGAAGATCGTCGCCAGCGGCAGCGGTGTCGAGTTGCTCAATGATGAGGCTGTGAAAAGAGCCTACCTGGGCGGCTGATTGCCAGGCCGCCCGGCCGAAATGGGAAATAAGGGAAACAGCCCCCGGAAGCAGTCGCTTCCAGGGGCTGTTTTTGTCGTTCGGAAAGATGTCACCGGGCCAGCAGGAACAGATTATCGTCCGTGGAAAAGTTGGCCGCAGAGTAGAGCACCAGCACCGCGTCAATCTCATTGTCCTCAATATAGGCGGAGATGGGGGTGCGGTTATACCGGGGGTCAAACAGGTGGACCTCCTGGTAGTCCATGGACAGGAAGGGGGCCAGGGAGTCGGAATAGGAGTCCCGGATGACCAGCAGCTTGCCATTCTGAGCGTCCGGATTTTCAATGATGCACAGCCCCTGGTTGCCGCCCAGGAACATGGAGTACTTGTCCTTTTGTTCCAGCTTGGACAGGTCATAGAGGGAACCCTCCTCGGGGAGTCCCTCGGGATAGCGGGTGACGGTGGTGTTTCCCGTCAGACCGCCCTCAGGCACCCAAGTGTACATCTCGTCCGGGGAGATCCAGCCCGCTCCCGCGGAGGACCAGGTGGTGCCGTAAAAGCGGTCGGACACCAGGGTGGGCTGGGTGTCCAGCTGGGTGTAGGAGCCGGTCATGGAGGTCATGAGGGCTTGGTAGCCCTGATAGGCCCCCATGGTGGACCAGTGGTGGTCGGTGCGGTAGAACACATCGCCCCCCTGAAGAACATTTTTCAGGTCAATCCAGGTTACCCACTCCGAGCACAGCGCCTGGGCCCGGTCCAAAGTGGAGCCGTCGTCCACCCGGGGAGCACCGTCCGGCAGGCGGTCCGCCCACACATAGGTCTTGTCTGGGATGAGGGAGAAGTAGACCGGGACGATGACGTTGTCCGCCAGCTGGTTGACGTAGTCCACCCGCTCAGCCAGCGCCTCGTCGGACAGGGCGTTGAACTGGGCAAACAAGGTCTGGCCGTCGGTGCCGAAGTAAACCTTGTTGTTCTCCTGCTTGCCCAGCAGCCGCTCGGACCAGGCCTTCAGCTGGATCCACTGGTCCCGGAGAGGGAACTGGTCGTTGACGTATTTTTCAAAGTCAGCCATGAACTGGCCGTTCTCCCCAAAGACGCTGTCCAGGGTGGGGGCCTTAAACTGGGTGAGATAGCGGTTCTCCTGCTCGGAGAATTCCCGGTCCGGCAGCACCAGCAGGGCGATACCGAAGCCGAAGAGGAACAGGCAGAACAGGACGGTAATAAAAATGGAGTATTTTTTGCTCATGTCAGCACCTCCCGATCAAAAGCGGAAATAGAGGAAGGGGTTGTAGGTGCCGTCCACCAGATAGGCGGTGGCCAGCGCCAGCCCGGCCAGCATCAGCACGGGGACAGCTACCTGGCGGCCCCGGGTGCTGAGCTTTGCCCATAGGTTTTTTGCCAGAGGGGTGGCGGCCAGGATGGCGATGATGAGGATGGGCAGATAGCTGCGCAGATAGTAGAGGAAGGTGCCGTCCAGCAGGCCCGTCCCGCCCAGGCCAAACATTGCCTTGAGATAGAGTCCCATGGCGGTGAAGTCCTCAACAGCGAACAGCGCCCAGCCCACCATGACAATGAACAGGCCGTACACGTGACCCACCCAGCCTGGCAGCTTGTCCAGCACGCTGGAGAAGAAAAACCGCTCAAACACGATGATGACAAAGTAGTACAGACCCCAGATGAGGAAGTTCCAGCTGGCCCCGTGCCAGATGCCGGTGCAGGCCCATACCACGAATAGGTTAAACACCATCCGGGGCGCCTTTACCCGGTTGCCCCCCAGGGGGATATACAGGTACTCCCGGAACCAGCTGCCCAGGGAGATGTGCCACCGCCGCCAGAACTCAGTGGCAGACTTGGCCAAATAGGGATAATTGAAGTTCTCCAGGAATTGAAAGCCCAGCATCCGCCCCATGCCGACCGCCATATCGGAGTAGCCGGAGAAGTCGAAGTAGAGTTGAAGGGAGAAAGCCAGAATGCCCAGCCAGGCCCCAAGGGTGGTCAGCTCCGTGCCGGGGGTGGCAAGGTATACGTCCCACAGCTGGCCGATGTTGTTGGCCAGCAGCACCTTCTTGCCCAGCCCCACAATGAAGATCTGCACGCCGGAGGCGAACTTCTCCGGGGAGTGGGTGCGAAAGGCCATCTGGTCGGCCAGATCCTTGTACTTAATGATGGGACCGGCAATGAGCTGGGGAAACAGAGTGACGAAGGTGCCGAAGTTCACCAGGTTTTTGGGCAGCTCTGCGTCTCCCCGGTAGATGTCCACCGGATAGGTCATGGTCTGGAAGGTGTAGAAGGAGATGCCGATGGGCAGGGTCAGCTCCAGCACCGGCATGGGGATGCCGATGTGCTGCAAGGTAGTGGCTACCAGATCCCAATACTTGAAGAAGAACAGGATGGCCAGGTTCAGAGCCAGGGAGAGGCCCACCGCCCACCTTGCCCCTTTGTCGTTGCCTTTCTGCTTGCAGCGGTGGACGATGATGCCGGCGAAATAGTCCAGCACAATGGTGAAGACCATCAGCAGGATATACACCGGCTCGCCCCCGCCGTAAAACAGCAGGGTGAACACCAACAGCACAAAATTGCGCAGCTTCAGGGGGGAGATATAGTAGAGAAGCAATACGGCAGGTAGATATAAGAATAGAAAATACGGAGTGGAAAAGACCATGGACATCACCTCAACAGCATTTTTCCATAAAAAGGGGAGCGGTGCTGCTTACACCGCTCCCCTGGGAATGGATGAGAAAGGCCGGCGAAACCTCATCTTTCATCATAACACAATTTCCGGCGGATACAAGATGAAATTGTAGGGCAGGAAGGGAAAGGCTCAGAATAGGGCGTTGAATTCGCTGACGATGGTATCGCAGTCCTCGTGGACCACCATCATCACATAGTCGCCGTTGGACACCACCCGGGAGTTCTCCTTCCAGTCCTGGGTGGGGCCAGGATACCAGGCGCCGCCCGGGCCGTTACCGTCGCCTACCATGTAGTCGATGCGGGCTTGTAAAATGGCTTTCACTGCCTCTACATCGGCGTTGTCAGCCACCTGGACCAGAGTAAACTCATTGCTGTTCATGCTCATAGAAGTGGCGTAGGCGATACACTCCACGGTGTCAATATCGGACAGGCCGGCATACAGGCCATCCATCAAGGCGGCATCGGCCTTCTGGAAGAACATCACTTCAGAGAAGTAAGTGGATACGATGCTCTCAGCAAAAGCAGCCAGGTCCACGCCGGAGGGCTCCTGCGTAGGAGGAGTAGAGGGCTTTTCAGAGGGGGCAGGGGATTCTTCCTCCGTCCAGCGGCAGCGGACAATACAGCTGGCCTCCAGGCCGCCGGCGGCGCGGGCAATGATGACTGCTTTGCCGGGAGCTACGGAGGTGACGTTGCCGTTCTGGTCCACGGTGGCCACGGACTCGTCGCTGGAGGTCCAGGTGATGTCGCTGGCCTGGGTGCCGGTGAAAGTGGGCTTGAGCTTGAGCACATAGCCAGCGTAGGTAATGGTGGCATCGTGCATGCTCAGCTCCAGGGAAGGCTCCACGGTATCGCCGTTGGTGGGCAGGCTGTCAGACGGCTCCTGAGAGGGGGCCTGGGAAGGATTTTCAGAGGGGACCTCAGACGGCTCCTGGGAGGGGGACTCAGCCGGATCTTCAGACGGCTCCTGGGAAGGATCGCCGGCGTCCTGGGACTGGCTGGCATCGGGATCAGGGGAAGGGCTGGCGGTGTCAGCTGGGCTGCCGCAGGCGGTCAGTAGGGACAAGCTCATGGCCAGAGCCATCAGCAGGGCAAGCGTTTTTTTCATTCTGATCTGCTCCTTTTATCTCTAATTATATAAGGGGGGTGCTTATTGGGCCTCAGACTGTCCAGCGGCGTTAAAAGCCTCTACCATCTGGTCTTTCTCCGCGCCCACGAACAGGGCCACATAGTTACCCCGGGTGACGATCTCGGACTGATTCTGCCAGGCTTCCACCGTAGCTGGATAGAAAGCACCGCCCTCAATCTGAGTATCGATGCGGGCCTGGAAGATCTCCTGGACCTTGGCCACATCATCGGCGTTGGCTACTTCCACCAGGGCGATCTCATAGGCCACGGCGGTGATCATGGGGGCATAGGCCAAGCATTGCTTGGTTTCCACTTCACTCAGACCAGGATAAGTCTGCTCCAGATAATCGCCGGTGATCTCGGACAGAGCGGGAGCGTTGTCGGGGTCGGGGAAAATGGAATCGTACATCTCAGTGTAGAAAGCGCTCAGGTCAATGGTGATAGCATCGCCGGAGCCGCCGCTTCCAGAATTGCCGCAGGCGGCCAGAGACAGGGCCATCGTGGCTGCTAACAGAAAAGAAATCACTTTTTTCATGGTTTTGCTCCTTACATTGCTTGATTTAGTGATGGAGGCGGTGTGGGCCGCGCTGTTATTCTTTGACGCAGGTCGAGGAAAAAGGTTCCCGCTTTTTGAAAAAAATCTGCTGGCGTGGTCTATTACCTCTTGGCGTGGGCAAAATTGCAAAAAGGCCTTGCATTCAGGGGAAAAGTGTGCTATCATATTCTTTACTTGCAAGGGGCGGGTGCGCCCATCTGATCTATTTTTCCGAAAGGACGGAGCTGTTATGCCCATTTACGAGCTGATTTTGTCTATCGTCTATGTGATTCTGGCCCTGTTTTTGATCGTCGTAGTGATCCTCCAGAGCGGAAAAAGCTCCGGGCTGTCCGGTGCCATTGGCGGCGGCAGCGGCGATACTTTCTTGGCTAAGAACAAGTCCAAGAGCATGGATGCCCGGCTGGCCAAGATGACCAAGTGGGTGGCCATTGTGTTTATGGTGCTCACGCTGGTGATGTGCTTTATTGTGTGAGACGGGCGGCTAAAAATCAGACAAATGCGGCGCGGATTTTTATCCGCGCCGCATTTTTATTTGCCGGAAAAGGCACAGCCTTTTCCGGCAAAAGAATTACGGCCCGCGGCAGCGCACTCACCGCGCAGAACGCGGTTCGCACGTTTGCGGGCCGAACAGTGTGTTCGACCACGTACGCACCGCGGTCGAACACAGATTTGATATTATTCGCGCCTGCGGGCGCGCTCTGCATAAGTTCAACTCCACATGATTATAAATCATGAGGTTCAACTATCTGCGAGACTTTTCCGCAAACTTGGGTAGTTCTGGCTGTCAGGACGGGGACTCCACCAGGGTCAGACAGCCGTCCTTGTCATATTTCAAAAGCTGGATGTCCATGCGGGCGTTGCGGGCGATGTCCCGCATCTTTACCGCCTCGGTGACGCTGGCCACCAAAGTATAGGACACGCCGTGCTTCTTGGCCCGACCGGTGCGGCCGATGCGGTGGATGTAGTACTCCTGCTCGTCGGGCACATCGTAGTTGAATACCACATCCACATCGTCGATGTCCAGGCCCCGGGCAGCCACGTCGGTGGCCACCAGCACCCGGATCTTGCCCTCTTTGAACTTTTTCAGAGTCTGCTCCCGCACCCGCTGCTGGATATCCCCGTGAATGGCCTGACATGAAATGCCCCGCATTTTTAAAAGACCAGAGAGCCTGTCGGTCATGTTCTTGGTGTTGCAGAAGGCGATGGCCCGCTCATAGCCCCCGGCGTTGAGAAGGGCCACCATGGTGTCCAGCTTCTGCTCCCGGCCGTCGAGCTCGATGCGGTACTGCTGGATGTCCGGGCGGTTTTCCTCTACCGGGCGGACGGTGATCTCCACCGGGTCCCGCTGGTACACCCAGGAGATGTCCATTACCTCCCGGCTGATGGTGGCGGAGAACAGACCTAGATTTTTTCGGTGGGGCATTTTGTCCAAGATGCGGGTCACGTCCTGGATAAAGCCCATGTCCAACATCCGGTCCGCCTCGTCCAGCACCACGGTCTGCACTGCATCCAGCCTGACGGTGCGCCGTTTCATGTGGTCCATGAGCCGGCCGGGGGTGGCGACCACGATCTGGGGCTTGTTTTTCAGCTGGGTGATCTGCTTGTCGATGGGTTGGCCGCCGTAGAGGCACACCACCCGCACCCCATCCCGGAAGGCGCACAGGTCCCGCAGCTCATCCCGAATCTGGATGGCCAGCTCCCGTGTGGGGGCCAGGATGAGGCCCTGGACCTGGTCGGACGCCGGGTCCACGTGCTCCACCATGGGGATGCCGAAGGCATAGGTCTTGCCGGTGCCAGTGGGAGCCTTGGCTACCACGTCCTTCCACTCCATGAAGCAGGGGATGGCCCCCCCCTGGATGGCGGTGGCCTGGGTGAAGCCCTTTTTATCCAGCGCTTTCCTGGTGGCATCGGACAGGTCCATGTCTTGGTAATAATAGATGTCGGATACTACTTCGCCGTTGATCTCCATATCGTCGTTCCTTTCTCTCGTGCCTGATCCAAGGTCCCCGTCCACAGACACCCGTCCTAGGAACGCCGTTTTCCTCCGGCGCGACCTCAAATCCAGTGGGCGGGCCGCAGGCCCGCCGCTTCAACAAAAATTATATCACGGCTGTGGGGAACACGCAACTGCCTGGAGTGAGCGGTCCCGGCGGCTGGGGCGGAGGCGCGCCTCACAGCGGCCAGCCGGGAAAGCCCAGGACTGCCCACACCGCCAAGGCGATCTGCAGCAGAGCCAGCAGGGGCAGGCCGATGTGGAAAAAGCCCTTTTTCGTCTTGTGGTGGAACAGCCGCATGCCCACCGTGGCGCCCACACCGCCCCCCAGGATGGCCACGGCCCACAGGGCGGCCTCGGAGATCCGCCAGCGGCCATGGCGTGCCTTGAACTTGTCCTGGGCGAACAAGATGAAGGCCAGCAGGCTCAGGACCGTCAGCCAGATGAGCGCAAAGCGTCCCAGATCATTCATGGCTCAGCTGTGTCTCTAGATATTCTTCGTAGGTACAGCGGCGGTCGATGAGCTTTCCATCGCTGGTGAAGTCGAAGATCCGATTGGCCACCGTCTGCACCAGCTGATGGTCGTGGGAGGACACCAACACGTTGCACTTCACCGCCTCCAGGCCGTTGTTCAGCGCGGCAATGGACTCCAGATCCAGGTGGTTGGTGGGCTGGTCCAGCAGCAGCACGTTGGCCCCGGACAGCATCATCCGGGACAGCATGCACCGGACCTTCTCCCCGCCGGAGAGCACCTTCACCGGCTTGAAAATGTCGTCCCCGGAGAAGAGCATCCGGCCCAGGAAGCCCCGCAGGTAGCTCTCGTGCTGATCCTCGGAGAACTGGCGCATCCAGTCTAGGATGTTGAGGTCACAGCCGTTGAAGAAGGGGGAGTTGTCCTTGGGAAAGTAGGAGAAGGTGGCGGTCTGTCCCCATTTCACGCTGCCCTCGTCGGGCTCCCACTCCCCGGTGAGGATCTTGAACAGGGCGGTGTGGGCGTTCTCGTTGTCCCCCACGAAGGCGATCTTGTCCCCGTGGCCCACGATGAAGGACACCTTATCCAACAGCTTTACCCCGTCCACCGTCTTGGACACGTCGGTGACGAATAAAATGTCCTTGCCCACCTCCCGGTCGGGGGTAAAGCCCACCCAAGGGTAGCGCCGGGAAGAAGCGGGCAGTTCCTCCACGGTGAGCTTGTCCAGCAGCTTGCGCCGAGCGGTGGCCTGCTTGGACTTGGATTTGTTGGCGGAGAAGCGGGAGATAAACTCCTGTAGCTCCCGGATCTTGTCCTCGTTGCGCTTGTTTTGCTGCTTGATGAGGTTCTGCACCAGCTGGGAGGATTCGTACCAGAAGTCGTAGTTGCCCACGTACATTTTGATCTTGTTGTAGTCGATGTCCACGATGTGGGTGCACACGGTGTTCAGGAAGTGCCGGTCGTGGGACACCACGATGACGGTGCCGTCGTAGTCCATGAGGAAATCGTTGAGCCACTCCACCGCGGCGATGTCCAAGTTGTTGGTGGGCTCGTCCAGCAGCAGGATGTCCGGATTGCCAAACAAGGCCTGGGCCAGCAGCACCTTTACCTTCAGCCGGGCGTCCAGGGTGGCCATGTCGTTGTAGTGGTACTCGGTGCCCACACCCAGGCCCTGGAGGATGCGGGAGGCGTCGCTCTCCGCCTCATAGCCGCCCATCTCGGCATACTCCGCCTGGAGGTCCGCCGCCCGCAGGCCGTCCTCGTCGGAGAAGTCCTCCTTCTCATACAGGGCGTTCATCTCATGGCCGATGTCGTACAGCTTCTGGTTGCCCATGATGACGGTGTCCATGACGTTGTAGGCGTCGTAGGCGTTCTGGTCCTGCTTGAGCACCGACATGCGCACGTTGGGCAGGATGGACACCTGACCGCTGGAGGGCTCCAGCTGGCCGGAGAGGATTTTCAGGAAGGTGGACTTGCCCGCGCCGTTGGCGCCGATGATGCCGTAGCAGTTGCCCCGGGTGAACTGCAGGTCTACATGGGAAAACAAGGGTTGTCCGCTGTAGTTCAGGGACAGGTCGGATACAGTGATCATGACAATGATATACTCCTTATCTAGCACGATTTAAATGTTATCATATCATAGGATGTGACAAAATGATAGAGGGACTTTGCCCAAAGCCCTGCTTGTCAGAAGGGGGGAGGCTGTGTTATCATGAAAGAAAACGGCAGGGCGTATCGTGCCTTGGAAGGAGGTGGCTGCGATGAAAAAGAGGCATTTCTGGCCGGTGATTGCGGTGGTGCTGGTGGTGTTTACCATTTGCCTGGCCATTGTGGTACTGCGTCCGGAGAAGGAACAGAACCTGGGGGACGCGCTCTCAGAATTGGCGGTGGCCTGCGGTGGACAGAGCGTGACCGGGTCTGCCATAAGCTGCGAGTGGCCGGAAACCGTCGCATGGGGGCCCACCTCTTCCCCTGTGTAGACACGGCCCCGGCCCTGGGGCGGAGAAGGAAGGGATACAGCGTCTTTTCATAACCGCTCAATGGGACGAGATCCATAGAGCCGGGGATATTTTGATAGCATGACACGACCGCCTTGGACAAGCTCTGTCCGAGGCGGTCGTATGTTATCCCAGCGTCACATCCAGCAGCATCATCACCAGAAAACCAGCCATGACGCTCACTGTGCCCACGTGGGAGTGCTCTCCCAGATGTGCCTCGGGGATGAGTTCCTCCACCACCACATAGACCATGGCCCCGGCGGCCAGAGACAGCAGCCAGGGCATGATCCCAGAGATACTGCCCGCGGCCAGCACAGTGAGCAGACCGAATATAGGCTCCACGACTCCGGACAGGGCGCCGTAGACGAAGGAACGGCCCTTGCTCAAGCCCTCTGAGCGCAGGGGGAGGGCCACCGCCGCCCCCTCGGGAAAGTTTTGCAGGGCCATGCCCAGGGCCAACGCCATGGCGGCAGCCAAGGAGCCGCTGCTCATGTCTTGGGCGGCCACGGCAAAGGACAGCCCCACCGCCATCCCCTCTGGGATGTTGTGGAGGGTGACGGCCAGCACCAGCATGGTAGTCCGCTTGAGCCTGGCGGGCAGGCCTTCCGGCGCTTCGCTGTCCAGATGGAGGTGGGGTAGCAGGCGGTCCAGCACCATGAGCATCGCCGCGCCCAGCACGAATCCGCCTCCGACTGGGAGAATGGGACTCTGCCCGGCCTCCCGGGCCATGTCCATGGCCGGGATGAGCAGGGACCACACTGCCGCAGCTGTCATGACTCCGGCGGCAAAGCCCAGGAAAACCTTTTGCGTATTGGAGGACATGTCCTTTCGGAAGAAAAAGACCATGGCCGCTCCCATTACAGTGGCCAGGCAGGTGAAGCCGGTGCCCAGCAGAGTATAAAGCAATTCACGCAGCAGCACGGTAAAACTCCTTTTTACTATTAAGAATATTTCTCGTTTATGATACTACGTAAAAAAGGCCCTGTCAATGGTGAGAAAAAACCAAGAAAACCGTAAGAAAATCGCAAGGACTTTCCCGCCGGGACTGTGGTATACTCAAACCAGCCGAGAGACCCGCCGGGGCCCGGCGTACAGAGAGGGGGAGAGCAGGGATGCACAGTCATCTCTATTTCAGGATCATGGAGTATGTGTTCGACTTTGCCAGCGTGTTGCCGCCAGTGCTCCTGGCGGCCGTGGTGTACGCCCTGGCCCGGCGGCTGTGGCTGAAGCGGCGGGGACGGTCCCGGAACAGCTGGGGAAACGAGGGGGTGCGGCTGTTGCTGGTGTGCTGGCTGGTGGGGCTGCTGAACCTGGTATGGATGCCTGGCGGATTTTGGATTTCTCTCTGGCAAGCCATCCGGTATGGCTGGCCGCTGGAGTTGGGTGTCCGGTGGTTCCAGGGAAGCTTCTCGTTTACCGTGTCATTCCCCAGCCTGGTGTGGCAGGCACTGTCCGGCGGCTCCTGGCAGGTGCTGGGCAATGTGATGCTCTATCTCCCCCTGGGCCTGCTGCTGCCCTTTGTGTGGAACAGGGTGAGCTGGTGGCGGGTGACAGGGCTGGGACTGGCCCTATCCCTGGTCACCGAACTGGTCCAGCCGGTGGTGGGCCGGAGCTTTGACGTGGACGACCTGATCGCCAACACCCTGGGGACGCTGGTAGGCTATGGGCTGTTCGCCGTGGTCAGAATCATTATGCCCCGGGCAGTAAAATGGTGCCGGGGCGTGGAAGAGGACAGGCCGGCGGAGTGATCCGCCGGCCTGTTTTCCGTTACCGTAGCTCCTGGTACATAGCGGAGGCGTCCGCCTTACCCACAATGTCCGCGGTGGACAATACCTCCACCCGGATGAGCTTTTCACCGAATTTCAACTCCAGCACGTCACCGGGCTTTACCTCATAAGAGGCCTTGACCGGCCGCCCATTGGCGGTAACCCGGCCGTTGTCGCAGGCCTCGTTGGCCACAGTGCGCCGCTTGATGAGCCGAGACACCTTGAGCCACTTGTCCAATCTCAAAAAAACACGACCTTTCCAGTGAGAGGGGCCGCGCACCGGAGCCGCCAAAGGCGACCCGGCAGCGGAGCCGCCGCACCCAGATCCGCTTCCGAAGAAGCAGACCTTGAAATCGACGGGATTTATTTCCGGCGATTTGAGGGGGATTAGGGCGCCCGCAAAATCTCTGACACACGCCTTTTCCCAGGCAGATGAAAAGGGAGGCAGGGCAAAGCCCTGCCTCCGCTTTTATCTGAAAATGAATTACTCTGCGATGGCGTCCTTCAGGGCCTTGCCGGGCTTAAAGACGGGAACCTTGGAGGCGGGAATCTTGATCTCCTCCTTGGTGCGGGGATTACGGCCGATGCGCTCAGCGCGGGCTTTCACCTCAAAAGCGCCAAAGCCCACCAACTGGACCTTGTCGTTCTGCTTCAGGGCCTCCGTAATGGCCTCGATGGCGGCGTTGACAGCAGCCTCAGTATCCTTCTTGGACAGGCCGGCCTTCTCGGCGGCGGCATTAATCAGTTCAGCTTTATTCATGGTACGGTCTCCTCCTGTAAAATAGTTCTTTGCGGGCCATCCCGCAGGGATTTCTATGATACTTAAAGCGCGCTGCGCTGTTAAGCCTGAGTCTTAGCCTGAACCCACAGGGCTTTGAGTTCCTCCAAGGTCATCTCATTCATGGGCCGGCCCTGCTGGCCAGCCAATGCTTCCACCCGGCGGAAGCGGGCGGCAAATTTATCGCTGGCGGCCTGGAGCACGTCATCCGGGTCGGCATTAAGAAAACGGGACACGCACACGGCGGCAAAAAACAGGTCGCCCAGCTCCTCTACCGGGTTCCCCTGGCCCGACAGGGCGGAGCGGAGCTCATCTACCTCCTCGGAGAGCTTGTCCACCGCATCCTGGACACCGGGCCAGTCAAAGCCCGCCTTAGCGGCCTTTTTCTGAACCTTTTCCGCCCGCCACAGGGCGGGCAGAGTACGGGCCACCGCATCCACCGCGTCGGCCTGGGTGGCCTGGCCCTTTTCCTTCTTTTTCAGATCTTCCCAGTTGGAGAGAATCTCGTCGGTGGATTGGACAGACACATCCCCGAATACATGGGGATGGCGGTAAATGAGCTTGCGGCAAACGCCGTCGGCCACGTCGTCCAGGTCAAAGCGGCCCGCATCCTCCTCGATGGAGCTGTGGAACACCACTTGGAGAAGGACATCGCCCAACTCTTCCTTCAGATGGTCCAGGTCGCCTTCGTCAATCGCCTCCGCCACCTCATAGGCTTCCTCCAGGAAATTCCGGCGAATGGACTGGTGGGTCTGGGCCTGGTCCCACTGGCAGCCGCCAGGGGACCGAAGGATGTGGACGATTTTGCGCAGATCGTTGCAGTCATAGGATTTCTGTGACCTTAAATCTATCATATTTTCACCTGCTCTGCAAGGTTTTTTTCATGTGGCGGAGAAAAATGCGGAAACCCGGGAAAGTCTGCGTCAGGAGATCCGGAGAATCTTGGCCAGCTTATCGCCCTTGGGCATCAAGGACAGGTCATCCTTGGAGATGGCCTTGAGGGCGACGATAAGCACCACATAGACTACCACGCCTATGCCGATGCCGCCGAGGGTCGCAATGGCGTTGCCCATTCCCGTCAGACCGGTGACCACGCCGGCGGCGTCGGTGGCCTGGAAGGGAGAGAGCAGGCCCAGCACCTTGGCCAGCAGGCCGTGACAGGCCCAGGCCGCCAAGGCCATGAAACCAGAGGCAATGAGGGGCTTGACGAAGATGCGGTCCATCCGGGGAGGAGCAGGAATGATGCGGTGTATGACGAACAAGTCCATGATGGCTACCACCGCGAAGCAGCACAGCGTACCGATGGCCGCACCCACCACGTTGATGGATTCGATGCCCACCAGCACATAGTTAACCACCAGCTTGATGACGCCGCCGATGGCGGCGATGACTACAGGCAGATTGACCATGCCGTGGGCCTGGAGGATGGAGTTGGACAGCAGCATGATGCACACGAAGATGGACGCAATGCCCAGCCAGGCCAGGCAGCCGCCAGCCACGTTGTTGTCATAGCCGGGATAGAGCATGGCGGTGATGGGACCAGCCAGGGCAGTCAGGCCAAAGCCGGCCGGCAGGGCCAGCAGCATGCCGATGCGCATGGCCGACTCGGATACCCGGGAGGCCCCCCGCTGGTCCCGGCGGCTGCGGGCGGCAGCCACAGCGGGCAGGATGGAGGCTGTAAAGGGAATCATCAGGGCGGAGGGCAGCTGATACAGGGAGCTGACCGCGCCATAGTTGCCGTACAGGGCGTTGGCGGCATCCTCGGTCATGCCCAGGGCATTTTGCAGCTGGTTGAGGATCAGGCCGTTGTCGATGAGGTAGACGATGTTGGTCACCGAAGAGCCGATGGTGATGGGGATAGCCACTGAGATCAGGGACAGGAAAATCCGCTTGGAGGAGTCAGGGCGATCGTTGGACGTGCGCCGCTCCCGCTGCCGGGAGAAGGTGAACAGCAGGTAGACCAGCGCCACCAGAGAACCGCAGGTGACGCCCAGGATGGCGCCGGCGGAGGCCAGTTCTTTGGACTGCTGCACCAGCAGGGCGGCCAGAGCCAGGCCCAGCAACAGCTTGATGGCCGCTTCCACGATTTGGGATTTGGAGGTGGGGGCCATGTTTCCGTGGCCCTGAAAGTAGCCCCGGAAGGCGGCCATACAGCATACGAACAGGGCGGAGAAGGCCAAAGCCCGCACCGAGGCGGAAGCGCCTGTACTGCCGATGACCGCTGTAATAAGTTCAGCCCCAAAGAACATGATGAGGGTGGACAGAGTACCCAGGGCAAGGAAGGTGCCCAGAGCGACCTTGAATACCCGGTCCACTTGGTTGTAGCGGCCTAGGGCGTTGGCCTCGGACACGGCCTTGGACAGAGCCACCGGCAGACCGGCGGTGGAGATGGTCAAAAATACGTTGTAGATGTTGTAGGCGGTAGTGAAGTAGCTGTTTCCTTCTTCACCGAGAATGTTGGCTAGGGGAATCTTGTACAGCGCACCGATGAGCTTGACGATGACCACGCCGGTAGCCAGGGTGGCGACTCCCCCGAAGAAGGTGCTTTTTTTCGCTTGATCTGCCATATCGTACTCCTTTTCAGGTGGTGGGGCTTCCGCCGAAAACCAGGGGGAGGGCGTAGCGGCGCACCTCTGATTTGATCGCGTCCAGGTCCAGGGTCAAAAAGGCCCCATCCTTGTATATGACCTTTCCCCGGGCCATATTCATGACCACGTTGGCTCCGTGGGCAGCAAAGACCAGGTTCTCTGCGATGTCGTGGCAGGGCACCAGGTTGGCCGCCTCGAAGTCCACCAGGATGAGATCAGCCCGGTATCCCGGCACGATGCGCCCGGTGTCCCTCCGGCCCAGGGCCAGGGCGCCCCCGGCGGTGGCCATATACAGGGCCTGGCGGGCGGTGACAGCCGTTGGGTCCCGTCGGATGCCTTTGTGCAGGCAGGCGGCCAGCTTCAGGTCGGAGAAAAAGTCGGCGCTGTTGTGGGAGCTCATTCCGTCGGTGCCCAGGGCTATGTTCACCCCCGCCCGGAGCATGTCGGGGATGGGGGCCACGCCGGAGCCGAGCTTCAGGTTGGACCAGGGGTTGTGGACACAGGACACGTCCTTGGCCGCCATGATGGCCCAGTCCTCCGCCGTGGTATAGACACAGTGGGCGGCGATGCCGCCGTTTTCCCACACACCGCAGCGGTCCAGGGCCTGGATGGGAGTCAGGCCCCGGCGCTCCAGGCTGCCCTGGTGCTCAGAGGCGGTCTCCGAGATATGCGCGTGCATGCGCAGACCATAATCCCGGGCGAAGTCCGCCATCCACTGCCACAGCGGGGGGGATGAGGTGTACTCGGCGTGGATGGAGGCGTCCACCAGGATCTGGCCGTCTCCCGCGCCGTGCCACTGGCGAGTGAGGGCCTGCTGGTTCTTGCAGTCAGAGCAGTCCTCCGGGGAGAAGTCCTGCGGCGGGCCGAAATAGACCCCGCCGCAGGACAGGTTGGCGCTGATGCCTACGTCCAGTACCTGCCGGGCGATGACCCCGGTACGCATATACATATCGGCCGCGCAGGTGACGCCGGAGGCGATCATCTCCGCCAGGCCCAAGGCGGCGCCGGCGG